>NZ_AGBF01000021.1 GCF_000225525.1 Streptomyces zinciresistens K42 | reverse complement strand
GGGGACGGGGCGGAGCCGGCGGCGAGGGCCGTGCCCGGGGCGAGCGCGGCCCACGCGAGGAGCGCGGCGGTGACGAGCGCCTGCCCTCTGCGGGCGGTCCGGCGGCGGTCAGGGCCCATGCGTCCTCCTCGGCGTGCTCCTCCCACTCACTGACAGGTAGTCACGTCCGCCGCCCCGGCGCCATGCGAGAGCCGCCGAACGGGCCCTCAGCCGGCGTAGAGGGCCTCGATCTCGTCCGCGTACGCCGCCGTCACCTCGTGCCGTCTGACCTTCAGCGACGGGGTGAGCATGCCGTTGTCCTCGCTGAACTCGCCCTCGACCAGGGTGAAGGCGCGGATGGACTCGGCGCGCGAGACAGCCTCGTTGGCGTGGTCGACGGCCCGCTGGACGTCGGCCCGCATCCGGGGGTCGCGGATCACCTCGGACAGCGGGGTGCCGGCGGGCAGCCCGCGCACGGCGAGCCAGTGGGCCACCGCGTCCGGGTCCAGGGTGATCAGGGCGGCGACGAAGGGGCGGTTGTCGCCGACGACGAGGCACTGCCCGATCGGCGGACGGCTGCGCAGCCGGTCCTCCAGCACCGCCGGGGAGACGTTCTTGCCGCCGGAGGTGACGAGGATGTCCTTCTTGCGGCCGGTGATGGTGAGGTAGCCGTCCTCGTCCAGGGCGCCGAGGTCGCCGGTGGCGAACCAGCCGTCCCGCAGGACGGCGTCGGTGGCGGCCCGGTCGTTCCAGTAGGAGCCGAAGACGATGCCGCCCCGGACGAGCACCTCGCCGTCCTCGGCGACGCGGACGGTGGTGCCGGGGACGGGCCGGCCGACCGTGCCGGGGCGGGGCCGCAGCGGCGGGACGAGGGTGGCGGCGGCCGTCGTCTCGGTCAGGCCGTACCCCTCGTAGACGATGATCCCGGCGGCGTTGAAGAACAGGTTCAGGTCGCGGTCCAGCGGGGAGCCGCCGCTGATGGCGTAGCGCAGCCGGCCGCCGAGTTCCGCGCGGACCCGGCGGTAGACCAGCAGGTCGTACAGCGCCCAGGCGGCGAGGAGGCCGGGGCCGGGGCCCTTGCCGGTGCCGAGGAGCCGGTTGAGGTACGCCTCGCCGAAGCGGACGGCGACCCGGTGGGCGCGGTCGAAGGAGGCGCCGCGGCCGATCCTCTCGGCGGTGGCCCGGCCGGTGTCGTGGATCTTCTCGAAGAGGTACGGCACGCCGACGAGGAAGGTGGGGCGGAACTCCTTGAGCGCGGGCCGCAGTTCGTCGGGCTTGATGCTCGGGCAGTGGCCGATCTCGATACGGCCCATCAGGCAGGCGATCTGGAGGGTGCGGCCGAGGATGTGGGCGAGCGGCAGGAACAGCAGGGTGGCGGCGGTCTGCCGGGTGACCTCCTTGAAGACGGGGTGGAGCAGTTCGACGGTGTTGGCGGCCTCGGCGTGGAGGTTGGCGTGGGTGAGGACGCAGCCCTTGGGCCGCCCGGTGGTTCCGGAGGTGTAGCACAGGGTCGCGACGGTCTCGGGGGTGAGGGCGGCGCGGCGCTCGGTGACCTCCTTGTCGGGCAGGTGCTCGCCGAGCGCGGTGAGCGCGGCGAGGGCTCCGTCGTCGATCTCCCAGACGCGGGGCGGCCGGCGGTGGCCGGCGGTGCCCGCGCGCACCGTCGCGGAGTTCCCGGCCGTCTCGGTGACCACGTGTCCGGCGCCGGAGTCGCGCACGATCCACTCGACCTGGTCGGCGGAGGAGGTGGCGTAGACGGGGACGCTCTGGCCGCCGGCCGCCCAGACGGCGAAGTCCAGGACCGTCCACTCGTAGCGGGTGCGGGACATGATCGCGACCCGGCCGCCCGGTTCGAGTCCGGCGGCGATGAACCCCTTGGCCACGGCGGTCACTTCGCGGGCGAAGGCCGCCGCGGTCACCGGCCGCCAGCGGCCGCCCAGACGGCGCCGGAGGACCACCGCGCCGGGGTCCTCGGCGGCGTTGGTGAAGGGGAGGTCGGCGGTGCTGCCGGTGACGGCGGGACGTGCCAGGGGCGGGGTGCGGGCCTCGCGGACGACGCCCGCGGAGTCCCTCACCACCTCCACCGGTGTCCGGTCCATCAGGTCGGAGTGCTGTTTCGCCCGCTTGAGGTCCTTGCGTACGCCCATGTCGGCTCCCGGTGCCCGTCGTACTTACTCCGGAGTCAACTTACTCACGCGTAGGGGAAGGTCAATGCCTTCGCCCGGACCGGGCGGAAGTCAGCCGCGGCCGGTGAGCCGGTCCGCCCGCCGGATGGCGTCGGCGAGCGCGCGCACGTCCTTGTCCTCCGTCACCGCCGCCAACTCCCTTGCCCGGTCGGCGAGTCGGTCGAGTCCGGGAGCGCCGGGCAGTGCGCGGACGCGGTCCTCGCCGCGGTCCTCGCCGCGCCGCAGCGCGTCGGCGAAGTAGGCGGCGGTGGCGGCGACCTGGAACCGCGGGCTCGCGCCCCACACGGACGCGCGCAGGGCGCCGGTCGCGATCCGGCCCGACGCCTCGTGCGGGGTGCGCGAGGACGGGTCGAGCCAGCGCACGCGCGCGGTGGCGAGGGGGCCCTCGGCGCCGGGGGCGGTGCGCACGGCGTACAGGGCGGTGACGGTGTGGCCGGGGCCGACCTCGCCGCCGTCGACGCGGTCGTCGCGGAAGTCCTCGTCGGCCACCCGCCTGTTGTCGTAGCCGATGAGGCGGAACTCGCGCACGGTCTCCGGGTCGAAGGCGACCTGGGCCTTGGCGTCGCGGGCGGTCAGGTCGACGTTGCGGGGCAGTTGGCGGCTGAAGACGTCGCGGGCCTCCTTCTCGCCCGAGACGTACACGGTGTTGCCGTCGCCCCGGTCGGCCAGCCGCTCCATCAGCGCGTCGCCGTAGTCGCTGCCGACGCCCACGCCGAACAGGGTGATGCCGTTCTCGCGGCGTTCGGAGGCGACGCGCTCCAGGATGGTGTCGGCGTCGGTGTCCCCGGTGTTGGCCAGCGCGTCCGAGACGAGGACGACCCGGTTCGTGGCGCCCTCGCGCAGTCCGTCGGCGGCCGTCGCGTAGCCCGTCTCGATGCCCGCGCCGAGATCGGTGGAGTCGGTGGGCTCCAGCGTCTCGATCGCGTCGCGGACCTCGGCGCGGTTGCCGCCGAGCCGGGTCATCGGCAGGACCCGCTCCGCCTCGCCGCTGAAGGTGACGAGGGCGACGGAGTCGTCGTCGCGCAGCCGGTCCGTCATCACGCCGAGGGAGTCCTTGGCGAGGTCGAGGCGGCCCGGTTCGCCCATGGAACCGGAGATGTCGATGACGAACGTCAGGGCGGCGGGCGGCCGTTCGCCGGTGTCCCCGGAGGGGCGGGTGGCCAGCCCCACGCGGACCAGGGACCAGGTGCCGCGGCCGGTGCGGGCGCCTTCGACGGTGACCGTGAAGCCGTCGCCGTCGGGGCGGTCGTAGTCCTGGCGGAAGCTGTTGACGAACTCCTCGGGGCGGACCGTCGCGGGATCGGGCAGCCGGCCCTCCGCCAGGGTGCGGCGGGCGTAGCCGTAGGAGGCCGTGTCGACGTCCAGGGCGAAGGTGGAGAGGCGGTCGGGGGCGGGGGCGGGCGCGAACTTCCGGGCGCCGGACGCGTCGCCGTTCTTCTGCCCGCCCGCCGCGCCGCGCTCCGGGGCGGCGGGGAGTCCGTCGCGGTCCGCGCGCCGGGCCGAGGAGCCGTCGCCGGAGGCGCCCCCGCAGCCGGCGAGCAGCAGTGCGCCCGCCGCGGTGAGCGCGGTCAGTACGCCCCTGGTGCCCGTCGCCCTCGGTGTGTGCTGTCGCTGCATCGTCCGTGCCCCCTGGTCCGTCGACGTCGGCCTGCTGTGACTGTGACGGGCCGGGGGGCCGGAACGTGCGCGACGAAGCGTTGCGGAAGCGTCTCGAAAGGGGCACGAGAGGGGCCCGCCGAGACCGGCGGGTGACCCTCCGCCGACCTACGACACGATGTCCTTGCGGGCGAAACCGCGGAAGGCCAGCGCGAACAGCACCAGGGCGTAGGTCACGGAGATCGACGTGCCCTGGATCATGCCGGCCCACTCCGGGGTGGGCTGCACGGCGTCCGCCCACGCGAACTGCCAGTGCGCGGGCAGGAAGTCGCGCCAGTCGCCGAGGGCGGTCACCGCGTCCAGGACGTTGCCGACGATGGTCAGGCCGACCGCGCCGCCGACCGCGCCCAGCGGGGCGTCCGTCTTGGTCGACAGCCAGAACGCCAGTCCCGCGGTGACCAGTTGGGACACGAAGACGTACGCCACGACCACCACCAGGCGCTGGGCCGCGGTGGCCGTGTCCAGGGAGCCGCCGGTGGGGATCTGCAGGGGGCCCCAGCCGTAGGCGGCCGAGCCCACGGCCAGGGCGACCACGGGCAGCAGCACCATCGCGGCCAGGCTGAGGCCCAGCCCGACCACGAGCTTGGACCACAGCAGCCGGACCCGGGGCACGGGGGCCGCGAGGAGGTAGCGCAGCGAGGACCAGCTCGCCTCCGAGGCCACCGTGTCGCCGCAGAACAGCGCGACCGGGATGACCAGCAGGAAGCCCGCGGACACGAACAGGTTCACGGCGGCGAAGTTGGCGCCGGAGGCCGTCGCGGTGTCCATCAGCGTGATGCGGTCGCCGCGGTCGTCCGGCTCGCCGCCGATCGCGAACGCGACGACCAGCACGAACGGCAGCACGGCGAGGATGGCGAACATGACCTGGGTGCGGCGCCGCTTGAGCTGGCGGATCAGCTCCACCCTCAGCGGCAGGGTCCGGCCCGCGCGGTAGCCGGAGGCCACCTCGGTGCGCTCGGTGAGCGTGCTCATGCGGAACCTCCGATCAGGGTGAGGAAGGCGTCTTCGAGGCGGCGGTGGGCGCCGACCGACTGGACGGGCACCTCCAGCCGGACGAGTTCGGCGATCAGCCGCTGCGCGCTGCCGTCGGCGGCGAGCCGCACCAGCAGGCCGCCGTCGACGGAGACGGCGGAGACCACGCCCGGCAGCGCGGCGACCTTCTCCGCGACCGGCTCGTCGACGGCCGCGGCCGTGCCGACCAGCAGGGTGTCGCCGGAGCCGATGATCTCGGCGACCGGCCCGGCCTGCACGAGGCGGCCGCGGTCCATCACCACGAGGTGGGTGCAGGACTGCTCGACCTCGGCCAGCAGATGGCTGGAGACGATCACGGTGCGCCCGGCGGCCGCGTAGCGGATCATCACCTGGCGCATCTCGCGGATCTGCGGCGGGTCGAGGCCGTTGGTCGGCTCGTCGAGGATGAGCAGGTCCGGCAGGCCGAGCATGGCCTGGGCGATGGCCAGGCGCTGGCGCATGCCCTGGGAGTAGGTGCGCACGGCGCGGGCCAGCGCGTCGCCGAGCCCGGCGATCTCCAGGGCCTCGTCGAGGTGGGCGTCCGCCGCGGGGCGGCCGGTGGCCCGCCAGTACAGCTCCAGGTTCTCCCGGCCGGACAGGTGCGGCAGGAAGCCCGCGCCCTCGACGAAGGCGCCGACGCGGGAGAGGACGGGGGCGCCGGGGCGGATGGCGTGGCCGAAGACGCGGACCTCGCCGGCGTCGGGCTTGATGAGGCCCATCAGCATGCGCAGGGTCGTCGTCTTGCCCGCGCCGTTCGGGCCGAGCAGTCCGAGGACCTGGCCCTTCTCGACGCGGAAGGACAGGTCCCGTACCGCGTACCGGTCGGCGGAGCCCGCGTACCGCTTGCTGAGGTCGGTGATCTCCAGCGGGACCTCGGCGAGGTCCGGGTCCGGGGCGGGGACGGCGGTGCGGCGGCGGGCGGTCAGCAGCAGGGCCAGCGCGACGACCGCGCCGCTGACGGGCAGCCACCACACCCAGGACGGCAGCGGGGCGGCGGCGGAGCCGGCGGCGGGGTCCGTGGGGACGGTCAGGTCGCCCCGCAGGGACACGGTGTACGTGGCCGGAGCGGCCGGGGAGGCGTAGCCGAGGTCGGTGGAGGAGAGCACCAGGCGCAGCCGGTGGCCCTTCTCGATGTCGCGGTCGATGGCGGGGAGCGTGATCGTGACGTCCCTGCCCTCCCGCACGTCCGTCACCCGCAGCGGGGTGACCAGCTGGGACGGCAGCACCTGCTGGCGGCCGTCGGGGCCGACGTCGTAGACCTTCGCGAAGAGGACCGCTTCGCCGGAGCTCGACCGCACGCGCACGGTGGCCTTCGGCGAGCCGGTGACGCGCAGTTCGCGGCCGACCGGCGCGGACTCGAAGCGGGCGAACTGGCCGGGGAAGTCCAGCGACACCCCGACGCCGAGCGAGGACAGCTGGGCGAGGCCGCCGGCGCCGCCGAAGCCGGGCAGGGCGGAGACGGCGGGCGGGCTGGCGCCGGCCGGGTTGGCGAAGCTCTGCTCGCCGCCGCGCAGCGCGATCCGCTTCGGGCCGCCCTCCAGACCGGGGTAGGAGTCGGCGCCCGCGCCGCGCAGCTGGGCCCGGCCGTCGGTGGAGTCGATGCCCCCGGTGCGGGTGACGCGGAAGGCGGGGCCGGTGTCGACGCCCTTGTCGCCCTTGAGGTAGCGGTCGAACCAGGAGGTGACGCGGGCCTGGACGCGGCCGGTCTCCATGTCGCCGCCGTCGTGGCCGCCGGCGATCCAGTCGACGTCGACGGGGGCGCCGTTGGCGCGGACGGCCTTCGCGGCCCGGTCGGCCTCGCCGAGCGGGAAGAGGGAGTCGGTCTGGCCCTGGAAGAGCAGGGTGGGGACCTTGATGCGGTCGCCCACGGCGGAGGGCGAGCGCTTCTCCAGCATGGCGCGGGCCGCGGCGTCCGGGACGCCGGACTCGGCGACCCGGTCGTACATCGCGCAGACCGTCTTCTCGAACTTGTCGCAGCCGCCCGCCGAGTTGACGAAGATGCCCGCCCAGAGCTTCTTGAACACGCCGTTCGGGAAGAGGGCGTCCGCGAGGTTCCAGTAGGTGATCGCGGGCGCGATGGCGTCCACGCGGTCGTCGTACCCGGCGGCCAGCAGGGCGATCGCGCCGCCGTAGGAACCGCCGGCCATGCCGACGCGCGGGTCGCCGCGGCCGTCGAGCTCGACCTGGGGCTGCCCGGCCAGCCAGTCCAGCAGCCGGGAGACGTCGGCGACCTCGCCCCGGGGGTCGTTCAGGCCCACCTTGCCGGTCGACCTGCCGAAGCCGCGGGCCGACCAGGTCAGCACGGCGTACCCGGCGCGGGCCAGGTCCTCGGCCTGCTGCCGCATGTCGTCCTTGCTGCCGCCGAAGCCGTGGCCGAGCAGCACGGCGGGCCGGCGGCCGCCGGCGCCCGCGGTGAAGTACGAGGTGTCGACGCGGACCCCGGCCCCCATGTCCATGACCTGGTCGGCGCGCCGTACCGCCGGGGCCTCGTCCGAGGCGACGGCCGTCCATGTCCCGGCACCCGCCAGCACGACGACGGCGGCCGCGGCGGCGACCAGCCGCCGGGGCCGCCGCAGACCGCGCAGTGCGCTCAGTCCGGGCAGTCGAAGATCCATGGTGCAACGGTACGTGGCGAACCTGTCAGCAAGATGTCGACCGCAGGTCGAACACCGGCCCCTCCCAGGGGCGTACGGCCGGGCTCCCGAGTACTCCAGCCGTGGTACGAAGGCACATGGACATCCGCCGGGCCGGCAGCCTCCCCGAAGTCGCCGCCGTGGAACACCTGCTCGACCACCCGGTGCGCACCGAGTGGGCCGAGCGCTTCCTCGGGACCGCCGGCCACCATCTGCTGGTGGCCTACCTGGACGGCGAACCGGTGGGCTTCGTCAGCGGGGTGGAGACCGTGCACCCCGACAAGGGCGCCGAGATGTTCCTGTACGAGCTGGGGGTGGCCGCGCCCTACCGGCGCCGGGGCGTCGGGCGGGCGCTGGTGCGCCGGCTCGACGCGCTGGGCCGCGAGCTGGGGTGCTACGGCATGTGGGTGCTGGTCGAGTCGGGCAACGAGGCCGCCCTCGCCACCTACCGCGGCGCGGGCGGCGAGGACGACGGCTCGTGCGCGGTGGTGACGTGGGACTTCGGGTGAGGCTCCGGGACGGGACGGGACGGGACGGGACCGGCCGGGACGGGGGGCCCGGCGCGCTTGCGGGTCCGTGGTCGCGCGGGGAAACGCTTGCGGGTCAGTGGTTGCGCGGGAAGCCCAGGTCGACGCCGGTGGGCGCGTCGGCGGGGTCCGGCCAGCGGGTGGTGACGACCTTGCCTCGGGTGTAGAAGTGCGTGCCGTCGTTGCCGTAGATGTGGTGGTCGCCGAAGAGGGAGTCCTTCCAGCCGCCGAAGGAGTGGTAGCCCACGGGGACCGGGATCGGGACGTTCACGCCGACCATGCCGGCCTCGGCCTCCAGCTGGAAGCGGCGGGCGGCGCCGCCGTCGCGGGTGAAGACCGCGGTGCCGTTGCCGAACGGCGAGGCGTTGATGAGGGCGACGCCCTCCTCGTAGGTCTCGGCGCGCAGCACGCACAGGACCGGGCCGAAGATCTCGTCCTGGTACGCCTTCGCCGACGTCGGCACCTTGTCCAGCAGCGAGATGCCGATCCAGTGGCCGTCCTCGAAGCCGTCGACGGTGTGGCCGGTGCCGTCGAGCACGACCTCGCAGCCCTCGGCGGCGGCGCCCGCGACGTAGGACGCCACCTTGTCGCGGTGGGCGGCGGTGATCAGCGGGCCCATCTCGGAGGCCGGGTCGTCGCCGGGGCCGATCTTGATCTTCTCGGCGCGCTCGCGGATCTTCCCGACCAGCTCGTCGCCGATCGCACCGACCGCGACGACCGCGGAGATCGCCATGCAGCGCTCGCCCGCGGAGCCGTAGGCGGCCGACACGGCGGCGTCGGCGGCCGCGTCGAGGTCGGCGTCGGGCAGGACCAGCATGTGGTTCTTGGCGCCGCCGAGTGCCTGGACGCGCTTGCCGTGGGCGGAGGCGGTGGTGTGGATGTGGCGGGCGATCGGGGTCGAGCCGACGAAGGAGACGGCCTTGACGTCCGGGTGCTCCAGGAGGCGGTCGACGGCCTGCTTGTCGCCGTGCACGACGTTGAAGACGCCGTCGGGCAGCCCGGCCTCGGCCAGCAGTTCGGCGATCCTGATCGCGGCCGACGGGTCCTTCTCGGACGGCTTGAGCACGAAGGTGTTGCCGCAGGCGATGGCGAGGGGGAACATCCACATCGGCACCATCGCCGGGAAGTTGAACGGCGTGATGCCCGCGACGACGCCGAGCGGCTGGCGGATCGAGGCCACGTCGACGCGGCTGGCGACCTGTGTCGACAGCTCGCCCTTCAGCTGCACGGTGATGCCGCAGGCCAGGTCGACGATCTCCAGGCCGCGGGCCACCTCGCCGAGGGCGTCGGAGTGCACCTTGCCGTGCTCGGCGGTGATCAGCTCGGCGATCTCGTCGCGGTGGGCGTCCAGCAGCGCGCGGAACCTGAACAGGATCGAGGTGCGCAGGGCCAGCGAGGACTGGCCCCAGGCGGCGTAGGCGTCCTTGGCGGACGCGACCGCCGCGTCCACCTCCTCGACGGAGGCGAAGGCGACCTTCGTGGTGACCGCGCCGGTCGCCGGGTCGGTCACCGGCCCGAACCTGCCCGACGCGCCTTCGGCGGTCCTGCCGCCGATCCAGTGGTTGACGATCTTCGTCATTCCCGGTTACTCCTTCGCAGATGGCGGCGTCGGGTCCAGACGTGCCGTTCGTACAGCTCCCGTGCCGTGACCGCCGACGGTCGGTCGGGTCGCGGTCCCGGCCACAGGAACATCCCACCAGTCCCGCGCCGGCGGCGCGCCCGACACAGTGTCTGCCGTTTCGCTCCCGACGTAGACACAAGTGGGAGTGTCGGACGGGGCGAGCGCCGCCGGGGGTGGCGGAGGGTGTCCGGGGGCCTGCGGGCGGCGGGCAGGTGAGTGGGTGCGCGGGGCCCTCCGGGCGGCGGGCGTACGGGTGCGGGCGGGGCTGCCGGGCGAGGGTGCGCGCGGGCGAGTGCGCGGGGCGTACGCGGGGCGGCGCGCGGTGTGTTGGGGGAAAAGAGACCTCCGGCGCGGGGCCGTAGCGGGCGGGGAGTTGTCGCTCGCACTTCGCTCCTGCCAAAGCAAAGCGGCCTACCGCGCCGGAGGCGATCGGTGTGCCGGCGCTCCGTGCGGAGTGCCGGCGGGTGGTGCGGTCGTACGGGGCCGGGCGGGGCCGCTCGGCGGGCCGGGGGCGTTCGCGCCTCGCGACCCGCCGGGGCGGTGCGCCCGGCGGTGGTCAGGGGGACCTCACAGCAGTCCCACGGCGGTGTCGACGGCGGCGGCCACGTCCCCGCCGGCCGGGTAGAGCAGGGACCGGCCCACCACCAGGCCCCGCACGGTGGGCAGTCGGAGGGCGCCCCGCCACTTCTCGTATGCCCCGTCCTGGTCGTCACCGACCTCTCCGCCGAGCAGGACCGCGGGCAGCGTGGAGGTCTGCGTCACCTCGGCCATGTCGTCGGGGTTCTCGGTGACCGGGAGCTTCAGCCAGGTGTAGGCGGAGGTGCCGCCGAGGCCGGAGGCGATGGCGATGGACCGGGTGACGGCCTCGGCGGACAGGTCGTTGACGACCCGGCCTCCGGGGGCGCGCCGGCTGATGAACGGTTCCACGAACACGGGGAGCCCGCGGGCCGCCATCGCGTCGACGGCACGGGCGGCGGACTCCAGGGTGGTCAGCGAGCCGGGGTCGTCGAGGTCGACGCGCAGCAGCAGCTTGCCCGCGTCGAAGCGCAGCCGCTCGATGTCCTCGGCGCGGTGCCCCGTGAAGCGGTCGTCGAGTTCGAAGCGGGCGCCCTGGAGGCCGCCGCGGTTCATCGAGCCCATGACGACCTTGCCGTCGAGCACGCCGAGCAGCAGCAGGTCGTCCAGGATGTCGGCGGTGGCGAGGACACCGTCGACGCCGGGGCGCGAGAGCGCGAGGCACAGGCGTTCCAGCAGTTCGGCCCGGTTGGCCATGGCGAGCGCCCGGTCGCCGACGCCCAGCGCGCCGCGGGCCGGGTGGTCGGCGGCGACGATCATCAGCCGGCCGGCGTCGCCGAGCAGCGGGCGGCGCACCCGGCGGGCGGCGGCCTCGGCGACCGCCTCGGGCCGCTCGGCGCGCAGCCGGACGAGTTCGGTGATGTCGAGGCTCATGTGACGGCTCCCGCGGCGAGCGCGGCCTCGATCTCGTCCCGCGTCGGCATCGCGGAGGAGCATTCCAGGCGGGAGGCGACGATGGCGCCCGCCGCGTTGGCGTGGCGCATCGTCCGCTCCAGGTCCCAGCCTTCGAGCAGGCCGTGGCAGAGGGCGCCGCCGAAGGCGTCGCCCGCGCCGAGGCCGTTGAGGACGTTCACCGGCAGCGGCGGGACCTCGGCGTGCTCGCCGTCCCGGCTCACGGCGAGGACTCCCTTGGGGCCCTGCTTCACCACGGCGATCTCGACTCCGGCGGCCAGCAGCGCGCGGGCTGCGGCGTGCGGTTCGCGGACGCCGGTGGCGACCTCGACCTCGTCGAGGTTCCCGACCGCGACCGTGGTGTGCTTCAGGGCCTCGGCGTAGAAGGGGCGGGCCGCCTCGGGGCCTTGTGCGGCACCGGAACCGTCGGGGGCCTGGGGCCAGAACACGGGCCGCCAGTCCAGGTCGAAGACCGTGATGCCGGAGCGCGCGCGGTGGGCGAGGGCGGCGAGGGTCGCCGTACGGCTCGGCTCCTCGCTCAGCCCGGTGCCGGTGACCCAGAAGACGCGGGCGTCGCGGATGGCGTCGAGGTCGAGGTCGTGGGCGTCGATCTCCAGGTCCGGCGCCTTGGGCCGGCGGTAGAAGTAGAGCGGGAAGTCGTCCGGCGGGAAGACCTCGCAGAAGGTCACCGGGGTGGGCAGGCCGGGGACGGGGGTGACCCAGCGGTCGTCGACGCCGAAGTCCCTGAGCGCCTCGTGGAGATAGGTGCCGAAGGGGTCGTCGCCGGTGCGGGTGATCACCGCGGTACGGCGTCCGAGGCGGGCCGCGGCGACCGCCACGTTGCTCGCCGAGCCGCCCAGGAACTTGCCGAAGGTGGTGACCCGCGACAGCGGCACGCCGGTCTGCAACGGGTAGAGGTCCACTCCGATCCGGCCCATGGTGATCAGGTCGTACGCCATCGGTGTCCCTCGGTCTCCCTCGTCACGGCTCCCGGCACCGGCCGCGCGGTCTCGGCGGCGGTCGGCCCTCCACGGTTTTGTAGCCCCGCCGGGGGAGGCCTGTCAATGTTTTGTCCAGACATTCGAACGAGGACCCCGGCAATGCCTCCGATTCACTCCTGTCGACCCCTGTCAACCCGCCGCGCCCGGGTGCCCGAGTGCGCCTTTGCTGCACGTGTGTCACAAAAGCCCCTCCCGTGTCACACATGTCGCGCGTACGCGGGATGTACGTCACACCCGGAGTACAGGCCCTGCCGCCCCTCACCGCCTGTCGTTGACCGGTCACAGGCTAGTGATCACCAGCGCAGCGCTCGGTCCCCCCGACGACCGGCCCCGGTCGCCGCCGCGGCGCGCGCGGGGAGGTGCCACCGATGACCGACCGAAGTCTCTGGTCCTACAAGGAGATCGCGGCGCACATCAAGGTGCAGCCGGACACCGTGCGGTCCTACCGCAAACACGGGCTGCTGCCGCCGCCCGACCACGTGGAGGGCGGCAAGCCCTACTGGTATGCCGACACCGTCCGCGCCTGGGTGGCCGCCCGTCCCGGCAACCGCGGCCGCCGTCCCGACTGACCCGCCGGTTCAACCGACTGTGCCCCACGCGCCCCGTGGGGCACAGTCGGCTCCATGAGCGACTTCTCCGTCAAGCCCGTGCTCACGGGTGAGCTGACCGTGCTGCGGCCCTTCACCGAGGCCGACGCCGCCGTCATGGGCGCGATCATCGAGGACCCGGAGGTCGTCCGCCTCACCGGCGAGCCCGCCGGCGACCTCACCCCGCGGCGGCTGCGCGCCTGGTACGGCACCCGCTCCGAGCAGGACGACCGTCTCGACCTCGCCGTCACCGACCGCGCGACCGGCGAACTCGTCGGCGAGGTCGTGCTGCACGACCGGGAGGCCGCCGCCCGCGGCTGTACGTTCCGCACCCTGATCGGGCCCCGCGGGCGCGGCCGGGGGCTGGGCACGGAGGCCACCCGGCTGATCGTCGGCCACGCCTTCGAGCAACTGGGGCTGCACCGGGTCCAGTTGGAGGTCTACGGGCACAACCACCGTGCCCGGCGGGTCTACGAGAAGGCCGGGTTCGTGGTGGAGGGGGTGCGGCGCGAGGCGGACTTCCGGGACGGTCTCTGGCGGGACTGGGTCATGATGGCGGTCCTCGACCGCGAGTGGGCGGTCCACCGCGGCAGGCCCGGCCTCACCGGACCGGAGCCCACGGCTCGATGACCGTCGCCCCCGCGCCCAGGGCCGTGGGTGAGGGGAGCGTCCCCGGGGCTGTGGGTGAGGGGGGCGTGGGCGCGAGGACCGCCGGCGAAGGGGGCGAGGGGGGCGTGGGCGAGGGGGGCGTGGGCGAGGGGGGCGTCCCCATCGCCGCCAGGGCGGCCGGTACGGCGTCGAGCGGGATCGTCGAGGTCACCAGCCGGTCCGGGCGCAGGACGCCCGCCCGCACCAGTTCCAGCATCGCCGGATAGGTGTGGGCGGCCATGCCGTGGCTGCCGAGGATCTCCAGTTCCAGGGCGATGGCACGGGCCATGGGGACCGGGGTGGTGCCGGACTCCGAGGGCAGCAGGCCGACCTGGATGTGCCGGCCCCGCCGCCGCAGGCCGTTCACCGAGGCGGCGCAGGTGGCGGGGGCGCCCAGGGCGTCGAGGGAGAGATGCGCGCCGCCGCCGGTCAGCTCCCGGACCGCCGCCGCGGTGTCGGGCGTGCGCGAGGCGTCCACGCAGTGCGCCGCCCCGAACTCCCGCGCCAGGTCCAGGGCGCGCGCCGAGACGTCCACGGCGACCACCCGCGCGCCGGATGCCGCCGCGATCATCACCGCGGACAGTCCGACCCCTCCGCAGCCGTGCACGGCGACCCACTCCCCCGGCGCGACCCGGCCCTGCCGCGCCACCGCGCGGAAGGCAGTGGCGAAGCGGCAGCCGAGCGAGGCGGCCGTCGCGAACGACATCTCCTCGGGCACGGCGACGAGATTGACGTCGGCGTGGTCCAGCGCGACGTAGTGGGCGAAGGAGCCCCAGTGGGTGAAGCCGGGCTGGGTCTGGCGCTCGCACACCTGCTGGTCGCCCGCCGCGCAGGCCGCGCAGTGCCCGCAGGCGCACACGAACGGCACGGTGACCCGGTCGCCGGGCCGCCAGCCGGTCACCCGCGCACCCACCTCCTCGACGACCCCGGCGAGTTCATGACCGGGGACATGCGGCAGCGTGATGTCGGGGTCGTGGCCCTGCCAGCCGTGCCAGTCGCTGCGGCACAGCCCCGTGGCCTCCACCCGCACGGTCGCTCCATGGGGCGCCGGACGCGGGTCGGGCACCTCGCGGACGCCCGCCTGCTCCCCGAACCGCTCGAACACCACAGCCCGCATCCCGGCTCCTTCCGGCCACGCCCCCCACGGGGAGATCCACTCGCGAACGCTAGACGCTCCGCGACATTCGCGGTACGCCCCCCAGCCGCCGCGCCTGCGGCACTCCCCCTTGCCGGACGGCGAACCTGCCTCCCTCGGTCGCGCGCCCCACAGGAGGTGCCCCCTGCCCGACTGCGGCTCACTCTGCCGACCGCCTGCGGGCCTCCCGCCGGGACCGCGCCCCCGCCCCACCCGGATGGGCCTCCCGGCCGGACTGCGCCCCGCCCTGCCGTCCGGCTGCACGCTCCCCCGCATACGGCCCCGCCCCGCCGCGGACCTCTCGGCCCGGTTGCCGACCCTCCCGCCCGATGCGGACCCTCGCCCGGCCCGCCGGGCCGCGCCCTCGCCCCGCCGGCCGCCGGGCCGCCCCGCCCGGACACCGGGGAAGGCCGGAGGAGGGTGGCGGCAGTGGCGGTGGCCGGAGGATGCCTGCGGCGGGGGATGCCGGCCGGTCGTGTGGTCAGCCGTTCGCGCCGACCTTGTCCCGCGCGCGGTCGGGTTCGGTTCGCGGCGCCGCCGGCTCGCCCTCGCTGAGGCCGAAGCGGGTGTGGAAGCGGCGCAGCGGTCCCGGGGCCCACCAGGTGGCCCGGCCCGTCAGACGCATGACCGCCGGGACCAGCAGACTGCGGACGATCATCGCGTCCATCACGACCGCGAGGGCGATGCCGAGGCCGAGCATCTTGGTGTTGGTCACGCGCGAGGTACCGATAGCGACCATCACCACCCCGAGGATCACGGCCGCGGCGGTGATCAGCCCGCCGGTGCGCTGCAACCCGAGCCGGACGGCCCGGTCGTGGTCGCCGGTCGCGTCGTACTCCTCCTTGATGCGGGAGAGCAGGAAGACGCCGTAGTCCATGGAGAGTCCGAAGGCGACGCAGAACATCAGCACCGGCAGAGTCGTCTCGATCGAGCCGGGACTGGTGAAGCCGAGCAGCCCCGACAGGTTCCCGTCCTGGAAGACCCACACCACCGCGCCGAACATCGCCGTCAGACTGAGCGCGTTGAGCACCACCGCCTGGAGGGGGATCAGCAGACTGCCGGTGAGCAGGAAGACCAGCAGCAGGGTGACGATCGCGATGAACGCGGCCGCCACCGGCAGGCGTTCGGCTATCGCGTCCTTGGAGTCGACCAGGACCGCGGCGGCTCCGGTCACCTTGGTGTCGAACGGGGCCGGGGTGGCGCGCAGTTCGTCCACCAGCCGCTGGGCCGGGCCGTCCACCGCCTCTCCCTCGGGCTGCACCGTGAAGTAGGCGGACTCGCCCTTCACCAGCGGTCCGTCGACCCGCAGCACCTCCGGCAGGCCGGCGATCCGCTCCTTGTAGGCGGCGTACTGGGCCGGGGTCGCGGAACCTTCGGCCAGCACTTCCAGACCGCCGCCGGGGCTGCCGGGGAAGCCTTCGCGGATCTGCTGCTGGACCACCCGGGACTCGGCGCTCGACGGCAGCTGCCGGTCGTCGGCCGTGCCGAACTTCACCCCGAGGAACGGCAGCCCCAGCAGGACGAGCACGGCGGTGGTGCCCAGCGCGAAGTACGGGGCGCGGCGCATCACGAGGCCCGCGGTCCGGGACCACCCCCGGCCCTCGGCGTCCGGGCCGTGCGACTCTCCGCGCGCCCTTCCGCGCCGCAACAGCTTGCGCAGATCGAGGGAGTTGACCCGGTGGCCGAGCAGGATCAGGGCCGCGGGGAGCAGGATCAGCGCCGCGGCCGAGGCCAGCAGCACGACCGCGATCCCGGCGTAGGCGAAGGACCGCAGGAAGTACTGCGGGAAGAGAAGCATCGCCGCGAGGGACACCGCGACCGTCAGCGCCGAGAACAGGACCGTGCGGCCCGCCGTGCGCAGGGTGGTGCCGACCGCCGCGAGGGGTTCGGCGCCGGTCGCCAGCTCCTCCCGGAAGCGGCGGACGATGAACAGGGCGTAGTCCACGGCCAGGCCCAGTCCGAGGGCCGTGGTGAGGTTCATCGCGAAGACGGAGACGTCGGTGAACTCGGTCAGGCCGCGCAGTACCGCGTTGGTGCCGAGGATCGCGACGATGCCGATGCCGAGCGGCAGCAGGGCCGCCACCGCGCTGCCGAAGACCATCACCAGCAGCACCAGGGTGACCGGCAGGGCGATCAGCTCGGCCCGCACCAGGTCCTCCTGGATGATCGTCTGCATCTCGTGGCGGACGGCGACCGGGCCGCCGACGCTGACCTCGACCGGGCCGCGCGTGCCCCGGAACTCGGCCGCGACGCGGTCCAGGGTCTCCCCCGCCGCCTTCTCGTCGCCGGTGATGCGGGCCGCGATCAGCGCCTCGCGGCCGTCCTTCGCGCGCAGGGCGGGGGCGGAGGCCCGGTCCGCCTGCCAGTAGGAGCCCACCCCGACCACGCCCTTCTGGGCGGCCAGGCCCGCGACGAGGCGACGGGCCTCCGCGGCGACCGCGGGGTCGTCCACCGAAGCCCTGCCCGCGTCCACCAGCAGCAGCAGATTGGGCTGGGAGGCGGGGAACTCGCGCTCCAGCGCCCGGGTCGCGTAGGTGGAGTCGGCGTCCGGGTCCTCCCAGCCGCCGCTGCCGAGCCGGTCGGCCACACCGCCGCCGGCCAGCACGGCGAGCGCGGTGATCACCAGGGCCGCCAGCAGCGACAGCCGTGGGCGCGCGGTCACGAAGCGGGTCCAGCCTCCGACTCGGGGTGGCCTGTTGACTTCGGTCATGGTGCGGTGTCCCCTTCACCCTGATCCGTGGCGCGCAGCGGGCGGCACGGAGCCATCACTGCCATAGACTGGCAAACACGAGACATCGCTCGCGTTCCTCAAGAATGCGAGCGACCGCTCGCGTTTGTCAATCGCGTTCGGAGAGCTGGGGATAACGCGTGTCCGCCAACCGGGAGATGGACCACCAGGAGCCGCAGGAGCAGCAGGACCCTCGGAGCGATCAGGACGGCCAGGAGAAGGAGCAGCCGCGCCGCCGCCAGGCCCGCGGCGAGCGCCGCATCGCCCAGTTGCTGGAGGCCGCGTCGGACGTCTTCACCACCGCCGGCTACACGGCGGCCAGCACCAACGCCATCGCGCGCGCGGCGGGCGTGTCGCCCGGCACCCTCTACCAGTTCTTCCCGAACAAGGAGGCCATCGCCATCGAGCTCGGCGACCGCCTCATGCACGAACTGCGCGAGATGTACGGCGAGGCGCTCGCCCCGGTCGATCCCGCGACGCCGCTGGAGGAGGCCGTCAACTCGGCCGTCGACCGCTTCATCGCCTTCAACTGCGCGCACCCGGCGTTCTTCTCCCTGATGCACGGCCCCGACATCCCCGGCCGCCTGGCCGAGGAGCACGACGCGCTGCACGCGAGCCTGCTCGCCCGGACAGAGGTCCTGCTGTCGTCGCTCCTGCCCGACGCGGCCCCGGCCGACCTGGCCCGCACCGCGCACATGTGCCTGGGGGTGTACAAGGCCGGTCTGGAGCTGGTCCTGGCCCACGAGGGCGCCGAGCGCGACGCGTACGTCCAGGAGCTGAAGCACCTCCTGGTCCGCTATCTCGACCCGCTGGTGGGCGACCGGCCCGGAGCCGCGGGAGCGCCCCGAACCGGCCGGTGAGGCCGCCGCCGCAGTCACGCATGATCCAGCTCCCGGGTTCGACGTCCCCCGTCGGACACCCGACCCACTGTCCACCGCGCGGCACACCCGCGCATCCCGGGCCCGTGCGCCCCGCACACCCCCGTACGCCCTGGGCCCGTACGCCCCGCACACCCCCGTACGCCCTGGGCCCGTACGCCCCCGCACACCCCCAGTACGCCCCGGCCCGCACACCCCGGGACCGCTCCGGAGCCCCCCGGTCCGCCCCCCGCGCCCCGGTCCGCCCGGCGCCCCACAGGGCGCTCCGCCGCGCCACGGACAGGGCGCTCCCGCCCGGCGCAGACAGGGCGCTCCCGCGCGGCACGGGCCGGGCGCGCCGGGGTACCCGTGACGGCCGGACCTCGCTGGAGTAATACCCCTTAGGGGTATACCGTGGAGAAAGCGGGACCCGCGGGTCCCGACAGCCCCACGTGCCTCGACGAGGAGAACGACATGACCGCCCAGACCGACACCCCGGGTACCGTCACCGCCGTCTACAAGGTGAGCGGCATGAGCTGCGGGCACTGCGAGGGTGCCGTCTCCGGCGAGATCTCCGAACTGCCGGGCGTCAGCTCGGTGAAGGCCGTCGCCTCCACCGGCGAGGTCACCGTCGTCTCCGCCGCCCCGCTGGAGGAGGCGGCCGTGCGCGCCGCCGTCGACGAGGCCGGCTTCGAGCTGGTCGGCACGATCTGACCCCTGCCATGACCCGCACCACCGGCGAACCGCAGACCTCCGCCCCGACCGCCGCACCGGCCTCCGCCCCGGTCGGAACCGGCGGACCGGCGCAGAGAGCCGAGCCGGCCGGGGCCGCGGGCGCGGCCCCGGCCGCCGGGGTACCCGCGGACACCCCCGGAGCGTCCTCCGCCGAAGCCGCCGCCACCCGGGTCGAGCTGCTGATCGGCGGCATGACGTGCGCCTCCTGCGCCGCCCGCGTGGAGAAGAAGCTGAACCGCGTGCCGGGCGTCACGGCCTCGGTCAACTACGCCACGGAGAAGGCGAGGGTGACCTGCCCCGCGGGCGTCGGCGTCGCCGATCTGATCGCGGTGGTGGAGAGGACGGGCTACACCGCCGAGGAACCCGCTCCCGCCGCTACCCCCGTGCCCGCCACACCGGGCACCGCGGCAGCGCCGGACGCCCAGGACGCGCGGCGGGACGCCGAACCGGCCTCCTACCGCCGTCGTCTCACGGTCTCCGCCCTGCTCGCGGTCCCGGTGGTGCTGCTGTCGATGATCCCGGCCCTCCAGTTCGACAACTGGCAGTGGCTGGCGCTCACCCTCGCCTCCCCGGTCGTCGTCTGGGGCGGACTGCCGTTCCACCGGGCGGCGTTCACCGGCGCGCGGCACGGTGCGGCCACCATGGACACCCTGGTCTCGCTGGGCACCCTCGCGGCGTTCGGCTGGTCCCTGTGGGCCCTGTTCCTCGGCGACGCGGGCATGCCCGGGATGCACGACGGCTTCTCGTTCACCGTCTCGCGCGCGGACAGCGCCTCCCGGATCTACCTCGAAGTGGCCGCGGGCGTCGTCACGTTCCTCCTGCTGGGCCGGTATCTGGAGACGCGCTCCAAGCGCCGGGCGGGGGCCGCGCTGCGCGCGCTCATGGAGCTCGGCGCGAAGGACGTGACCGTCCTGCGCGACGGCCGCGAGGTCCGTGTGCCGGTCGGCCTGCTGGCCGTCGGCGACCGGTTCGTCGTACGGCCCGGCGAGAAGATCGCCACCGACGGCACCGTCGTCGAGGGCGCCTCCGCGGTGGACGCCGCCCTGCTCACCGGCGAGTCGGTGCCGGTGGACGTGGCGGTCGGCGACGCCGTCACCGGCGCCACGGTCAACGCCGGCGGACGGCTCGTGGTGGAGGCGGTACGCGTCGGCGCGGACACCCGGCTCGCGCGGATGGCGCGGCTGGTGGAGGAGGCGCAGAGCGGCAAGGCGCGGGTGCAGCGGCTCGCCGACCGGATCTCGGCGGTGTTCGTCCCGGTCGTGCTCGTGCTCGCGGCCGCCACGTTCGGCGCCTGGTCCGGCCTGACCGGCGACACGGCCGCCGCCTTCTCCTCGGCCGTGGCGGTCCTGATCATCGCCTGCCCCTGCGCGCTGGGACTCGCCACGCCGACGGCCCTCCTGGTGGGCACCGGCCGCGGCGCGCAGCTCGGCATCCTGATCAAGGGCCCCGAGGTACTGGAGTCCACGCGCCGGATCGACACCGTCCTGCTCGACAAGACGGGCACCGTGACCACGGGCCGCATGACCCTGCGGACGGTCCACGCCGCACGGGGCACCGCCGAGGAGGAGGTGCTGCGGCTCGCGGGCGCCGTGGAGCACGCCTCCGAGCACCCGGTGGCGCGCGCCGTCGCCGCGGGGGCCGGGGAGCGCCTGGGGAGGCTGCCGGCGGTCACGGACTTCCGGAGCGTCCCGGGGCGGGGCGTACGCGGGCGCGTGGAGGGCCGTGACGTGGCCGTGGGGCGCCTCGCGGAGAACGGCGGCGCCCTGCCCCCCGAACTCGCCCGTGCGGCCCAGGAGGCCGAGCGGGAGGGCCGTACGGCGGTCGTGGTCGGGTGGGACGGAGCCGCGCGCGGCGTGGTGACCGTGGCGGACGCCGTCAAGGAGACCAGCGCCGAGGCGGTGCGCGCGCTGCGCGCGCTGGGGCTCACGCCGGTGCTGCTGACGGGGGACAACCGCGCGGTGGCCGAGGCGGTCGCGGACGCGGTCGGCATCGAGCGGGTGATCGCGGAGGTGCTGCCGGAGGACAAGGTCGAGACCGTACGGCGGCTGCGGGCCGAGGGGCGGTGCGTGGCCGTGGTCGGCGACGGCGTCAACGACGCGGCCGCGCTGGCCGCCGCCGATCTCGGGCTCGCCCTGGGCACGGGGACGGACGCGGCGATCGAGGCCGCCGATCTGACCCTCGTACGCGGGGACCTGCGGGTGGCGGCGGACGCGGTCCGGCTCTCCCGGCGGACGCTGGCCACCATCAAGGGCAACCTCGTGTGGGCCTTCGGCTACAACGTCGCGGCCCTGCCGCTGGCCGCGGCGGGACTGCTGAACCCGATGATCGCGGGGGCGGCGATGGCCTTCTCGTCCGTGTTCGTGGTGACGAACAGCCTGCGGCTGAGGACGTTCCGGTGAATTCGCGGGAAGAACCCTCCCGGACCCCTCTGGAGTCCGGCGCCAGGCTCACATAAGCTCTTCACAAGGCTCACGCATCATCCTTACGCTGGGGTCCCGGTCGGCGTACCCGGGCTCTTGCGCACCTAACGGACAAATGCAAGAGACGCAGATCACAGTGCTGTGAACGTAACCATCGAAGGGATTCGAAGGTCTAAGTTGGCGATGTCAGACGACGTCTTGGGGGGCGTCTGCTGGCGTCTGGGGATGTCTTGGGGGACTTCCTCAGAGTCGCGTTGCCGGGGCACGCACTTCGGGAAGCTTTGAGCGGCCCTCCCGACCGTGCGCTGTCCCGGCAGACCGCACCACAACCTCATACATGAGTACGACGAGTTCGGCTCGATGTACTCAAACAGCGATTCAGGCGCTGTCCTCACAGACGCCCGGCCGGATCCCGTGGGGGGAATCCGCACCGGGACATGGGAAGGCGCCCTGGACGTCGGCCCGTGGGGGGACCGCCGCCAGGGCGCCTTCTGCTTCCCCCGACCCCCTCCTCCTGAACTTCTTCTCCCGGACCACTTCACCCGGACCACTTCACCGGGACCACTTCTTCCGGACGGCTTCAGCGGCCGGGCACCCGCCGCCGCGCCTCCCCCGCCCCCCCCGCACGCCGCGCCGCCACCGCGGTCCGGCCGCCCGGCCCGCCCCAGGGGATGCGTCCGGCCCCGGACATGCGAGAGCCCCGTACCCAACCATGTCAGGCACGAGGCTCCGGTCAGGGCGAGGGCGGGGTCAGCGCGCCTCGACCGGGACGAAGTCGCGCTCGACGACGCCCGTGTAGATCTGGCGCGGGCGGCCGATGCGGGAACCCGGCTCCTTGATCATCTCGTGCCACTGGGCGATCCAGCCCGGGAGGCGGCCGAGGGCGAACAGGACCGTGAACATCTCGGTCGGGAAGCCCATGGCCCGGTAGATGAGACCCGTGTAGAAGTCGACGTTCGGGTAGAGGTTGCGCGAGACGAAGTACTCGTCGGAGAGCGCGTGCTCCTCCAGCTTCAGGGCGATGTCCAGCAACTCGTCGGACTTGCCGAGGGCGGAGAGGACGTCGTGCGCGGCGGCCTTGATGATCTTCGCGCGCGGGTCGAAGGACTTGTACACCCGGTGGCCGAAGCCCATCAGGCGGACGCCGTCCTCCTTGTTCTTCACCTTGCGGATGAAGGAGTCGACGTCGCCGCCGTTGGCCTGGATGCCCTCCAGCATCTCCAGGACGGACTGGTTGGCGCCGCCGTGCAGCGGGCCCCAGAGGGCGGAGATGCCGGCCGAGATCGACGCGAACATGTTCGCCTGCGACGAGCCCACCAGGCGGACCGTCGAGGTCGAGCAGTTCTGCTCGTGGTCGGCGTGCAGGATGAGGAGCTTGTCGAGCGCGGAGACCACGACCGGGTCCAGCTCGAACTCCTGGGCGGGCACCGAGAAGGTCATGCGCAGGAAGTTCTCGACGTAGCCGAGGTCGTTGCGCGGGTAGACGAACGGGTGACCGATCGACTTCTTGTACGCGTACGCCGCGATCGTCGGGAGCTTGGCGAGCAGCCGGATCGTGGAGAGGTTGCGCTGCCGCTCGTCGAAGGGGTTGTGGCTGTCCTGGTAGAACGTGGACAGGGCCGAGACCACCGACGACAGCATGGCCATCGGGTGGGCGTCGCGCGGGAAGCCCTTGTAGAAGTTCTTGACGTCCTCGTGCAGCAGGGTGTGCTGCGTGATCTCGGTCTGGAACGTGGAGAGCTCGTCGACGGTCGGCAGCTCGCCGTTGATCAGCAGGTACGCCACCTCCAGGAAGGTGGAGCGCTCGGCCAGCTGCTCGATCGGGTAGCCGCGGTACCGGAGGATCCCCTTCTCACCGTCGAGGTAGGTGATCGCGGATTTGTAGGCGGCGGTGTTGCCGTATCCGCTGTCCAGCGTCACCAGACCGGTCTGGGAGCGGAGCTTGCCGATGTCGAAGCCCTTGTCGCCGACGGTGCTGTCGATCACCGGGTAGGTGTACTCGCCGTCGCCGTACCGCAGTACTACAGAGTTGTCGCTCACGTCTTCCCTCACCGACGTTGTGCCTCATCTTCGAGGTTGCCCTGACTGTCTCTACCCTCCCCCATTCGGCTCAGGAGAGTGCACTCGGGGTCGACCATTGGGCCTATTGGCGGCACTGAGTGCCGCCAACTTGCCATCCTGCACCGTGTCTTCCCTCACGGGAAGTGCTCTGTGACCTTCACGACTCGTTTGATCGATCATTTTTTTCGCCGCCTCACGAACCGGCAGGTCAGCCGGGTGCGCGCGAAAGGGTCCGCTCCGAGGTTCCGCCGCCCGCGAGCCGGAAGTCCAGTGCCGTGCAGCGCCGGCCCGCCGACATCGTGCGCACCGCCTGGCCGATGGCCCTGCGCGAACCGACGAGGACGACCAGCCGCTTGGCCCGGGTCACCGCCGTGTAGAGCAGGTTGCGCTGGAGCATCATCCATGCTCCCGTCGTGACGGGGATCACGACCGCGGGATATTCGCTTCCCTGCGAACGGTGGATGGTCACCGCGTACGCGTGGGCCAGCTCGTCCAGTTCGTCGAAGTCGTACGGCACCTCCTCGTCCTCGTCCGTCAGCACCGTCAGGCGCTGGTCGACCGGGTCGAGCGAGGTGACGACGCCCACGGTGCCGTTGAAGACGCCGTTCTCGCCCTTGTCGTAGTTGTTGCGGATCTGGGTGACCTTGTCGCCGACGCGGAAGACCCGGCCGCCGAACCGCTTCTCCGCCAGATCGGGGCGGCCGGGGGTGATGGCCTGCTGGAGCAGCCCGTTGAGCGTGCCGGCGCCGGCCGGGCCGCGGTGCATGGGCGCGAGCACCTGGATGTCCCGGCGCGGATCGAGGCCGAACTTGGCCGGGATCCGGCGGGCCGCCACGTCCACCGTGAGCCGTCCGGCGGCCTCGGTGTCGTCCTCGACGAAGAGGAAGAAGTCCTTCATGCCGTCCGTGACCGGATGCCGCCCGGCGTTGATCCGGTGCGCGTTGGTCACCACGCCGGACTGCTGGGCCTGGCGGAAGACCCGCGTGAGCCGCACGGCGGGGACGGGTCCGCGCTCGGCGAGCAGATCCCTGAGCACCTCGCCCGCGCCCACGCTGGGCAACTGGTCCACATCGCCGACGAAGAGCAGGTGCGCACCCGGCGGAACGGCCTTGACCAGCTTGTTGGCCAGCAGCAGATCCAGCATGGACGCCTCGTCGACCACCACCAGGTCGGCCTGGAGCGGCCGGTCGCGGTCGTAGGCCGCGTCACCGCCCGGCCTGAGCTCCAGCAGGCGGTGGACGGTGGACGCCTGCGCGCCCGTGAGCTCGGCGAGACGCTTGGCGGCGCGGCCGGTGGGGGCGGCCAGGACGACCTCCGCCCCGCGGGCGCGCGCCAGCTCCACGATCGAGCGCACGGTGAAGGACTTCCCGCAGCCGGGGCCGCCGGTCAGCACGGCCACCTTCTCGGTGAGCGCCAGCCTGACGGCGGCCTCCTGCTCGGGGGCGAGGTCCACTCCGGTCCGCCCCCTCAGCCAGCCCAGCGCCTTCCCCCAGTCCACGTCACGGAACGCGGGCATCCGGTCCTCGTCGGTGCGCAGCAGGCGCAACACCTGGGCCGACAGGGAGAGTTCGGCCCGGTGGAAGGGGACCAGGTACACGGCCGTCACCGGCTCGGCGTCGCCGTCGGGACCGGGCACCTTCTCCCGGACGACCCCCGGGTCGCCGCCGTCCTCCGGGACCCGCGCGAGCTCCGCGAGGCACTCGATGACCAGCCCGGTGTCGACCTGGAGGAGCTTGACCCCGTCCTTGATCAGCTGCTCCTCGGGGAGATAGCAGTTGCCCTGGTCGGTGGCCTGCGACAGGGCGTACTGCAGGCCCGCCTTGACGCGCTCCGGGCTGTCGTGCGGGATGCCGACGGACTGGGCGATCCGGTCGGCGGTGAGGAAGCCGATGCCCCAGACGTCGGCCGCGAGACGGTAGGGCTGGTCCTTGACGACGGAGATCGAGGCGTCGCCGTACTTCTTGTAGATCCGCACGGCGATGGAGGTGGACACCTCCACGGTCTGGAGGAAGAGCATGACCTCCTTGATCGCCTTCTGCTCCTCCCACGCCTCGGCGATCTTCCTGGTGCGCTTGGGGCCGAGGCCGGGGACCTCGACCAGGCGCTTGGGCTCCTCCTCGATGATCTTCAGCGTGTCCATGCCGAAGTGGCGGGTGATGCGGTCCGCGAAGACCGGGCCGATGCCCTTGACCAGGCCGGAGCCGAGGTAACGGCGGATGCCCTGGACCGTGGCGGGGAGCACGGTCGTGTAGTTCTCCACGGTGAACTGCTTGCCGTACTGCGGGTGGGAGCCCCAGCGGCCCTCCATCCGCAGCGACTCGCCGACCTGGGCGCCGAGCAGCGCGCCGACCACCGTCAGGAGGTCGCCGCCGCCGCGGCCGGTGTCGACCCGGGCGACCGTGTAGCCGTTCTCCTCGTTGGCGTAGGTGATGCGCTCCAGGACGCCTTCGAGCACGGCCAGTCGTGGCTCACCCGCGGAGGTCCCCGCCTGATTGGACATGATCCGACGCTACCGCCCGGGTCCGACATCGCGGGACGGGCCCGAAAGGGCGGGCGCCCGGAACCCGCCGCTCCGGGGCGCGGCGGACCGGGGCGCGGCAGGCCGGTGCGCGCGGTCACGGGACGCGGCGGCCGGAACCCGCCGTCCCGGTGCGCGCGGTCCCGGGACCCGCCGTCCCCGCCCCGGACCTCGGGTCACCCCCGCACTGGCCCCGCGCCCGCACCCGCACCCGCACCCGGGGCGACCCGTCCCAGCCCGACCGCACCCTCCCGACCGCACCCTCCCGACCGCCTCTCCCGACACCCCACCCCGACCGCCCCGCGACATCACGATCCGGTCTCGGGATGTGGTTGAGGGCTTGATTAACCCGCGTGTAATCGTTTCCAATCCTCAGTACACGTCGATGTAATCGATTCCATGCATTCCACGAGGAGGTGGGGCGCCGATGGCGAGCATCAAGGACGTCGCCGCGGCGGCGGGGGTCTCCGTCGCCACGGTCTCGCGCGTCCTGAACGACCATCCGTCGGTCAGCGCCGCGGCACGCACGCGCGTGCTGGCGGCCGTGCGGGATCTGGACTACCGCCCCAACGCCGTCGCGCGCTCCCTGCGCACCGACCAGACCCGCACCCTGGGCCTGGTCATCAGCGACGTGATGAACCCCTACTTCACCGAACTGGCCCGCTCCGTCGAGGAGGAGGCCCGCGCGCTCGGCTACAGCGTCATCATCGGCAACGCCGACGAGCGGCCCGACCTCCAGGACCATCACGTCCGCACCCTGCTCGACCGCCGGATCGACGGTCTGCTGGTCTCCCCCACCGACGGCGGCTCGCCGCTGATGCTGGACGCCGCGCGCGGGGGGACGCCGATGGTGTTCGTCGACCGGTGGATCCCCGGGGTGGACGTGCCGGTGGTGCGGTCCGACGGGCGAGCCGCCGTCCGGGACCTCGTGGCCCACCTGCACGGGCTCGGGCACCGGCGGCTCGCGATCATCGCCGGACCTGCGGCGACCACGACCGGCCGCGAACGCGTCGACGCCTTCCGCGAGGCGCTCGCCCTGTACGGCCTCGACCTTCCCGGCGCCTACGTCGGGCAGGGCGACTTCCAGGCCGAGAGCGGCCGGCGGGTCACCGAGGGCTTCCTCGACCTCCCCGAGCCGCCCGAGGTCGTCTTCGCGGCCGACAACCTGATGGCGCTCGGCGCGCTGGACGCCGTCCGCGCGCGCGGGCTGCGCGTGCCGCGGGACATCGCCCTGGCGGCGTTCGACGACATCCGGTGGTTCGTGCACACCGATCCGCCGGTCACGGCGATCGCCCAGCCGACGGGCGAGCTGGGCCGGGCCGCCGTACGGGCCCTCGTCGACCGGGTGGAGGGGCGGCCCGGGGCGTCCGTGACGCTGCCCGCCCGGCTCGTCGTGCGCCGCTCCTGCGGCGCCCCGCCCGCCGAGAACCCCGCGAAGAACAGGAGCACGTCGTGAGCGACCGCAACGAGTTGCTGCGCATCGAGGGCATCCGCAAGACCTTCCCCGGCGTGGTCGCGCTGGACGGCGTCGACTTCGACCTGCGGCGCGGCGAGGTGCATGTGCTCCTCGGCGAGAACGGCGCGGGCAAGAGCACGCTGATCAAGATGCTCTCCGGTGCCTACACCCCCGACGCCGGGCGGATCGTCGTCGACGGCGAGGAGGTGCGCATCCACGGCGCGCAGGACTCCGAGCGCCTCGGGATCACCACCATCTACCAGGAGTTCAACCTCGTCCCCGACCTCACCGTCGCCGAGAACATCTTCCTGGGCCGCCAGCCGCGCCGCTTCGGGATGATCGACCGGCGGCGCATGGAGGCCGACGCGGAGGTCCTGCTGAAGCGGGTCGGCGTCAGCGTCTCGCCCCGCGCGCTGGTGCGGGAACTGGGCATCGCGCGCCTTCAGATGGTGGAGATCGCCAAGGCGCTCAGCCTGGACGCGCGCGTGCTGATCATGGACGAGCCGACCGCCGTGCTCACCTCCGAGGAGGTCGACAAGCTCTTCGCGATCGTGCGCAGGCTGCGCGAGGACGGCGTCGGCATCGTCTTCATCACCCACCACCTGGAGGAGATCGCCGCCCTGGGCGACCGCGTGACGGTGATCCGGGACGGCCGCAGCGTCGGCCAGGTCCCGGCCCGCACGCCCGAGGACGAACTCGTACGGCTGATGGTGGGCCGCTCGATCGACCAGCAGTACCCGCGGGAGCGCGCCGGGACGGGGGCCGCGCTGCTCTCCGTCGAGGGGCTGACCCGCGACGGCGTCTTCGACGACATCAGCTTCGAGGTGCACGCCGGCGAGGTGGTCGGCATCGCCGGACTGGTCGGCGCCGGCCGCACCGAGGTCGTGCGGGCGGTGTTCGGCGCGGACCCCTACGACCGGGGCGCCGTGAAGGTCGCCGGGACCGCCCTGCGCCGCCATGACGTCAACGCCGCCCTGGCGGCCGGGGTCGGGCTCGTGCCCGAGGACCGCAAGGGCCAGGGCCTGCTGCTCGACGCCTCCGTCGAGGAGAACCTCGGCCTGGTGACCCTGCGCTCGGCCACGCGCGCGGGTCTGGTCGACCTCAAGGGCCAGCGCGCGGCCGCCGCGCGGATCGCGCGGCAGCTCGGCGTGCGGATGGCCGGGCTCGGCCAGCACGTGCGCACGCTGTCCGGCGGCAACCAGCAGAAGGTCGTCATCGGCAAATGGCTGCTGGCCGACACCCGGGTGCTGATCCTCGACGAGCCCACGCGCGGGATCGACGTCGGCGCCAAGGTCGAGATCTACCAGCTCGTCAACGAACTCACCGCGGCCGGTGCCGCCGTGGTCATGATCTCCAGCGATCTGCCGGAGGTGCTCGGCATGAGCGACCGCGTCCTGGTGATGGCCCAGGGCCGGATCGCGGGCGAGCTGACCGCCGAGGAGGCCACCCAGGACTCCGTGATGGCCCTCGCCGTCAGCCATCCCCCCGCCCCCGACGACAACCCCACGTCCGACAAGGAGGCCGATCGTGGCCGCTGACACGCTCAAGAGCCCATCGGGCGCCGGTGGCGCCTCGGCCGTACGCCGGCTGCTGCTGGAGAACGGCGCGCTCACCGCGCTCATCGTGCTCGTCATCGCCATGTCGGCGCTGTCGGGCGACTTCCTGACCGCCGACAACCTGCTGAACGTCGGCGTGCAGGCGGCCGTGACCGCCGTGCTCGCCTTCGGCGTCACCTTCGTCATCGTCTCGGCGGGCATCGACCTGTCGGTCGGTTCGGTGGCGGCCCTGTCGGCCACCGTCCTCGCCTGGAGCGCCACCTCGCAGGGCGTCCCGGTCGCCGTCGCGGTGGTGCTCGCCGTCGCGACCGGCATCGCGGCCGGTCTCGTCAACGGGTTCCTCATCGCCTACGGCAAACTCCCGCCGTTCATCGCCACGCTCGCCATGCTGTCGGTGGCCCGCGGTCTGTCGCTGGTGATCTCCGAGGGCTCCCCGATCCCCTTCCCCGAGTCGGTCTCGCACCTCGGTGACACGCTCGGCGGCTGGCTGCCGGTGCCGGTCCTGGTGATGATCGTGATGGGGCTGGTCGCCGCCTTCGTGCTCGGCCGGACCTACATCGGCCGCTCGATGTACGCGATCGGCGGCAACGAGGAGGCCGCCCGCCTGTCCGGACTGCGGGTGAAGCGGCAGAAGCTCGCCATCTACGCCCTGTCCGGCGTGTTCGCCGCCGTCGCCGGTGTCGTGCTGGCGTCGCGGCTGTCCTCCGCGCAGCCCCAGGCCGCCGACGGCTACGAACTCGACGCCATCGCCGCCGTCGTCATCGGCGGCGCCTCCCTCGCGGGCGGCACCGGCAAGGCGTCCGGCACGCTCATCGGCGCGCTGATCCTCGCGGTGCTGCGCAACGGCCTGAACCTGCTGAACGTGTCCGCGTTCTGGCAGCAGGTCGTCATCGGCGTCGTGATCGCGCTGGCGGTGCTCTTCGACACACTGCGCCGCAAGGCCGGGGCGACCCCGGTGGCGGCGGGCACGGGTGCGGGCGGCGGCCGGGGCAGGCAGGCGTGGACGTACGCGCTCGCGGCGGTCGTCACCGTGGCGATCGTCGGCGCGACCTCCTTCCTGCACAACGGCTCCTCCTCGTCGTCCGACCGGAAGATGGGCCTGTCGCTGTCCACCCTCAACAACCCCTTCTTCGTGCAGATCCGGGCGGGCGCCCAGGCCGAGGCGAGGAAGCGGGGGGTGGACCTGACCGTCACCGACGCGCAGAACGACGCCTCGCAGCAGGCCAACCAGTTGCAGAACTTCACCAGTTCGGGCATGGGCGCGATCATCGTCAACCCGGTGGACTCCGACGCGGCGAGCAACTCCGTGCAGGCCGCCGGCAAGGCGGACATCCCGGTGGTCGCCGTGGACCGCGGCGTCAACAAGGCGCCGGTGGACACCCTGGTGGCCTCCGACAACGTCGCGGGCGGCAGGCTCGCCGCGAAGTCGCTCGCCGAGAAGCTCGGCGGCAAGGGCAGGATCGTGATTCTCCAGGGCCAGGCGGGCACGTCCGCCGCCCGTGAGCGCGCCCAGGGCTTCGCCGAAGGGCTGAGGGACTTCCCGGGCGTCAAGGTCGTCGCCCAGCAGCCGGCGGACTTCGACCGCACCAAGGGGCTCGACGTGATGGCGAACCTGCTCCAGGCGAACCCGGACGTCCAGGGCGTCATCGCCGCCAACGACGAGATGGCGCTGGGCGCGATCAAGGCGCTGGGCTCCAGGGCGGGCACCTCGGTACCGGTGGTCGGCTTCGACGGCACGCCGGACGGCCTGAAGGCGGTCGAGGGCGGCTCCCTGTACGCCTCCGTCGCGCAGCAGCCGAGCCAGCTGGGCCGGATCGCCGTGGACAACGCCCTCAAGGCGCTCCAGGGCGAGAAGGTCGAGAAGACGGTGAAGGTGCCGGTGAAGGTGGTCACGCGGGAGAACGTGGCCGGTTTCAAGGGCTGACGCCGGTGAACGGCGTCCGGCCGGGCGGCCGTCGCAGGAGCATGGAACCGACCGCGGCCGCCCGGCCGGACGCCCCCACGGGGATCTGATCAGGGGAGCAACCTCATGTACGACTACGACCTGCTGGTCGTGGGGTCGGCCAACGCCGACCTGGTGATCGGTGTCGAGCGCAGGCCGGGCGCCGGGGAGACGGTGCTCGGCTCCGACCTGGCCGTCCACCCGGGCGGCAAGGGCGCCAACCAGGCGGTCGCGGCCGCGCGGCTCGGCGCCCGTACGGCCCTGCTGGCCCGCGTCGGCGACGACGCGCACGGCGGGCTGCTGCTCGACTCGCAGCGCTCGGCCGGCGTCGACACGGCGGGCGTGCTGGTCGGCGGAGCGCCGACCGGCGTCGCGCTGATCACGGTGGATCCGTCGGGGGACAACAGCATCGTGGTGTCGCCGGGCGCCAACGGCAGGCTCACCCCGGCCGACGTCCGGGCCGCGGCCGGCCTCGTCCGGGCGTCGCGGGTGGTCTCGGCGCAGCTGGAGATCCCGCTGGAGTCGGTCGTGGAGGCGGTCCGCGCCCTGGCCGAGGGCAGCCGGTTCGTCCTCAACCCCTCGCCGCCGAGGCCGCTGCCCGACGAGGTGCTGGCGGCCTGCGATCCGCTGATCGTCAACGAGCACGAGGCGAAGGTGATCCTCGGTGACACCGCGGCCGGCGGGACACCGGACGACTGGGCGCGGGCGCTGCTGGCCAGAGGGCCGCGCTCGGTGGTCGTGACCCTCGGCGCCGAGGGCGCGCTGGTGGCCTCGGCGCGGGGCACGGCCCGGATCGCGGCCGTACGGGTGGACGCGGTGGACACCACCGGGGCGGGCGACGCCTTCACGGCGGCTCTCGCCTGGCGGCTCGGCACGGGCGCCCCGCTCGCCGAGGCGGCGGCCTACGCGGCCCAGGTCGGCGCGGTCGCCGTGACCCGGCGGGGCGCGCAGGCGTCCTTCCCGACGGCGGCGGAGGTCGACGCCCTGTGAAGCGCGCCGGAATCCTCAACCGTCATCTGGCGGGCGCCCTCGCCGAGCTGGGCCACGGCGACGGCGTCCTGGTCTGCGACGCGGGCATGCCGATACCGGCCGGACCCCGGGTCGTGGACCTCGCCTTCAGGGCCGGGGTGCCGTCCTTCGCGGAGGTGCTGGAGGGGCTGCTGGCCGAGCTGGTGGTGGAGGGCGCGACGGCCGCGCGGGAGGTGCGGGAGGCCAATCCCGCGGCGGCCGCGCTGCTGGCGGGCGAGTTCCCCGCGCTGGAGCTGGTGGCGCACGAGCGGCTCAAGGAGCTGTCGGCGGGGGCGCGGCTGGTGGTGCGGACCGGGGAGGCCCGGCCGTACGCGAACGTGCTGCTGCGCTGCGGCGTGTTCTTCTGACCCCGGGTCCCGGGAGCGCGGCGGCCCCGGGAGAGCCGGTCCCGGGAGAGCTTCGAGGGGCCCGGTCCGTCGACCGGGCCCCTCGCGTCTCCCCTCCCGACAGCGCTCCCGCGATCCCCCGAATCCCCCCGCAGAAGCCCTGCCGCCACGTATGACCCGCGGCGTCCGCGAAGGGTTGCACGGATTTCCCGGAAAGTTTCCCCACCGGTCGCCGGAGCCGCTCTCCGCGGGACGGCGGCCCTCACGGAGCTGCCGGACCTCACGGGCCTCGCGGACTCGGGGACCCCGCGGACCCCGCAGACCCCGCGGACCCCGCCTGCCCACCGGGCTGCCCGCTGCGCCGCGGCGGGCGGGGCGGACGCGGACCGGTCGGCGTCAGCAGGCGTGGTCCACGAACCGCCGTACCGTCTCCGCCAGCACCTCCCGTCCGTCCCGGGCCCACAGCGCGTCGTTGAACAGCTCGACCTCGACGGCCCCGGTGTAGCCCGCCGCCTCGACGTGGCCGCGCCACTCCCGCAGATCGACGGCGCCGTCACCGAGCGGGCCCCGGCCGTTGAGGACGCCCTCGGGCAACGGGGTGGTCCAGTCGGCGAGTTGGAAGGTGTGGATACGGTCCTGCGCGCCCGCGCGGGCGATCTGCGCGGGCGCGTCCTCGTCCCACCAGACGTGGTAGGTGTCGACCGCGACGCCGACCTGGTGCGCGGGGAAGCGCTCGGCGATGTCGAGGGCCTGGGCCAGGGTCGACACCACGCAGCGGTCGGCGGCGTACATCGGGTGCAGCGGCTCGACGGCCAGCTTCACACCGCGCTCCCCGGCGTACGGGGCCAGCACCGCCAGCGCGTCGGCGATGCGCTCGCGGGCGCCGGGCAGGTCCTTGGAGCCGGCCGGGAGCCCGCCGGAGACCAGGACCAGGACGTCCGTGCCCAGCACGGCCGCCTCGTCGACGGCGCGCCGGTTGTCCGCCAGCGCCCTCGCCCGCTCCTCCGGGTCGATCGCGGTGAGGAAGCCGCCGCGGCACAGGGTGGTGACCCTCAGACCGGCGTCCCGGACCAGCTTCGCCGCCGCGTCCAGGCCGTACTCCCGGACCGGTTCGCGCCACAGGCCGACGGCGCCCACCCCCGACGCGGCGCAGGCGTCGGCCAGTTCGGGCAGCGACAGCTGCCTGACCGTCATCTGGTTGATCGAGAAGCGGGACAGGTCGGCGGTCACTGGTTCACTCCGTACACGGCGAGCAGGTTCTTCATCCGCTCTTCGGCGAGTTTCGGGTCGGGGAACAGCCCCAGGTCGTCGGCGAGTTCGTAGGCGCGGGCCAGGTGCGGCAGGGAGCGGGCCGACTGCAGCCCGCCGACCATGGCGAAGTGGTCCTGGTGGCCCGCCAGCCAGGCCAGCAGGACGACGCCGGTCTTGTAGAAGCGGGTCGGGGGCGCGAACAGGTGCCGGGACAACTCGACCGTGGGGTCGAGGAGTCGGCGGAAGCCCTCGGCGTCCCCGGTGTCCAGCACCCGTACGGCCTCGGCGGCCAGCGGGCCCAGCGGGTCGAAGATGCCGAGCAGGGCGTGGCTGAAGCCCTGGTCGTCGCCCGCGATCAGCTCGGGGTAGTGGAAGTCGTCGCCGGTGTAGCAGCGGACCCCGTCGGGCAGGGCGCGGCGCAGGGCGATCTCGCGCCCGGCGTCCAGCAGCGAGACCTTGACGCCGTCCACCTTGTCCGGGTGCGCGGCGATGATCTCCAGGAAGGTCTCCGTGGCCGCGTCGAGGTCGTCCGCGCCCCAGTAGCCCTCCAGCGCGGGGTCGAACATCGGGCCGAGCCAGTGCAGGATCACCGGCTCGGCGGCCTGGCGCAGCAGATGGCCGTAGACCTCCAGGTAGTCCTCGGGGCCGGAGGCGGCGCCGGCGAGCGCGCGCGAGGCCATGAGGACGGCCTGCGCGCCGCTCTCCTCGACGACGGCGAGCTGCTCCTCGTAGGCCGCGCGGACCTCGGCGAGGGAGCCGGCGGTGAGCTGGTCGGTGCCGGCTCCGCACGCGATCCGGCCGCCGGCCGCCCTGGCCTCGGCGGCGCTGCGGCGGATCAGTTCGGCCGCGCCGGCCCAGTCCAGGCCCATCCCGCGCTGGGCGGTGTCCATGGCCTCGGCGACGCCGAGCCCGTGCGACCACAGATGGCGGCGGAAGGCGAGGGTGGCGTCCCAGTCGACGGCGGCGGGCGCGCCGGGCGGGACGTCGGCGTACGGGTCGGCGACGACATGGGCCGCGGAGAAGACCGTACGGGAGGCGAGGGGCGCGCCGGGGGCGGGCGCGAGGGGTTCGGCGCGCGGCTCGTAGGTGTGCAGGGCGCCGCCGGGGCGGGGCAGTCGGATCGTCACAGCGTGATCTCCGGTACGTCGAGGCGGCGGCCCTCGGCCGAGGAGCGCAGGCCCAGTTCGGCGAGCTGGACGCCGCGGGCGCCGGCGAGGAGGTCCCAGTGGTAGGGGGCGTCGGCGTACACGTGGCGCAGGAACAGCTCCCACTGGGCCTTGAAGCCGTTGTCGAAGTCGTCGTTGTCCGGGATCTCCTGCCACTGGTCGCGGAAGGAGTAGGTGGCCGGGATGTCCGGGTTCCAGACCGGCTTCGGGGTGAGGGAGCGGTGCTGGACACGGCAGGTGCGCAGGCCCGCGACGGCGGAGCCCTCCGTGCCGTCGACCTGGAACTCGACGAGTTCGTCGCGGTGGACGCGCACCGCCCAGGAGGAGTTGATCTGCGCGACGGCGCCGCCTTCGAGTTCGAAGACGCCGTAGGCGGCGTCGTCGGCCGTGGCGTCGTAGGGCTTGCCGTTCTCGTCCCAGCGCTGCGGGACGTGGGTGGTGGCGAGGGCCTGCACGGAGGTCACCCGGCCGAACAGCTCGTGCAGGACGTACTCCCAGTGCGGGAACATGTCGACGACGATGCCGCCGCCGTCCTCGGCGCGGTAGTTCCAGGAGGGGCGCTGGGCGCTCTGCCAGTCGCCCTCGAAGACCCAGTAGCCGAACTCGCCGCGCACGGAGAGGATCCGGCCGAAGAAGCCGCCGTCGATGAGCCGCTTCAGCTTGCGCAGGCCCGGCAGGAACAGCTTGTCCTGGACGACGCCGTGCTTGACGCCGGCGTCGGCGGCGAGCCGGGCGAGCCGCAGGGCGCCGGCCAGTCCGGTGGCGGTGGGCTTCTCGGTGTAGAGGTGCTTGCCCGCGGCGATCGCCCTGGTGAGCGCCTCCTCGCGGGCGGAGGTCACCTGGGCGTCGAAGTAGATGTCGACGTCCGGGTCGGCGAGGACCGCGTCGAGGTCGGTGGAGACGTTCTGCGGGTCGAGGCCGTGCCGTTCGGCGAGCGCCTTGAGGGCGTACTCGCGGCGGCCGAGCAGGATCGGCTCCGGCCACAGCAGGGTGCCGTCGCCGAGGTCGAGGCCGCCCTGCTCGCGGAGGGCCAGGATGGAGCGGACCAGGTGCTGGCGGTAGCCCATGCGCCCGGTCACACCGTTCATGGCGATACGCACCGTCTTGCGTGTCACGTCGTTCCCTTCGTCGGTGCCGTACACGGCGTTCGTGCGCGGTGGTGTGCGCCCGCGCGCACTTCTCCTGATGAGGGTCGCAGCAAGCGCTTTCTATCTGAGGAGAAGCTAGCCTCTGGTCAGCGGTGGGACAAGACCGTGACGGGGTTGAGTTGTTCGAGGGGACGAACAGACGGGGCGGTTGGCCTTAAGGTCTGCTCGACATGCACACAACCGCGGCCGCGCCGGGCCCGCCCGGGAGGACGGGACGGCCGGGCGGCGAGCCGCACGAGGTGGTACGACGATGCACGACCGGAGGACGACGAGATGACGGTGACCCTGGCGGACGTGGCGGCCCGCGCCCAGGTCTCGCCCGCGACGGTGTCGCGCGTACTGAACGGGAACTACCCCGTCGCCGCCTCCACCCGGGAGCGGGTGCTGCGCGCGGTGGACGAGCTGGACTACGTGCTGAACGGTCCCGCCAGTTCCCTGGCCGCCGCCACCTCCGACCTGGTCGGCATCCTCGTCAACGACATCGCCGACCCGTTCTTCGGGATCATGGCGAGCGCCATCCAGTCCGAGATAGGCGGCCCCGGCGGCCGGGCCGGCGGCGAGCGGCTGGCGGTCGTCTGCAACACCGGGGGGTCGCCGGAGCGTGAACTGACCTATCTGACCCTGCTCCAGCGCCAGCGCGCGGCGGCGGTCGTGCTGACCGGCGGCGCCATGGAGAACGCGCCGCACGCGGCGGCCGTCGCGGCCAAGCTGCGCAGGCTGTCGGAGGCGGGGACCCGCGTGGTGCTGTGCGGGCGCCCGCCCGCGCCGGACACCGGGGCCATCGCGCTGACCTTCGACAACCGCGGGGGCGGGCGGGAGCTGACCGAGCATCTGATCGCGCTGGGCCACCGTCGGCTGGGCTACATCGCGGGCCCCGAGGAGCGCACGACCACCCGGCACCGCCTGGAGGGCCACCGTGCCGCGCTGGCGGCGCACGGCCTGGACGACGACGGGAAGCGGACGGTGCACGGCCGCTACGACCGGCGGTCCGGCTATGAGGCGACCCTCGAACTGCTGCGCAGAGAACCGGCGTTGACCGCGGTGGTCGCGGCCAACGACTCCGTCGCCCTCGGCGCGTGCGCGGCCCTGCGGGACGCCGGCCTGCGCATCCCGGAGGACGTCTCGGTGGCGGGCTTCGACGACCTGCCGTTCAGCGTGGACACGGTGCCGTCCCTCACGACCGTCCGGCTGCCGCTGGCCGAGGCGGGCGCGCGCGCGGGCCGCATCGCGATGGGCCGCGAGGAACCACCGCCCGGCGGAATCGCCACGATACGGGGCGAGTTGATGGTGCGGGGGTCCACCGGGGGGCCGCGGAGGTGAGGGCCGCCGCCCCTTGACGGCATCCGCCGCCCGCCGCGGCTCCCCCGGGCTCCGCGAGCAGGGGGACCCCACGCCGCGTTGTCGCCTCACCCGAGCAAGTCCCGTACGCGGGTGACGCTCCCGCCCTGCGGGGGACCGCACCGGACGCCGCGAGCCACCCGGCGAACCCTCCCGGCCGCATCACCAGCCCGGGAGCGGGGTTCCGGCCGCTCAGGCCGTGTCGGCGGCGCTGAGCGCGAGGAGGCTCTCGGCGGTCTCGGCGAGGGTGTCCTCGACGGGACGCGGCCGCCAGCCCAGCAGGCGCTGGGCCTTCTCGGAGGTGGCGTCGAGGTTCTTGCCGAGCAGTCTGCGCAGCGTCCGCAGGTCGGAGTTGACCAGGGACAGCCCCCGGGCGGCCCAGAGCGGCATCTCGCGGGTGGGCGCGGCGGCCGCGCGGTCGCCCAGGCGGGCGCGCAGCACGGCCGCGACCTCGCGGACCCACAGGCTGCGGCCGGACGTCGCGATGAACCGCTCCCCCGCGGCGGCCGGATCGGTCATGGCCCGCAGATGCAGGTCGGCCACGTCCCGCACGTCCACGTAGCCGGAGGCGAAGGGCAGGGCCACCGGCATCGAACCGTCCACCATCCGCCGGATCAGCCCGAGGGAGGGGGAGTAGTCGGGTCCGAGGACCGGGCCGAGGACGCCGGTCGGGTTCACGGTGGCCAGCTCCGGCCCGCCGCCCTCGGTCCGTACGAAGTCCCAGGCGGCGCGCTCCGCAAGCGTCTTGGACTTCTGGTAGGGCTCGACGCCCGCGTCCACGTTCGTCCAGTCGTCCTCCGTGAACGGCGTGTCCCGGTCCGGGTGGCCGTAGGCGACGGCACCGATCGCCGAGGTCAGGACCACCCGCCGGACGCCCGCGTCCCGGGCCGCACGCAGGACCCGCAGCACTCCGTCGCGGGCCGGCCCGACCATCTCGTCGTCCGAGCGCGGGGCGCTGGTCAGGGTCGGGGAGGCGACGTGCAGGACGGCGTCGCACCCGCGCACCGCCTCCGGCCACCCCTCGTCCCGCGTGAGGTCCGCGGCCACGACCTGCAGGGGCGCGTCCGGGGCGGCTCCGCCGCGCCGCAGCATCTCCCGCAGTCCCGGTTCGCGGGACGGGTCGCGGACCGTGGTGCGGACCGAGTGGCCCGCGTCCAGCAGGGCCAGGACGCACCAGCTCCCGATGTAGCCCGATCCGCCTGTCACCAGTACGTCGGCCATGTTCGTCGCTCTCCTCGATCGTCGTGCCGTGGGTCGTGCGGGTCAGACGTTGGCGAAGCCGGGGACGGCCGCCTTGATGCGTTCCATCTCCGCCGGGTCGGAGACGCCCTGGAAGTCGTCGCGGGGGGTGTAGGGCGCTTCGAGGCGGCGGGCCTCGTCGTCGGTGAGGGTGAGGTCGAGGGAGGCCACCGCCTCGTCGATCTGGCGGACCGTGCGGGCCCCGACCAGCGGTGCGGCCACGACGGGGTTGCGGCGCAGCCAGGCCAGGGCGACCTGGGCGCGGGAGACGCCGTGCGCCTCGGCGAGCGCGCCGACCTCGTCGAGGATACGGCGGTCGCCCTCGGCGTCGGCCCGGTAGAGCTGGTCGGCGTAGCCGCCGTCGGTGGCGGCGCGGGCGCCCTCGTGGGCCCGGTCGAAGGGGCGGGCCAGCCGGCCGCGGGCCAGCGGGCTCCAGACGGTGGTGGCGATGCCCTCGTCGGCGCAGAGCGGCAGCATCTCGCGCTCCTCCTCGCGGGCGAGGAGGTTGTAGTGGTCCTGCATGGTGACGAACCGCGCCCAGCCGTGCCGCTCCTGGAGCCGCAGGGCCTTGGCGAACTGCCAGGCGTGCATGGACGAGGCCCCCAGATAGCGGGCCTTCCCGGCCCGCACCACGTCGTTCAGGGCCTCCAGGGTCTCCTCCAGCGGGGTCTCGCTGTCGAGGCGGTGGACCATGTAGACGTCGACGTAGTCGGTGCCGAGCCGGCGCAGACTGGCGTCGATCTCACTCATGACCGCCTTGCGGGACAGGCCGCCGCCGTTGGGCCGCCCCGGGCGCATGGTGTTGCGGACCTTGGTGGTGACGACCACGTCGTCGCGGTCGGCGTAGTCCTTCAGCGCGCGGCCGAGGATCTCCTCGCTGGAGCCGTAGGAGTAGAGGTTCGCGGTGTCGAAGAAGTTGATGCCCGCGTCGAGCGCGTGCTTGATCAGCGGGCGGCTCGACTCCTCGTCGAGGGACCAGACCGGGTGGCCGCGGCCGGGGTCGCCGTAGGTCATGGCGCCGATGGCCACCGGGGACACGTCGAGGCCGGTGCGGCCGAGCTTGATGTAACGCATGCCGACTCCTATGATCGAACGGTAGCGGAGAGCTCTCCGCTTCGAGTTCGACATTAACGGAGAGGTCTCCGGTTGGCAATCCCGGCCGACCGCCGACGACGGAGGGGGCCATGGCCGGCACACGACCGCAGCGCACCGACGCACTGAAGAACCGGGAGGCGATCCTCCAGGTCGCACATGACGCGTTCGCCGAGAACCCGGACACCTCGCTGAACTCCATCGCCAAGCGCGCGGGTGTCGGCCCCGGCACGCTCTACCGGCACTTCCCGACCAGGGAGGTGCTGATGCTGGAGGTCTACCGCCGCGACATAGGCCTGCTGGTGGCGTCCGTGCCGGACCTGCTGGCCACGCGGGAGCCGCTGGACGCACTGCGCCGGTGGTTCACCGACCTCGCGAGCTACGCACGTATCAAGCACGGCGTGGGGGAAGCGCTCAACTCCGCGGCGGCGCAGGCGGTCGTGAGCGAGTCCTGGCCGCCGGTCAGCGCCGCCGTGGGCCGGCTCCTCGACGCCTGCGAGCGCGCGGGCGAGATCCGCCCCGGCATCGACCCGGTCGACGTGATCATGCTGCTGAGCTGCCTGTGGCGCACCCCCGCGACCCCGGAGGGCGCGGTCCGGGCCGAGCGCCTGATGGAGCTGGCGATCCAGGGCTTCCGCCCCTGATCCTGCCCCCGGCGGACACCCGGGCCCCTGGACCGCGAGACGGGCCGGTCGCTGGAGGAGCGGGCGGCCGAATCGGACGGTTCGCTGCTGGCCAGGGTGCCGGCGCCCGAACGGCCGCGGCGCACCGAGGCGATGGCGACCGTCCGTACCATCCTGCCCCAGGGCCGCCCGCCCCGCCGCGAGGACGTCCTGCTGTGCGAGCCGGGACCCGGCGACCTCGGCTGGATCGTGCAGCGCAACGCCGCGCTGCACGCCGCCGAGTACGGCTGGAACACCGACTACGAGGGCCTCGTCGCGAGGATCGTCGCGGACTTCGCGCAGGACCACGACCCGCATCTGGAGCGGGTGCGGACGGCCGAGTTGGACGGGCGTCCGGTGGGCTGTGCGATGTGCGTACGGGACGAGGCGCCCGGCACGGCCCGGTTGCGGCTGCTGCTGGTCGAACCGGACGCCCGGGGCCTCGGCGTCGGCGGCCGGCTGGTGACGGCGGCCGTCGGCTTCGCCCGCGGCGCCGGCTACCGCGACCTGGCGCTGTGGACCAACGACGTCCGCACCGCCGCCCGCCGGATCCACCGGCGCCAGGGCTTCGCGCTCACCGGAGAGAGGCCCCACCGCTCCTTCGGCAAGGACCTGACCGGGCAGGACCGGCGGCCGGAGCTGCGCGGCCCCGCCGGGTGACACCGCGACCGCCGCGATGCCCGGCCGGATGTGTGGGCCCCGTTTCCCTGGCAAGGTGAGGTACATGAAACTGGCGTTCTCCACCCTCGGCGTCCCCGGTCTCCCCCTCCCCGACGTGCTGCGGCTCGCGAACGCGCACGGGTATCACGGCGTGGAGCTGCGCACCCATCCGGAGGAGCCGGTGCATCCGGGGCTCGGCCCCGGTGAACGGGCCGCCGTGGCGGCCGAGTTCAAGGCGGCCGGCGTCGAGCCCGTGGGCCTCGCCGGATACGTGCGGGTCGCCGCGCCCGGCGCCGACGGACCGGTGATCGAGGAGACGCGCCGGCTCGTCGACCTCGCGCACGACCTCGGCGCGCCCTTCGTGCGGGTCTTCCCCGGGGCGGACCCCGGGCAGGACGCGCGGGAGGCGGACGCGGTCGCCGCCCGGCGCCTGGGCACCGCCGCGGAGCACGCCGCCGACAGGGGCGTGCGGATCCTGCTGGAGACCCATGACTCGCACGGTGCCGCCGCCGACGCGATGCGGGTGCTCGGACTGGTCGGGCACCGGCACGTCGGCTCCCTCTGGGACGTCATGCACACGTGGCTCGGCGGCGAGCAGCCCTCGGAGAGCTACGCGGCGCTCGCCCCGCATCTCGGCTACGTCCAGCTCAAGGACATCGCCTCCGCCGAGGACACGGCCCCGCTCGCGCTCGGCGCCGGGGTGCTGCCGCTCGCGGAGTGCGTGGAGGTCCTCTCCCGGCACGGCTGGGACGGCTGGCTGTGCTGGGAGTACGAGAAGCGCTGGCACGAGGAGGCGCCGCCGCTCGAAGGGCTGCTCGACCAGGGCCGGCGGCACCTGGCCCGGCTGCTGAACGAGTCGGCGTAGCACCTGTTCGTCCCACCGGGCCGGCGTCCGGTGCGGCTCCCTCCGGGGCCGGGGCGCCTGCCCGTCCGCCCGCCCGCGCCGGGCACCGGCGGGACCCGGAGGCGGCGCGGTCGCGGGCGACGGCGAGGCCGCGCCCGGGTCCGACGGGGCGTCGCCCCAACTGCGCCGACGGCGGCCCCTCTTCGGACACGGCCCGCTCCCTTGACTGAAGGAAACTTCCCGGATATTGCTGACTCCTCGGAAGTTTCCTTCAGAGCACCCCACTGCGGAAGGAGCGCACGTGCCCGACACCAGCACGGGACGCACCGCACCACCTTCGCGACGTACGGTCCTCGCGGCCGGCGCCGGCCTGACCACCGCGCTGGCCGCGGCCGGACCCGCCCGCGCCGCCGCCCCCGACGACCGCCGGCTGCGGGCGCTGATCGCGCGCATGACCCTGCCCGAGAAGGTCGGGCAGCTCTTCGTGATGCGGGTCTACGGCCACTCGGCGACCGACCCCGCCCAGGCCGACATCGACGCCAACCTCAAGGAGATCGGCGTCCGCACGGCGGCCGAGATGATCGCCAGGTACCGGGTGGGCGGCGTCATCTACTTCACCTGGGCGAACAACACCCGCGACCCGCAGCAGATCGCGGACCTCTCCAACGGCATCCAGCGGGCGTCCCTCGCCCAGCCCCGCGGGGTGCCCGTGCTCATCTCCACCGACCAGGAGCACGGCGCCGTCTGCCGCGTGGGCGAACCCGCGACCCTCTTCCCCGGCGCCATGGCCGTGGGCGCGGGCGGCTCCCCCGACGACGCCCGCACCCTCGGCCGGATCGCCGGCCGGGAGCTGCGCGCGATGGGCATCCGGCAGAACTACTCCCCCGTGGCCGACGTCAACGTCAACCCGGCCAACCCGGTGATCGGCGTGCGCTCCTTCGGCTCCGAACCGGCGGCGGTGGCCGGCCTGGTCGCCGCCGAGGTCGCCGGGTACCAGCGGGCCCGCCAGGTCTCGGCCACCGCCAAGCACTTCCCCGGGCACGGCGACACCTCCGTCGACAGCCACTACGGCTTCCCGGTCATCACCCACACCCGGGAGCAGTGGGAGCGCCTGGACGCTCCGCCGTTCCGGGCCGCGATCCGGGCCGGCATCGACTCCGTCATGACCGCGCACATCATGGTCCCCGCCCTGGACGACTCCGGCGACCCGGCCACCCTCTCCCGCCCGATCCTCACCGGCGTCCTGCGCGGCGAGCTGGGCTACGACGGGGTGGTGGTGACCGACTCGCTCGGCATGGAGGGCGTCCGCACGAAGTACGGCGACGACCGCGTGCCGGTCCTCGCGCTCAGGGCGGGCGTGGACCAACTGCTCAACCCCCCGTCCCTGGACGTCGCGTGGAACGCGGTGCTCAGGGCCGTGGCGGACGGCGAGCTGACCGAGGCACGGCTGGAGGAGTCCGTCCTGCGCGTCCTGCGGATGAAGGCGCGGCTGGGGCTGTTCGAGGAGCCGTACGTCAGCCGCGGCGGTGTCGCGCGCACCGTCGGCACCCCGGCCCATCTGCGCGAGGCCGACCGCATCGCCGAGCGCACCACGACGCTGCTGGCCAACCGGGACGCCCTGCTCCCGCTGTCCCGGCGCAGCCATCGCCGGGTGCTGGTCGTGGGCGCGGACCCGGCCTCGCCGACCGGCACGACGGGTCCGCCGACCTCGGTGCTCGCCGCCGCCCTCACCGAGCTGGGCTTCACGGCGACCGCCCTGTCGACGGGGACGGCGCCCTCGGACGGCACCGTCGCGCGGGCCGTCGCGGCGGCCGGGCAGGCGGACGCGGTCGTGGTGGCCACCTACAACGTCACCGCGGGGAGCACGCAGCGGACGCTGGTCGAGCGGCTGCTCGCCACGGGCAGACCGGTCGTGGCCGTCGCGATCCGCAACCCCTACGACGTGGCCCACCTGCCCGGCGTCCCGGCGTTCCTCGCGTCCTACTCCTGGACGGACGTCGAACTGCGCGCCGCCGCCCGGGTCATCGCCGGCCGGGTCTCCCCGCGCGGCCGGCTCCCGGTGCCGGTGCAGCGGGCGGACGACGCCACACAGGTGCTTCACCCGGTCGGGTACGGGCTGTCGTACCGCGCGCGCTGACACCGGGCGCGGCGCGCGTACGCCGCCCGGCGGGCGCACTCCTGCCCGCACGTCCCGCGTGACCCGCTCCGGCGGGTCGCACGGGACGGGGACGGGGTCAGGTCAGCACAGTATCCAGCCCTTGCTCACCGAGCCGCCTCCCACCTGCCCCCTCACCCACACGCAGCGCTGGCCGGCGTGCACGGTGACCGGGCCCGCCCGGCGGCTGTAGACGCCCTGGTCCCTGACCGGCTTGGCCCGGTACGCCTGCACGCTGACCTTCATCCGCTGCCCGGCGCCGGGGTGCCTGGGGACGGTGACGGCGCAGACGTAGCCGCGCTGCCTGTAGACGTACAGGGTGCCGGTGGCGAACGGGTACGTCCTGACCTTGCGTCCCTCGCAGCGCGTGGCCTCGGCGGCCCGCGCCTGGGCCGGGGCCGCCAGCACGAGCAGTGCGGCGACCGTCAGCAACGCGAGGACGGCCGCCGGCCGCCTGCGTGTCGCACCACTGTCCACCGTCTCGTCCTCCCCGCACACCGGCCATGAGCGTACTGGTGTACGGACGCCGGACGTATGCCCGATGGTTGCACGGCCGCCCCGCGGCCCCGGAGGGTTTCCTCAGCGTGTCGCCCCGACCGGCTCCTCCGGCTCGGACCGGCCGACGAAGGTCCGCCACAGCTCGGCGTACCGGCCGTCCAGCGCCAGCAGTTCCTCGTGGGTGCCGTCCTCGGCGACGCGTCCGTGGTCCATCACGACCACCCGGTCCGCCCGCGCCGCCGTCGTCAGCCGGTGGGCGACCACGAGGGTCGTACGGCGGCCCGCGAGCCGGTCGGTGGCCAGGTTGACCTGGGCCTCCGTGGCCAGGTCCAGCGCGGCCGTCGCCTCGTCCAGGAGCAGTACGTCGGGGTCGACCAGTTCGGCGCGCGCGAGCGCGATCAGCTGGCGCTGGCCCGCGGAGAGGTTGCGGCCGCGCTCGGCGACCTCGTGGAGGTAGCCGCCGTCCAGGGTCGCGATCATCTCGTGGGCGCCCACCGCGCGGGCCGCGGCCTCGACCTCGGCGTCGGTGGCCTGCGGACGGCCGTAGGCGATGGCGTCGCGGACCGTGCCCGGGAACAGGTACGCCTCCTGCGGCACCACCCCGAGGCGGTGCCGGTACGAGGCGAGGTCCAGGGCCCGCAGATCGGTGCCGTCGACCGTCACCCGGCCGTCGCTCGGGTCGTAGAACCGCGCCACCAGCTTCACCAGCGTGGACTTTCCGGCGCCGGTCTCGCCGACGAACGCGACGGTCTGCCCGGCCGGGATGCGCAGGTCGACCCCGTCGAGCGCGGCCTCCGCGCCGTCGCCGCCGCCGTAGCGGAAGCGCACGTCCTCGAAGGCGACCTCGCCGCGCAGCGCGCGCACCTCCAGCGGCTTGGCGGCCGTCCTCGTGGAGGTCGGCTCCCGCAGCAGCTCCTGGATGCGGCCGAGGGAGACCGTGGCCTGCTGGTAGCCGTCGAAGACCTGGGAGAGCTGCTGGACCGGCGCGAAGAACAGGTCGATGTAGAGCAGGTACGCCACCAGCGCCCCGGTGGTCAGGGTCGCGGCGTCGATCCGCACCCCGCCCACGATCAGCACCGCCGCGGCGGCCGCCGACGACAGGAACTGCACGAACGGGAAGTAGACCGAGATCAGCCACTGGCCGCGGATACGCGCCAGGCGGTAGCTGTCGCTGCCCCGCGCGAACGACGCCCTGCCGTCCTCCTCGCGCCGGAACGCCTGCACGACGCGCAGCCCGGACACCGACTCCTGGAGGTCGGCGTTGACCACCGACACCCGCTCACGGGCGAGTTCGTACGCCTTCACGCTCGCCCGCCGGAAGTAGTACGTCGCCACGATCAGCGGCGGCAGCGTGGCGAAGACGACGAGCGCGAGCTGGAGGTCGATCACCAGCAGGGCGCCCATGATGCCGAAGAAGGTGACGACGGAGACGAAGGCGGTGACCAGGCCGGTCTGCAGGAACGTCGACAGCGCGTCGACGTCCGTCGTCATCCGGGTCATGATCCGGCCGGTCAGCTCGCGTTCGTAGTAGTCCAGGCCGAGCCGCTGGAGCTGGGCGAAGATCTTCAGGCGCAGGGAGTACAGCACGCGCTCGCCGGTGCGGCCGGTCATCCGGGTCTCGCCGACCTGCGCCGCCCACTGGACGAGCACCGCGAGCAGGCCCAGCAGCGACGCCGCCCACACCGCGCCCACGGCCGCCGCGGAGACGCCCTGGTCGATGCCGTGCCGGATGAGCACGGGCAGCAGCAGCGCCATGCCGGCGTCCACGGCGACCAGGCCGAGGCTGATCAGCAGCGGGCGCCCGAAGCCGCGCAGCAGCCGCCGCAGCCCGTAGGACTCCTCGGGCCGCACCGCGCGGGCCTCGTCGATGCCGGGGGTGTCGGTCGCCGGGGGCAGCGCCTCGACCTGGGCGAGGAGTTCGGGGGTGGCCGGGGAGCCGGCCAGGGCCAGGTCCTTGCGCTCGCGGTCACCGCTCCACAGCCGGGGCGTCACCCCGCGCTCGGCGTCGAACCCGGCGTTCAGCTCGTCCCGTACGGAGGTGTCCTCCGGCGGGCGGACGGGCAGCGCGTGGCCGGGCGAGACGCCGCCGAGTCCGTCCGGGTCGGTCAGCAGGCGGCGGTAGAGCGCGGAGCGCCGCTGGAGCTCCTCGTGGGTGCCGAGGTCGGCGAGCCGGCCGCCGTCGAGGACGGCGATGCGGTCGGCGAGGTTCAGGGTGGAGCGGCGGTGGGCTATGAGCAGGGTGGTGCGGCCCGCCATGACCTGCTTGAGCGCCTCGTGGATCTCGTGCTCCACCTTGGCGTCCACGGCCGAGGTCGCGTCGTCCAGGACGAGCAGGCGGGGGTCGGTGAGCAGGGCGCGGGCGAGGGCGACGCGCTGGCGCTGGCCGCCGGAGAGGGTGAGGCCGTGCTCGCCGACCTTGGTGCCGTAGCCCTCGGGCAGCTCGGTGATGAACCCGTGCGCACGGGCGGCGCGCGCCGCCGTCTCGATCTCCTCGTCGGTGGCGTCGGGGCGGCCGTAGGCGATGTTGGCGCGCACGGAGTCGGAGAAGAGGAAGGAGTCCTCGGGCACCAGCCCGATCGCGGCGCGCAGCGAGTCGAGGGTCAGCTCGCGCACGTCGTGTCCGCCGACCAGCACCGCTCCGCGGGTGACGTCGTAGAAGCGCGGCAGGAGCAGGGAGACCGTGGACTTGCCGGAGCCGGAGGAGCCGACGACGGCGAGGGTCTCGCCGGGGCGGATCTCGAAGCTGAGTCCGTCGAGGACGGGCCCGGAGGCGTCCTCGTAGCCGAAGGAGACGTCGTCGAACTCGACGCCCGCGGGGGCGTCGGCGGGCAGGGTCCGGGTGCCGTCCCGGAGGTGGGGCTCGGTGTCGATCAGCTCCAGGACGCGCTCGGTGCCGGCCCTGGCCTGCTGCGCGACCGTGAGGACCATGGCGAGCATCCGGACCGGGCCGACGAGCTGCGCGAGGTAGGTGGAGAACGCCACGAAGGTGCCGAGGGTGACGTGCCCGCGCACGGCCAGCCAGCCGCCGACGGCGAGCATCGCGACCTGGCCGAGGGCGGGCACGGCCTGGAGCGCGGGGGTGTAGCGGGAGTTGAACCGGATGGTGCGCAGGCGGCCCGCGAAGAGCCGCCGGCCGACCTCGCGCAGCTTGCCCGTCTCCTGGTCCTCCTGCCCGAACCCCTTGACCACGCGTACGCCGCTGACGGCTCCGTCGACGACGCCCGCGACGGCGGCGGCCTGGGCCTGGGCGTACCAGGTGGAGGGGTGCAGCCGGGCCCGGCTGCGCCGGGCGATCCACCACAGGGCGGGGGCGACGGCGAGCGCGACCAGCGTCAGCGGGATCGACAGCCAGGCCATGACGACCAGCGAGACCAGGAAGAGCATGAAGTTCCCGATGGTCATCGGGAGCATGAACAGCAGGCTCTGGATGAGCTGGAGGTCGCTGGTGGCGCGGCCGACGACCTGCCCGGTGGACAGCTCGTCCTGCCGGCGTCCGTCGAGGCGGGTGATCGTCCCGAACATGTCGGTCCGCAGGTCGTGCTGGACGTCCAGGGCGAGCCGGCCGCCGTAGTAGCGGCGGATGTAGGTGAGGACGTACACGACGAGGGCCGCGGCTATCAGCAGGCCCGCCCAGGGCGCCATGTCGCGGGTGCCGGCGCCGATGACGTCGTCGATGATCACCTTGGTGACCAGCGGGACGACCGCCAGGACGGCCATGCCGGCCAGCGAGGAGCCGAGCGCGAGGACCACGTCCTTCGGATGACGCCACGCGTATCCGGCCAGCCTTCGCGCCCAGCCCCTGGTCTCCCCCTGCTGCGCTGCCACGCGGGTGCCTTCCGTCGATCTGTTCTACCGGAAGGCACCAACACGGACGGAAGCGGATTTCATCCCTCCGCAACAGTCGGGGAGAGGTCAGACGCGGACCCGCAGGAACAGCAGGCGGGTCTTCTGCGCGGCGTTCTGGTTGTCGTCGCTGACCAGCAGCACCTTCAGCCGGCCGGCCGCGCGGCCGGTGACGGCCATGCCCTCGAAGTTGTCGAGCAGGGGGTTGGGCTGCGGCTGCCCGGCGGTCGCTCCCCGTGACGGGCAGGTCACGAGGTCGGCGAGCAGCCTCTTGGCGGCCGGGCGCACCCCGCCCCCGCCCGTCAGGTACTCCACGCCGGAGGTGTCCGTCGCCCGGCGCGGGTCGGCGACGTAGAGGCGGACGGTGTTGCCGACGCCCGCGGTGAAGCCGCGCTCCAGGACGAGCAGCCGTCCGTCCGCGAGGGCCTGGACCTCGGGGACTCCGAGGCCGGGGTCGGCCCGGTAGGCGTACTGGCGGGCGGTCTCGAAGCCGCCGGCGGCACGCCGCCAGGTCTGCATGCGGACGAGGTCCGCGTCGTCGCCGGACAGGGCGTACTCCATCGAGGCGAGCAGGGTGCGCCCGCCGGGCAGGAGGGTGAGCCCTTCGAAGGTGCCGTTGGCGGCGCCGCGTCCCGCCGGGGCGACCTTCAGGGCGTCCGGCACGGGGAGGCGGCCCAGGAGCCGGCCGTCGGGGGCGTAGCGGCGTACGGAGGGCTCGGTCTCGGAGGTCACGAGCCGGGTGCCGTCGCGGTCGACGACCAGCCCTTCGGCGTCGAGGGCGGTGCCGTCCTCGGCGGCGAGCGGGACGACGCCCCGGGGCCGGAGCGTGGTGCCGTCCAGGCGGAAGAGGGCGGAGCGGTCGGACACGGCCGCGAGGGAGCCGTCGCGGTCGCGGGCGAGTGCGGAGAGGTTGCCCGTGAAGGTGCCGTCGTAGGTCGTCTTGTCGAGGGCGTCGGAGAAGCGGTCGAGGGAGACGGACGGGGAGCAGGCGGTGTCCCCGGGGGGTCCGGGGCGGGCGTTCGCCGGGCCGGCGGCGGTCAGGCAGGTGGCCGCCGCCAGCACCGCGGCGGTCGTCGCGAGTACGGATCTCAGGCGCATGGGGTCACCGTAGGGCGGTCCGGTGACGCGCGGTGGGCCGCCGTGTGAAGGTCAGTTCGCCGCGAGGTCCCGGTGGATGGCCTTCGCGACGCCCTGGATCGTGGCGATGCCGTAGGCCATGGTGCTGTTGCCCTGCGTGAGCACCGTGATCACGTAGTCGTGGCCGCCGCCCTTGAAGGCGCCGACGCTGTGCACGCGCCAGCCGTCGGAGGCGCGTTGCAGCCAGCCGTTCTTGACGGCCACGGTGACGCCGGACGGCACGCCGTACGGGGTGCCCCAGCGCTGCGCGGGGACGACCTGGCCCATCAGCTTCAGGACGTAGGCGCGGGCGCTGTCGCTGAGGACGGCGTTCCTGGCGGTGACCAGCTTGAGGAGCTTCTGCTCGTCGGTGACGGTGATCTGGGTCAGCCCCCAGTAGCCGTCCGCGCCGGGCCTGGTCTGCGTCATGCCGGCGGCGGTGAGGAAGCCCTTGATCTTCGTCAGGCCGAGCTGCTTCCACAGCGCGCTGGTCGCGGCGTTGTCCGACGTGGTGATCATGGCCTTGGCGAGGGTGGCCTCACGGGTGGTCAGATAGCGGTTCTGCTTCTTGGCGTCCCACAGCAGCGCGGCCAGCACGGTGACCTTCACGACGCTGGCGGAGTCGAACGCCGTCGAGGCGCGCAGCGAGCAGGTGGTGTTGGTGGCGCGGTCGTACAGCCCCACCGCCACGGTTCCGCCGCGCCCGGCGAGCGCGGCGGTGATGTCCTTGGTCAGCTTCTCGGCGAGCCCCGCCCTGGCGGAGGTGCAGCCGACGGCCGGCCCCGCGGCCGCGGCGGGGCTCGCGGCGGCGACGGACGCCGCGACTATCGCGGCGCCCGCTCCGGCCGCGACCGCGATCCTCGCCCGCCGGGACGCGGCCCTCGGCTTCTCGCTCGTTCTCCCGTGAGTCATGGCCTGTTGACCAACGAGCGGGCCGAAAAGGTTGTACGGGGGCCGAAGGCAGGGCTGACGCGTTCTCAGCCGGCGGGATGAGCTGATCGCCCGCGCACGCGCCGCTGCGTGCGGTTCGCCCGGTTCGGCGACGAGAGACGCGACCCCATCGGCTCCGCCTGCCCGGATCCGGAACCGCGGCGGTTCACCGCCCTGGCGGCCTACTCCATGACCGTCACAGCATCGTTCGGGAAGGCACGCCCTTCACGCGCCGGCCCGAAGCTGGTCCACAGGCCTTGAGCAGTGCTCCGCGCTCTCGCGGTCGATCAGGTCGGAAGCCGGACTGTGAACACGGTCTCCGTCCCCGGGCTGCTCACCGCGTACACCTCTCCGCCGTGCGCTCGCACGAGGTGTCTGACGATGGAGAGTCCGAGACCGCTGCCCCCGCCGTTCCTGCTGCGGGACTGTTCGGCTCGCCAGAAGCGGTCGAATATCCGGGGCAGATCCTCTGGTCGGATGCCGCCGCCGGTGTCGGCGACGTGGAGCTCGACGCCGCCTTCCACCCGATGGGCGCTGACGGTGACGGAGCCGTTCGGCGGTGTGTGGCGTATCGCGTTCGACAGGAGGTTGCCCAGTACTTGGCGCAGGCGGACGGGGTCGCCTTCGATGGTGAGGTCGTCCGTGAAGGAGCCGGTCAGTGCGACTCGGCCTGTCTGCGCGGCCGTTCGGTGGGCGTCGAGTGACTGTTCCGCCAGCTCCCGCAGGCTCAGCTCGCGGGGGTTGAGGCGCAAGGAGCCGGCGTCGGCCGAAGCGAGCACTTGGAGGTCGTCGATGATGTGCTGCAACAGGCCCGCCTCCTCCTGGAGCGAGGCGACGAGCGAGGAGTCCGGATCTGCCAGACCGTCCTGGGCTGCGTCCAGCCAGCCGCGTATGTTGCTGAGCGGGGTCCGCAGCTCGTGCGCGATGTCGCTGACCATGACCCTGCGCTGCTGGTCGGTGCGTTCGCGCCGTTCCGACAGCTCGTTGAGGGCGGCAGCCAGATAGCTGATCTCGTCCTTGGTGGTGAGGGGCATCCGGAGGTGTCGGCCCGAGGGGTCGCGGGCCGCGTCGGTCAACGTCCGCAACGGACGTATGAGCCGGATCGCCACGACGGCGGTGATGGCGGTGGTCACGGTGAGGATCAGACCGGTGGTTCCCAGTACGCGCAGGGTTCCGGCCCTGGACAGATCGAAAACGGGAGTGGCCGTCTGGGAGGGGCTGGTGACGAACAGCAGGGCCGCCGGGGCGACATGGGGCGCCAGCTGTTCGCGCCGGCCCTCCTCCACGCAATCGTCGAGTGCGGAGGCGCCCTGCTCGAAGCCGGCCTCGCCCAACCGGAACTGCGGATCGATGGTCAGGGGTTCTTCGACGCGTATGCGGTTGCGTACCGCGCAGGTCCGGACGAGCGCGGTGAGTTCGGTGAGGGCCTTCGCCTCGGTCGGGGTGGGCGCGTACAGTTCCTTGGTCGCACAGGCCTGCGGGGTGACCGCTCCGGCGTGGAGATCCCGGATGGCGGGCCTGCCGCTGGGTTCCTCGACGATGTATGTGCGCAGCCCCTGTGTGCCGTTGAGACAGGCGACCTCCTGACGGGCGAGTTCCCTCAGCTTCTTCCGTTCCGCGGCGGGAAGCAGGTAGGGGCCGACCGCCCGTGGGTCGATCCGGGAGACCTGCTCCGGCGGGCCGGCGCCCTGCTCCGAAGGCGGACTGAGGTTCAGAGGATCGATGACGGCGCTCGCGGTGAGGGGCAGCCGGTCGGCGGCTGACCGGTCCGAGGCGGTGATGACCTCGCGGGCCCGCGTGGTGATGACGATGCCGCGCCCGGTTCTGCGGGCGAGATCCCGGACGGTGCGCCCGGCCTCGTCCCAGTTCGGCTGCACGGCCGCGAAGCCTTCGAGCGTGTTCTGGATGGTGGCGTCGTCCGCGAGGATCTGGCCCCGTTCCTGCTTGATGGCGATCGTGGTGCTACGTGCCGTGAGCCAGGCCGTGGCGGCGATGGAGACCAGGGAGATCGCAAAGGAGGCGATCAGGAGGCGGAGCAGCAGGCTGTCGCGCAGCGGCACTTCAGGCGCCATGGTCGCCGCGGGCCAGTTTGTATCCGATGCCGTGGACCGTGAGGAGGTGCTGGGGTTGGCGGGGTGAGGTCTCGATCTTCTTCCGCAGGTTCAGTATGTGTACGTCCACGGTGCGTTCGGAGACGGTTCTGCCGTGGTCCGTCAGGCAGTCCAGCAGTTGGGATCTGGTGAAGACCCGATCGGGCGAGGCGGCCATCGCGCTGAGTATGCGGAATTCGCCAGGGGTGCAGTCCACCGGGCGATCGTGCACGAATACCTGGTGCCGGGCCGCGTTCACGGTCAGTCGGCCGACCGTGAGAACTGCTCGGTTCCCGGGCGCCGCAGGAGATACGGGGGCCGCGGAGGCCGGACGGGCCGTGTGGTGGCTGCGGCGCAGCAGGGTGCGGATGCGTGCGACCAGTTCGCGCGGTCTGAAGGGCTTCGTCATGTAGTCGTCCGCTCCGAGATCCAGACCCTGCAGAACGTCGTCCTCGGTGGAGCGGGCGGTGAGCATGAGGATGGGCAACTCGCCGGCCACGCGCAGTCGTCGGCATATCTCCAGTCCGTCCAGGCCGGGGAGCATCCAGTCGAGGACGAGGAGGTCCGGTGGCCGGCGGGTGGCTTCCCTGAGCGCTGTACCACCATCGTGTACGACGGTCACCGCATAGCCGTTGTGCACAAGGTAGCGGCGGATCAGCTCCGCCTGCTTCCGATCGTCTTCCGCCACCAGCACGTATGTGGACATGGCCAGATCATAAGCCTGTCGTGCGGGGATGGAAGTGCCGGCAGCGGATCGCTTCCCTGACAACTTCTTGACAATTGCGTGCTAGTGGCCGGCTCGCACACAGGCGTTGATATTTTCCTGACAATCTCATGCCACGCTGTGCCGCATGAGAACACTTCCGAGCGGGACGGAATTCCGTTCGTCGCGTCCTTCACGTGAAAAGCTCCTGCTCATCACCGGGGCCGTGACGGCGGTGATGCTGCTGGCAGGTTGCTCCGGCTCCGGGGGGAACAAGGGACCCGGTGTCGATTCCGTCGATCGGTCCACCGGGACGGCAGAGAAGGCGGAATCGGGGGGAGGGGGCGGTGCGGACGCCAAGGCGAATGACCCGGAGGCCGGTCGCCCTCAGCTCCGGATGGACACTTCGGCGGTCGAAGAGGTGCGGATGAGCCAAGGGTATTTTCAGTGCTTGAAGGAGAACGGGGTGCAGATTATGAAGATCGGGTCAAAGCTGGAGGGGGGTGATCCAGAACTTCTGGGATGGCCTGGCGGGGACGTATCCGTAGACAATCCCGAGGCGGAGAAGAAGTGTCTGGGGAAGAAGCCTCTTCAGCCCCCGGAGACGGACCCGAAAAAGAACCCCAATTACATGGGTGACTACGCTGACTATATTGACTGCATGAATGGGAGGGGGCTCAAAGTGGAACCCCTTCCCAATGGTGAGGGCTGGAACTACAAAGCGGGCGCGACGCCGCCCAGGAACGCCGATCAGATCGATCAGGAATGCATGATCGAGGCGTTCAGTGCAAAGTGACCGCGATCCTGCCGAGACGATGCCTCTGCGCGTGGCCGTTCAGGAAGAAGGCGGGGAGGTCCTTGCCGATGAGACGGACCTCCCTGAGCCGACGGTCCGCGGCCGGAAGAAGGCGGTGGTTCTCGGTGTCGCCGCCGTGCTCGTGGCGACAGGAGTGGGAGCCGGGTTGCTGGGGGCGGGCGGTGGCGGAAAGACCGCCGCGCCCGAGGCTGGTCCGAAGATCCGGCGGGTTGCGGTGGCCAGGACGGACATGGCCGGGGTCAGGGAGATGGAGGGCACGCTCGGCTACGACTCCGTACGCACCGTCCGGGGCGCTGGTGAAGGAGTGGTGACCTGGCTTCCGAAACAGGGTGCGACGGTCGCACGCGGTGAGCAGCTGTACCGCGTCGACGAGCGTCCCACCGTGGTCTTCTACGGCAGCACCCCCATGTACCGCAGGCTCGACACTCCAGGCAGTGTCGGCCGTGACGTACGGGTCGTGGCCGACAACCTGAAGGCCGCCGGCTACGACATCGGCCCACAGCCGGCTGTGGGCACGGCCGTTCGGCAGCGGCCACCAGTGGATCAGCAGATGCCGGCGGACGCCGGTCCTTCGACAGCGACCGGAACGGATCAGGAGACCGCCGAGCCGGGCTCCGGCCCGCCCCCGTCGGCTCAGGGCGACGATGCCGGCCAGGGGACCGGAGCCGGCCGGCCGCCGGAAGGCCCGACGGGGGTGGGCCAGTCGCCCACGCCCGCCCGGCAGGTCAGGGTCAAGGAGGGTGACGGTGTGCTCACCGAGGGCCTGATGTCCGCGATCAAGCGGTGGCAGAAGTCCGTCGGCATCGAGCCGACCGGTGTTCTGGAGAGCTCCGATGTGGTGGTGACACGCTCGGCGGTCCGTGTTTCGGAGGTCTCCGCCCAGACGGGGGACGCGGCGGCGAACGACTTGTTGTCGGTCTCCGCCACCACCAAGTCCGTGCGCATTCCGGTGGAGACGCTTGACCTCGGGACCATCAAGGCGGGTCAGAAGGTCACCGTGACGCTTCCGGACGGGACCGGAACCGCGGGCGAGGTCGCCACGATCGGTACGACCATCAAGGCAGACCAGGAAGGAGGGAACGGCGCGGGAGTGGCCAAGATCAATGTCACCGTCTCGGTCGACGATGCCGAAGCCGTCGAAGGTATCGACGCCGCGCCCGTGCAGGTGCGGTTCGAGGGCGAGGCCAAGAAGGGCGTACTCGCCGTCCCGGTCGGGGCTCTGCTCGCTCTGCGCGAGGGAGGCTACGCGGTGCGTCTGGCCGAAGGCCGTTCCCTTGAGGGGCGTTCCGGGGGACGGCTCGTTCCGGTGGACACGGGCATGTTCGCCCGGGGACTGGTCGAGATCAGCGGCGAGGGCGTCGCCGAAGGCATGAAGGTGGAAGCCACAGCATGACGGAGGTCATCAGCGTCCTGGAGGCGAGCGTTGTCTACCCGCCCGAGGTACGAGCCCTCGACCGCGTATCCCTGTCCGTCGCACAGGGCGAGTTGCTGGCGATCCTCGGCCCTTCCGGCTCGGGCAAGTCCACCCTGCTCAACATCATGGGCACACTGGCCCCGCCGACCAGTGGCAGTGTGATCATCGAGGGACACGACGTGGCGGAGCTCTCCGACCGCGAACTGTCCGCCCTGCGCGGGCGCCGCCTGGGCTTCGTCTTCCAGCATTTCCATCTGACGGACGGACTCACGGCGACGGAGAACGTGGCGACCGGTCTGCTGTATGCCGGCGTCCCGCGCAAGCACCGCACGAGGATGGCCGCGGAAGCCCTGGCCCGCGTCGGTCTCGCGCACCGCGCCGGCCATCTCCCGCACCAGCTCTCCGGGGGAGAGCGCCAGCGGGTTGCCATAGCGCGCGCGGTTGTCCACGACCCGGCCCTCGTCCTCGCCGACGAGCCGACCGGTGCGCTCGACACGGCGAACGGCGAGGCGGCGCTCGCCCTGTTGACCGAACTCAACGCGGCAGGCACCACGATCGCGCTCATCACCCACGACCGGGACATCGCCGACCGGCTGCCGCGCAGGGTCCATATGCGCGACGGCCACAAGGTCGCGGACACCGCACTGACCGAGAGCCTCACATGACAGCCGCCCACTCCAAACCCGCCCGCTCCAAGCGCCGCCGCTCCGAACCGTTCTCCACCCGGCACTCAAGTGCCCCGTCCCCGCACTCGCGCAGGTCCGCTACGAGCAGCGTCAAGCCCGTCCGGCTGGCCTTTCCGGATCTGCTGAGCCTGGGCATGCTCGGCCTGCGGACCCGCAAGATGCGCGCCATGCTGTCGGCGCTCGGCATCTCCATCGGTGTCGCCACCATGGTGATAGTGACGGCGATCCCGGCCTCCAGCCACCGGGCGCTGATCGAGGAGATATCGGCGTTGGGCTCCAACATGCTGCGGGTACAGCCGGTCGCCGGGCAGTCCAAGCCGGTCCCCCTGCCCGAGGGATCGGTCGACATGGCACGCCGTATCGGGCCGGTCACCGGAGTGAGCGCGGTGGCCAACACCAATACGGAGGTGCAGCGTTCCGATCTCACCTCGGGGGAGGACTTCTCCAGCGCGGGACTGAGCGTTCTGGCGGCCCGGCGGAATCTACTGGATGTCGTGGGGGGCACGGTCCTGTCGGGAAGGTTCTTCAGCGAAGCCGATGAACGGTTTCCCACCGCGGTCCTGGGTTACCAGGCGGCCAGCCGTCTCGGTATCGGGGAGATCCCCGCGGATGAGCCGGCTCCGGAGATACGGATCGGCAGATCGTGGTTCACCGTCGTCGGCATCCTCCGCTCCGTGCCCCTGGCCGAGGAACTCGACGTCGCCGTACTGACGGGATGGACCGCCGCCAAGAACACGCTGCGGTTCAAAGGGAACCCCACGGTGATCTACATCAAGGCCGGGGAGGAATACCTGGAAGACGTACGGAATGTACTGCCCGCCACCGTGTTCCCGGAGCGGCCGGGGCAGGTTCAGGTCAGCCGCCCGTCCGACGCCCTGGCCGCCAAGCGGGCAACGCAGAACTCCTTCTCCTCGCTCTTCCTCGGGCTGGCCGGTGTCGCCCTGCTGGTCGGCGGGATAGGCGTGGCCAACACCATGGTCATCTCGGTTCTGGAGCGCCGCAGCGAGATCGGGCTCCGCCGCGCGCTGGGTGCGACCCGGGGCCAGATACGGGTCCAGTTCTTCACCGAGTCGGTGGCGCTTTCCCTGCTCGGCGCCCTCGCCGGAACAGCGCTCGGCGTACTCGCCGCCGTCGGCTACGCGACCTCTCAGGGCTGGCCGTCCGTCATCCCCCTGACCTCGGTCGCAGCCGGCTGCCTCGGTGCCGTAGCGGTCGGCATGGTGGCCGGGGTCTACCCCTCGGTCCGTGCGGCCAGGCTCCCCCCGACAGAGGCGCTGGCCTCGGCGTGAACGACCCGCGGACGAACGCGCGGAGACCCGAGCGACTCCGGGCCGGCGTGAGGGGAGCCACCGGCCCCGGCGGGTGCTTCCGGCGGCCCGTCTCACGAACCCCGGTCGAGTACGGTCCGTGGAACCGGGTCCGCGAACTGTTCCGCCGACGGCAGCAGGACGGCGCCTGGCAGCGGATCCCCGCCCGGCTCCGGTCCCTGCCCGACCCGAGGCAGAGGTCCGATCACGGGGGGCTCGATCACGGGGGACCTGAGCGTCGACTCGGCCGGGTGCCGTGCAGAGGCTCGCGAACAACGTGACGTGCGGAGCGGCTGCCCGCGCTCCCGCGAACCGGTGGGCGACGGCGTCGGGCAGACCCGCGGCCCGGCGCAGGTCGACAGCGGGAGAGGTGGCCGGGCGAAGTCGGCACACCGAGGGACGCGGCAGGTCTGAACGACGCCACCCAGCTCACGCCCCGCTGGATGTCATCCGGCCCACCCGTGGCAGCGAGCGCCGCCGCTCGGGGGCGGTGGTCTGCCGCGGGGCGGGAGGCGGGGGCCGGTGGTTATCCGCGGGGCCGGGGGCGGGGGGCGCCCCTGTTCCGGCTCGCCCATCCGACTCGCCCGCCCCTGACCCTCTTTGACGTCTCCCGTCACCCGATGGACACGCGCAGGCCCTCGACAGGGCTCCATGTCCATGTCACTCTCCCGAGTGCCGCCTTCATTCAACCCGCGTAGATGGGAACCCCACATGGCGACACCCATACGCCACCGCCGCTGGAGGACAGTGGCACTGGCGACCGCCGCCCTCCTGGCCGGCCTCACCACCCCCGCCCTCACCGCCACCCCCGCCGCCGCGACGACCACGCCGTACGACACCACGTACTACGCCGACGCGATGGGCAAGACGGGCGCCACGCTGAAGAGTTCGCTGCACGAGATCATCAGCGCGCAGCGCACGATCTCCTACTCCGCCGTCTGGAACGCCCTGAAGGTCACCGACCAGGACCCGAACAACAGCGGCAACGTGATCCTGCTGTACAGCGGCATCTCGCGCAGCAAGTCGCTCAACGGCGGCAGCACCGGCAACTGGAACCGCGAGCACGTGTGGGCGCAGTCCCACGGCAACTTCGGCACCGCCACGGGCCCCGGCACCGACCTGCACCATCTGCGGGCCGAGGACGTCCAGGTCAACGGCGCGCGCGGGAACAAGGACTTCGACAACGGCGGCAGCGCCTTCACCAACTCGGGCGGCAGCCTGACCGACTCCGACTCCTTCGAGCCGCGCGACGCCGTCAAGGGCGACGTGGCCCGCATGATCCTCTACATGGCCGTCCGCTACGAGGGCGACGACAGCTGGCCCGACCTGGAGGCCAACGACGCCATCAACGGCAGCGTCCCCTTCCACGGACGGCTGTCGGTCCTGAAGCAGTGGAACGACGAGGACCCGCCGGACGCCTTCGAAAAGCGCCGCAACCAGGTCATCTACGACTCCTACCAGGGCAACCGCAACCCGTTCATCGACCACCCGGAGTGGGTGGAGTCGATCTGGTAGACGCCGTGACGGCAACCGGGCGTGCGGACGTACGAGGCGTTGCTGAGGCACGTACGTCCGCACGTCCGGCGGGACAGGCGGCCCGGGCGTCACGGCCCTCCTCGGGAACCTCGCCATCGGCGTGCGCCACGGGCAGGAGCCCGGCGACCGCGCGATGCGGTGCACGTCAGCGGGGATTCGGTCAGTCACGCGACGCAGTACCGGAGTGGGGGTGCGGTGACCTCGCGGTCCGCGAGCAGATCGGTGGCGCGGGGTAGCCGCTTCGAGCCCTACGGCCCGGCCGGGGCCATCCCGGGGCCAGCTCGTGACCACGACCGAGAGAGATCAGTACGTGGAGATGTTCAGGGCCTTCTCCACGAACTCGTGCACGTCCGTGTAAGGGTCCTTGTCCCACTCGCCCTTGTGTGCCGGGTGCTGTTCGTTCATCCGCTCGGCATTCGTCCGGGCCGTCCCGTAGCGGCCCAGGACCTGGTGCGGCAGGACGACCTTGGGGGTCTTGGCGTCCTGGGAACCCCGCTGGAACGGGAGCCGCTCGGCCGCCCCGTCGCACACCCCGGCGAACGAGCCGCTGACCGGCTTGTAGTGCGCGAGGCGCCACACCTCGAAGCACGGATGCGAGAAGGCGACTCCGATGTCCGCCGCCCTCGCCCGCTCCAGTGCGTCACGGACGTAGGTGTAGTTGTCGTGGTCGAAGAGGCACCAGACCTGGGGCAGGTACTTCGCCTCCAGCTTGGCCCGCTTCGCCTTGCGGTCCTCTTCGCGCTTCAGGCTGATCGCCTGCTCGACGAGGTCGAGCGGTTTGCGTCCGCTGTCGGCCCTGCGGTTGGCGATGTGCATCTCCACCGGGACCTTGTCTGCGAAGGGGACGCCGTGGTCCTTGAGGATGTCGAGATACGAGGGCTCGGTCACCTTGCCCTCGGTGAGAACGAAGACCTGGCGCTTGCGCTGTCCACCCCGCCGGGCCGGACGCTCCCACGAGTCCCTGCCCTTTTGCGCCCGCCCCATCAGTCGCGCCCCGCCCCGTCCGCTCGCTCGCCCGCCCCGTCCGCTCGCTGGCCTGTCTCGTCGTACGTGTCGGCCTCGCGCGCGACCAGCAGCCGCCGCGCGATCTGCCCCTCCAGAAGAGCCGGAACGCCGCCGAAGGCCCCTGCGAGATAGGACTGCGTGAGGTCCTCGTCCTCGCCAGGCTCCGCATCGGTGAGCGGGTACAGCGCGGTCGCACCGTCCTTGCCCTTCTCCGTCAGCCACACCTGTGCCGGGTCGAGGAGTCGCTCACCGCTCGGGGTGGTCAGCACCGTCGCGTCGTGCGACGTGAAGACCAGCTGGGCGCCCCTGGGGTTCGCGTACGGGTCGTGGAAGAGCCGGACGACCTCGGCTGCGAAGCGGGGGTGCAGGCTGGCGTCGAGTTCGTCGACGAGCAGTACCGCGCCTTCGTCGAGGGCCAGGAGCAGAGGGCCCAGGAGGGCGAACCAGGAGCGGGTGCCGTAGGACTCCTCCTGCCAGTCGAAGGACACGTCCCCGGCGGCCGAACGGTGCGTCAGCTTCACCGCGTCCTGACCCGGGCCGTCCTGGACGACCGTCGCTCCGGTGATGCCGAGGTCGGCGACCCTCAACAGCTCCTGGATCCTGGTGGCCCTCGGACCCGACAGTTCCTTCGTGGTGTACCGCGCGCGCTCGTCCCGCTCGACCTCAGGGCTGATCATCCGGAAGTTGCGGCGGAACCAGTGGAAGAGCGGGGAGAGCTGCGGGTGGTTGTCCGTGCCCGCCGTGGAGAGCAGCAGTGCGTTCGGCCGCGTGCGCCGGACGAGCTGGGCCCGGTCCCTGACACGTCCGCCGGGCCACTTGAAGACGTCCGGCCGGGAGGCGTCGCGGTCGAGCCATTCCTGGCGGCGGCCGAGCGGATAGCTGTGCAGCCATTCGGACTCGACGCGGGTGGCACTGAGCTCGAAGCCGTACGTCCAGCGGACCGAGTCGATGGCGATGTCGACCTCGAAGAAGGAGGGTTCGCTCTCGCTCCTGGGGTTCAGGGCGAACACCTGGCGCGGGATGCCGTCGTGAGAGGCCCAGCGCGCGTAGGAGTCGAGGACCGCGTTGCGCATGTCGGTCATCGCGGTCAGCACGTTCGACTTGCCCGAGGCGTTGGCCCCGAAAACGCCGATCAGCGGGAGGACGGGAATGGATGCACCGCCTGCGAGATCCACCGGATGCGCCGGCCGGCCCTGTTCGCCGCCAGGCGCGACGAAGGACAGCTCCTGCTCGTCTCGCAGGGACCGTACGTTTGCCACACGGAACCGCAGCAGCACACTGTCCTCCTCTCCGGGCTCAGAGTAGTGGCCGCGTCTGACATCGGCCCGGCCGATACCCGGCGGCTCACGGAACGTATCCCGTCATGGTCAGCAGGAACAGCCGATCGGGTGATCAGCCCGAGCCCGGGTCTGTCGAGGCGATCCGGCAGCCACCGGGCACACCACCTGTGCAGCGGAGTGACCTGCCCCGTTCCGCGCCCGTTGGCCCGGTCATGAAGACGATCAGCGCGCTCGCCGCACTCACCGTGGCAGCCCTCGGGCTCGCGGCCCCGGCCCACGCCGACGACACCGGCCGGGGTCGCGTCAGCATCGCCGGTTACTCCGGTTCCGGCCTCTGCGAGGAGACACTCGCGCTCGTCCCGTGGGCCCTGCCGCTGACCGGCCCCGCCGTGGACGACGCCTGCCGCGACCGCGACCACGAGGAGATGCGCGACCGGGCCGCCGGGCCTGCTCTCACGCCGTGAGATGCGTCGGCGCGAACATCCGCAGGACCGCCGGGAGTACGACCACCGACGGGCCGGGGGCGGACAGTGCCTCGGCGAGGTCGGCCTCCAGGGTCTGCGGGGTCGTGCGGACCCCGGGGACGCCGAAGGACTCGGCGAGCGCCACGTAGTCCGGCCGCGTCAGCTCGGTCGCGGTGGCCTCGCCGAAGGTGTCCGTCATGTACTCGCGCAGGATGCCGTAGCCGCCGTCGTCGACGATGAGCCAGGTGACGTCCAGGCCGTACTGGCGGGCCGTGGCCAGTTCCGCGATCGAGTACAGGGCGCCGCCGTCGCCGGACACCGCGAGCACCGGGCGCGTGGGGTCCGCGGCGGCGGCGCCGAGGGCGGCCGGGAAGCCGTAGCCGAGTCCGCCCGCGCCCTGCGCGGAGTGCATGCGGTTGGGGCCCTTGGCGTCGAAGGCCGACCACGCCCAGTACGCGAGGATCGTCATGTCCCAGAAGGACGGGGAGTCGGCGGGCAGCGCACGGCGCACGGACGCCAGCACCTCCTGCTCCAGGGTGAGTTCCTGGCCGGCGATCCGCTCGGCGACCTTCGCCAGGACGTCCCTCACACGCAGGGCCGCGCCCGGGTCGGGGCGTTCGGTGACCGTCTCCAGCAGGGCCTGGAGGGCGAGGCGGGCGTCGGCGTGGATGCCGAGGGCCGGGTGGTTGGACTCCAGCTTGCCGAGGTCGGCCTCGATCTGCACGACCCGGCCGCGCGGCGTGAACGTGTGGTAGTTCGAGGAGAGTTCGCCGAGCCCGGAGCCGACGACGAGCAGGACGTCGGCGTCCTCCAGGAAGTCGGTGGTGTGCCGGTCCTCGATCCAGGACTGGAGCGAGAGCGGATGCGTCCAGGGGAAGGCGCCCTTGCCGCCGGGGGTCGTGACGACGGGGGCCCGCACCGCCTCGGCGAGCCGCCTCAGCTTTTCCGAGGCGTCCGCGCGTACCACTCCCCCGCCCGCGATGATCGCCGGACGCTCGGCGTGGGAGAGCAAGTGGGCCGCCACCGCGGTCAGTTCGGGGCGCGGCACGAGTTCCTCGGGGAAGGCGTCGCCGCCGGTGACGACGGGGACCGACGTCTCGGCCAGCAGCACGTCCTGCGGGATCTCCACCCAGACCGGGCCGTGCGGAGCGGTGAGCGCCGACTTCCAGGCGGCCTCCAGGGCGGAGGGGATCTGGGACTGGGTGCGGACCGTGTGCACGGACTTCACCACGCCCCGGAACGAGGCGGCCTGGTCGGGGAGTTCGTGCAGATAGCCGTGGCGGCCGCCGCCGAGCCCAGCCGTCGGGACCTGGCTGCCGATCGCCAGCACGGGGGCGCTCGCCGCGGCCGCCTCCTGGAGCGCGGCGAGCGAGGTGAGCGCGCCGGGCCCGGTCGACAGCAGCAGCGGGGCGGCCTCGCCGGTGATGCGGCCGTAGGCGTCGGCGGCGAACCCGGCGTTGTTCTCCACCCGCAGCCCGATGTAGCGCAGGTCGGAGCGGCGCAGCGCGTCGAACATGCCGAGCGCGTGCTGGCCGGGCAGCCCGAAGACGGTCGTCGCGCCCAGCCCGGCCAGCGTCTCCACGACCAGGTCCCCGCCGTTGCGGCCGGCCGGCGGGTGCAGCGCGGCGGTGATCTGCGCCGGGGTCGGCCGGAGCACCAGGTCGTGGTCGTGGGTCACTTGCCCTCGTTCTCCTCACGGGCCGCCGCGATCCGGCGGGACATGATCGTGGTCAGTTCGTACGCCGTGTGGGACGCGGCCACCGATGTGATCTCGGCGTGATCGTACGCGGGGGCCACCTCGACGACGTCGGCCGAGACCAGGTTGCAGGACGCGAGGCCGCGCAGGATCTCCAGCAGTTCGCGGGAGGTCATGCCGCCGGCCTCGGGGGTGCCGGTGCCGGGCGCGTGGGCCGGGTCGAGGCAGTCGATGTCGATGGAGATGTAGAGCGGGCGCTCCCCGACGCGCTGGCGCAGCTGGTCGGCGACCTCGTCGGCGCCGCGGCGGTAGACGTCCGCGGCGGTGACGATGCCGAAGCCCATCTTCTCGTCGTCGGTGAGGTCCTGCTTGCCGTAGAGCGGGCCGCGGATGCCGACGTGGGAGAGGGCCGAGGTGTCGAGGACGCCCTCCTCGACGGCACGCCGGAAGGGCGTGCCGTGGGTGTACTCGGCGCCGAAGTAGGTGTCCCAGGTGTCGAGATGGGCGTCGAAGTGGAGCAGGGCGACGGGCCCGTGCTTCCTGGCGACCGCGCGCAGCAGCGGCAGCGCGATCGTGTGGTCGCCGCCGAGGGTCATCAACCGGGCCCCGGTGCCGATGAGTTCGTCGGCGGCGGCCTCCACGGTCTCGACGGCCTCGTTGATGTGGAAGGGGTTGACCGCGATGTCGCCGCCGTCGGCGACCTGCGCGAGCGCGAAGGGCGAGGCGTCCTGCGCCGGGTTGTACGGGCGCAGGAGCCGGGACGCCTCGCGGATGGCGTTGCCGCCGAAGCGGGCGCCGGGCCGGTACGAGACGCCCGAGTCGAACGGCACACCGATCACGGCGACGTCGGCGCGGCCGACCTCGTCCAGGCGCGGGAGCCGGGCGAAGGTCGCCGGGCCCGCGTACCGGGGGACGCGTGAGGAGTCGACGGGGCCGCGGGGCGTCTCGTTGCCAGTCATAGCTGAATGTCTTCTTTCCTACGTTTCGTTGCTTATGTACATATACCGACGACTCTACTGGCCGGCCGGCACCGGTTCGGACACGGGTGCGGGGTCCCGTCCGGCGAGGCGCTCACGCCAGACGGCGAGGACCGCGGCGTCGGTGGGCCTCGTCATCAAGGAGACGGCGAGGTAGGCGGCGAGGGAAGAGAGCAGGCCCCAGTAGACGGGCTCGTTGGCCAGGATGCCGCGGGCCGCCATCAGCGCCACCACCGCGACGCCGCCGACCGCGACCGCGGCGAGCGCGCCCTGCGCGGTGCCGCGCCGCCACAGCAGACCGCCGAGGATCGGTACGAGCAGCCCGCCGACCAGCAGGTTGTAGGCGACGGTCAGCGCCTCGACGACGTTGTTCAGCGCGATGGCCGTGCCGATCACGGCGAGCCCCATCAGCAGGATGAAGACCCGGTTGCCCCTGACCTCGTCGCGCTCCCCGCCCGCGGGCCGCACCGCTCCGCGCAGACGTGACCAGATGTCGTTGTTGGCCACGGTCGCGCAGGCGATGAGGGCGCCGGAGGAGGTGGACATCACCGCGGCCAGGGCGGCGGCGAGCACCAGGCCCCGTACGCCCGGCGGGAGTTCGTCCTTGACGATGGTCGCGAAGGCGTCGTCCGGGCTGCCGAGCCTCGGGTAGAGGACCTTGGCGGCGGTGCCGATGACGGCGCCCGCGAGGGCGTAGACGAGGCAGTAGGTACCGGCGACCGTGCCGCCCCACTTGGCGGTCCGGTCGCCGCGGGCCGTGAAGACGCGCTGCCAGATGTCCTGGCCGATGAGCATGCCGAAGGTGTAGATCAGCACGTAGGTGAAGATCGTCTCGCCGCCGATGCCCAGCGGGTCGAAGTACTCGGTCGGCAGCGTCGCCCTCATCTCGCTGAACCCGCCGGCCTTGACGACGGCGATGGGCAGCAGCAGGAGCAGCACGCCGACGGTCTTCACCACGAACTGCACCATGTCGGTGAGCGTGATGGACCACATGCCGCCGAGCGTGGAGTAGGCGACGACGATCGAGCCGCCGAGGACGATGGCGAGGGTCCGGTTCATGTCGAACAGGACGTCGAAGATCGTGGCGTAGGCGATGGTCGAGGTGACGGCGAGCATCAGGGTGTACGCCCACATCACGACGCCGGAGATGACCCCGGCCCGGCCGCCGTAGCGCAGGTCGAGCATCTCGGAGACGGTGTAGACCTTCAGCCGGGCGATGCGGGCGGAGAAGAACACCGACAGCGCGAGCAGGCCGAGGCCGATGGTGAAGACCATCCAGGCGCCGGAGAGCCCGTACTGGTAGCCGAGCCCGACACCGCCGATGGTGGACGCGCCGCCGAGGACGATCGCGGCCATGGTGCCGGAGTACATGACCGGCCCGAGCCTGCGCCCGGCGACGAGGAACTCGCTCTTGGACCTGGCGCGGCGCATGCCCCACCAGCCCATGGCCAGCATGCCGGCCAGATAGACGACGATGACGGTGTAGTCGACGGCCATGGTGGGGCCTCCTTCGCGGACATCCGGTGGCGTGTCGTGCAGAGGGGGGTGGTCCCGGCGCCGCGCGGGGACATCCGCCCGTACCCGCGGCCGCCGGTCGGAACGACAGTAGGTGGCCGGAAAGCGACTGCGAAGTGTACGTTTCATCCATCCCAGGCCGTGCGAGTGGAGGAAACGTCCATGTCGGACCCCGCCGTTCCGCCCACCCCGCCGGTGCCGCTCGCGGCACTGCTGGCCCGGGAGGACCTGGGGCTGCGGCAGATCGCCGGCCCCGTCGGCGCGGACACGGTGATCCACTGGGCGCACACCTCGGAGATGGCCGATCCGTACCCCTATCTGCTGGGCGGGGAGCTGCTGCTGTCGGCCGGGCTGCACATCCCCGGGGGAGCGGGGAGCGGGGCCTACTTCGACGCCTATGTGTCCCGGATCGTCGCGGCGGGCGGCGCCGCCCTCGGCTTCGGCCTCGCCCCCGTGCACGACAGCGTCCCGCCCGCGCTGGCACGGGCGTGCGACACCCACGCGCTCCCGCTCCTGGAGGTCCCGCCGCGCACGACGTTCTCGGGCGTGGCCCGCGCGGTGTGGCAGCTGATGGCGCGCGCCCGGCTCGCCGAGCTGCGCCGGGTCGCCGAGGCCCAGCAGGGCCTGGCGGCCGCGGCCTCGCGCCCGGACCCGGTGCGGGCCGTGCTGCGGCAGCTCGCCCGGCGCCTGGAGGGCTGGACCGTGCTGTACGGCCCGGAGGGGACGGAGGTGGCCTCGGCGGG
>NZ_AGBF01000022.1 GCF_000225525.1 Streptomyces zinciresistens K42 | reverse complement strand
GGCACCATCCGGCTCGGCAGCACCCGGCCCCGGCTGCGCATGGTCGCCGTCGCCCTCACGCTCGTCCTGCTCGCCTTCGTCGTGCGGCTGCTCCAAGTGCAGGGCGTCGACGCGAGCACCTACGCGGCCAAGGCCGAGAAGAACCGCTACGTCGGCTACACCCTCGCCGCCGAGCGCGGCGGCATCACCGACCGCAACGGCGTCGCGCTGGCGGCCAGCGTGGACGCCTACGACATCACGGCCGACCCCACGCTGTTCACCCGCGAGCAGCTCAAGGTCGACGACGGCCCCGAGCAGGCCGCCGCCCTGCTCGCCCCGATCCTCGGCCAGGAGCAGGAGGCGATCGCCGGGAAGCTCCGGCCGGAGAACCGCAGCCTGCGCTACACCCTGCTGGCCAGGCGGCAGACCCCGCAGGTCTGGAAGCAGATCAAGGACCTCAAGAGCGCGCTGGCCGCCAAGTCCGAGGCCGACCGCACCACCCCGAACGTCCTCGCGGGCGTCCTGTCCGTCGCCAGCAGCAAGCGGGTGTACCCCAACGGCGAACTCGCCGCCGGGATACTGGGCTGGGTCAACGCCGACGGCAAGGGCGGCGGCGGGATCGAGCAGCAGCTGAACAAGGAGCTGTCCGGCAAGAACGGCGAGATCCGCTACGCCCAGTCCGGCGGCCGGCAGGTCCCCACCGCCCACGCCAGGGAGACGCCGGCCGTCCCGGGCAGCGACGTCGAGCTCACCATCGACCGCGACATCCAGTGGGCGGCGCAGAACGCCATCACCGAGCAGGTCGCGAAGTCCCGGGCCGACCGCGGTTACGTGATCGTCCAGGACACCCGTACCGGTCAGATCCTCGCGATGGCCAACTCGCCCGGCTTCGACCCGAACGACCTCTCCGAGGCGTCCAGCGCCAACATGGGCAACGCGGCCCTCCAGGACGCCTACGAGCCCGGCTCCACCGCGAAGGTGATGTCGATGGCCGCCGTGCTGGAGGAGGGCGTGGCGACCCCCGGCACGCATGTGGTGGTGCCCAACCGGCTGCACCGCGGCGACCGCCTGTTCAAGGACGACATCGACCACGAGACCTGGTACCTCACGCTCAACGGCGTGCTCGCCAAGTCCAGCAACATCGGCACCATCCTCGCCACCGGCCAGCTCGGCAAGACCCAGCCGAAGGCCAACAAGGTGCTCTACGACTACCTGCGCAGGTTCGGCCTCGGCAGCTACACCGGGCTCGGCTTCCCCGGCGAGACCCCGGGCATCCTGGCCGCGCCGGACAAGTGGTCGACCTCCCAGCAGTACACGATCCCTTTCGGCCAGGGACTCTCCCTGAACGCGATGCAGGCGGCCTCGATCTACTCGACGATCGCCAACGGCGGGGTGCGCGTCCAGCCCAGCGTCGTGCGCGGCACCAAGGGGCCCGACGGGCGGTTCACCCCGGCCGCGGAACCCAGGAAGACCCGGGTGATCAGCGCCAGGACCGCCAAGACCCTCGCCCGGATGCTGGAGTCGGTCGTGGACGACCGCGAGGGCACCGGCACCAAGGCGCGCATCCCCGGCTACCGGGTCGCGGGCAAGACGGGCACGGCGAACCGCGTGGATCCGGCCACCGGCAAGTACCGCGGCTACACCTCCTCCTTCGCCGGGTTCGCCCCCGCGGACAAGCCCCGGGTGACGGTCTACTGCGCCATCCAGAACGCCACGCAGGGCAACTACTTCGGCGGCCAGATCTGCGGTCCCATCTACAAGCAGGTCATGGAGTTCGCCCTGAAGACCCTCCAGGTCCCGCCGACCGGGGCCAAGCCCGCCAACCTCCCGGTCACCTACAAACCCTGACCCTCCCGATCAGCACCGAGCAGCCAGGAACCACCTCGTGACGACGATCACCCCCGACCCCGGGAACCACGGCACCCCCCGCCCCTCGCTTCGCCCGCGGGGGGGTGCGCCCGGTACGCTCACCGCCGTGCCACACGCTGATCAGTCCCAAACCACCCAGAAGGGGCATCCCGTGACGTACCCCGGGCCGCCCAGGCCGGCGCAGGTCTCCGCCACATCCCTCGCGGAACTCGCCGGTCAGCCGGGTGTCACCACCCCGGCGGGCACCGCGGCGGCCGTCGAGGTCACGGGCATCACCCATGACTCGCGTGCCGTGCGCCCCGGCGATCTGTACGCCGCCCTCCCGGGCGCCCGGCTGCACGGCGCGGACTTCGTCACGCAGGCCGCGGGCCTCGGCGCCGCGGCCGTGCTGACCGACCCGACCGGCGCCGAGCGCGCCGCGGCGACCGGCCTGCCGGTCCTGGTCGTCGACGACCCGCGCGGTCGGATGGGCGAACTGGCGGCCACGATCTACGGCCACCCCGGCCGCGACCTCCTCCAGATCGGCATCACCGGCACCTCCGGCAAGACCACCACCGCCTATCTCGTCGAGGGCGGCCTGAAGACCCTGCGGTCGACCGGTCTGATCGGGACGGTCGAGATGCGCATCGGCGACGAGCGCGTCAAGTCCGAGCGCACCACCCCCGAAGCCACCGACCTCCAGGCCCTGTTCGCGGTCATGCGCGAGCGCGGGGTCGAGGCGGTCGCCATGGAGGTCTCCAGCCACGCGCTGGTGCTCGGCCGCGTCGACGGCTGCGTCTTCGACATCGCGGTCTTCACCAACCTCAGCCCGGAGCACATGGAGTTCCACTCCGGAATGGAGGACTACTTCCAGGCCAAGGCGCAGCTGTTCACGCCCCCGCGCAGCAGGCTCGGCGTCGTCAACCACGACGACGAGTACGGCCGCAGGCTCGCCAAGGAGTCCGGCGTGCCCGTCGTGACCTACTCGGCCGAGGGCCACCCGGACGCCGACTGGCGTGCCGAGGACGTCCTGGTCGGCCCGATGGACGCGACGTTCACCGTGATCGGCCCCAAGGACGAGCGGATCTCCGCCAGGTCGCCGCTGCCGGGTCCCTTCAACGTGGCGAACACCCTCGCCGCCGTCGTCGCCCTGGCCGCCGCCGGCCTCGATCCGCAGACCGCCGCCGACGGCATCGCCGCCGTGCCGGGCGTGCCGGGCCGGCTGGAGCGCGTGGACGCGGGCCAGCCCTACCTCGCGGTCGTGGACTACGCCCACAAGACCGACGCCGTCGAGTCCGTGCTCAAGGCGCTGCGCAAGGTCACCGAGGGCGCCGTCCACATCGTGCTCGGCTGCGGCGGGGACCGCGACAGGACCAAACGCGAGCCGATGGGCGCCGCGGCCGCCCGGCTCGCCGACACCGCCGTGCTCACCTCCGACAACCCCCGCTCCGAGGACCCCCTCGCGATCCTCGCCGCCATGCTCCAGGGCGCGGCGTCGGTGCCGGCGCACGAGCGCGGCGAGGTCCAGGTCTTCGAGGACCGGGCCGCCGCGATCAGCGCGGCCGTGGCCCGCGCGAAGCCCGGCGACACCGTGCTGGTCGCGGGCAAGGGGCACGAGCAGGGCCAGGACATCGCCGGGGTCGTCCGTCCCTTCGACGACCGCCAGGTGCTTCGCGAAGCTATCCAGAAGACCCAGGGATGAACTTGTGATCGCCCTCTCCCTCGCCGAGATCGCAGAAGTCGTCGGCGGGCAGACGTACGACATACCGGATCCGTCCGTGCAGGTCACCGGATCCGTCGTCCGGGACTCGCGTGAGGCGGGGCCCGGCAGCCTCTTCGTCGCCTTCGTCGGCGAGCGCGTCGACGGCCACGACTACGCGCGCGCGGTCGTCGCGGCGGGCTCGGTCGCCGTCCTCGGCTCGCGCCCCGTGGACGGCGTCCCCGTCATCGTCGTGGCGGACGTCCAGAAGGCGCTCGGCGCCCTCGCCCGCCATGTCGTCCAGCGGCTCGGCGCGACCCTCGTGGCGCTGACCGGCTCGGCCGGCAAGACCAGCACCAAGGACCTCATCGCCCAGGTGCTCCGCCACAAGGCGCCCACCGTGTTCACGCCGGGCTCGCTCAACAACGAGATCGGGCTGCCGCTGACCGCCCTGAGCGCCACCGAGGAGACCAGGTTCCTCGTCCTGGAGATGGGCGCGCGGGGCATCGGCCACATCCGCTACCTCGCCGGTCTGACGCCCCCTCGGGTCGGTCTGGTGCTCAACGTCGGCACCGCCCACATCGGCGAGTTCGGCGGCCGCGAGCAGATCGCCCAGGCCAAGGGCGAGTTGGTGGAGAGCCTGCCGCGGGACGGCGTCGCGATCCTCAACGCCGACGATCCGCTCGTACGGGCCATGGCGTCCCGAACGAAGGCGAAGGTGACGCTTTTCGGGGAGTCCGGCGAAGCGGACGTACGCGCCGAGAACGTGCGACTCACGGACAGCGGACAGCCTTCCTTCATGCTTCGCACACCCTCCGGGTGCAGTGATGTGACCATGCGCCTGTACGGTGAGCACCACGTGTCGAACGCGCTCGCCGCGGCCGCCGTCGCCCATGAGCTGGGCATGTCCGCGCAGGAGATCGCCACCGCGCTCTCCGGGGCGGGCTCCCTCTCCCGCTGGCGTATGGAGGTCACCGAGCGCCCGGACGGCGTGACGGTCGTCAACGACGCCTACAACGCGAACCCCGAGTCCATGCGGGCCGCCCTGCGTGCGCTGGCGGCCATGGGCAAGGGGCGGCGTACGTGGGCGGTGCTCGGCAAGATGGCCGAGCTCGGGGACGAGGCGCTCGCCGAGCACGACGCGGTCGGACGGCTCGCCGTCCGGCTCAATGTCGGCAAGCTCGTCGCGGTCGGGGGCAGGGAAGCGTCCTGGCTGCAACTGGGCGCATATAACGAGGGTTCGTGGGGTGAGGAGTCGGTGCACGTGTCCGACGCACAGGCGGCGGTCGACCTGTTGCGCAGCGAGTTGCGCCCGGGGGACGTCGTCCTCGTGAAGGCGTCCCGTTCGGTCGGTCTGGAGAGCGTCGCCGAGGCGCTGCTCGCCGGGGGCACCGAGGGTGGGGTCGACGCCCGATGATGAATCAGATCCTGTTCGCGGGTGTCATCGGGCTCTTCCTGACACTGATCGGCACCCCGCTGCTGATCAAGCTCCTCGCCCGCAAGGGCTACGGCCAGTACATCCGCGACGACGGCCCGCGCGAGCACGCCAGCAAGCGCGGTACGCCGACGATGGGCGGCATCGCCTTCATCCTGGCCACGATCGTGGCGTACTTCCTGTCGAAGGTGATCACCGGCAAGCCCGTGACCTACTCGGGTCTGCTGGTGCTCGGCCTGATGACGGGCATGGGCCTGGTCGGCTTCCTCGACGACTACATCAAGATCGTCAAGCGCCGCTCGCTGGGTCTGCGGGCCAAGGCCAAGATGGCCGGCCAGCTGCTCGGCGGCATCGCCTTCGCCGTGCTCTCCCTGCAGTTCGCGGACAACCGGGGCAACACCCCGGCCTCCACCAAGCTCTCCTTCGTGCAGGACTTCGGCTGGTCCATCGGCCCGGTGCTGTTCGTCGTCTGGGCCCTGTTCATGATCCTCGCCATGTCGAACGGCGTGAACCTGACGGACGGTCTGGACGGTCTCGCGACCGGCGCCTCCGTGCTGGTCTTCGGCGCCTACACCTTCATCGGCGTCTGGCAGTTCCAGGAGTCCTGCGCCAACGCGCAGACCCTCACCAACCCGGGCGCCTGCTACGAGGTGCGCGACCCGCTCGACCTCGCCGTCGTCTCCTCGGCGCTGATGGGCGCCTGCCTCGGCTTCCTGTGGTGGAACACCTCGCCCGCCAAGATCTTCATGGGGGACACCGGCTCGCTGGCCCTCGGCGGCGCGCTCGCCGGTCTCGCCATCAGCTCGCGCACCGAGCTGCTGCTCGCCATCCTGGGCGGTCTGTTCGTCCTGATCACCATGTCCGTGGTCATCCAGGTCGGCTCCTTCCGGCTCACCGGCAAGCGCGTCTTCCGTATGGCGCCGCTCCAGCATCACTTCGAACTCAAAGGCTGGTCCGAGGTACTTGTGGTGGTCCGCTTCTGGATCATCCAGGGCATCTGTGTGATTGTCGGACTCGGCCTCTTCTACGCCGGATGGGCAGCGGACAAGTGACCGACTGGCAGGGGAAGAACGTCACCGTCGCCGGGCTCGGCGTCTCCGGGATCCCGGCGGCCAAGGCGCTGCACGGACTCGGCGCGAGGGTCACCGTCGTCAACGACGGCGACGACGCACGCGCGCGTGCCCAGGCCGACGAGCTGGAGGCGCTGGGCATCACCGTCCGCCTCGGCGACGGGGCGACCCTGCCCGACGGCACCGACCTGATCGTCACCGCGCCCGGCTGGCAGCCGGACAAGCCGCTGTTCGCCGCGGCCGGGCGGGCCGGCGTCCCCGTCTGGGGCGACGTCGAACTCGCCTGGCGGCTGCGCGGCCCCGGCGCCGCGCCCTGGCTCGCCGTCACCGGCACCAACGGCAAGACCACCACCGTGCAGATGCTCACCTCGATCCTGAAGGCGGCGGGCCTGCGCACCGCCGCCGTCGGCAACATCGGCGTCTCGCTGCTCGACGCGGTGCTCGGCGAGGAGCAGTACGACGTCCTCGCCGTGGAGTTGTCGAGCTATCAGCTGCACTGGGCGCCCTCGCTGCGCGCCCACTCCGCCGCCGTGCTCAACCTCGCGCCCGACCATCTCGACTGGCACGGCTCCATGGAGGCGTACGCCGCCGACAAGGGCCGCGTCTACGAGGGCAACCGGGTCGCCTGCGTCTACAACGCCGCCGACAAGGCCACCGAGGACCTGGTCCGCGCGGCGGACGTCGAGGAGGGCTGCCGGGCCGTCGGCTTCACCCTCGGCGCCCCCGCCCCCTCCCAACTCGGCGTCGTGGACGGCATCCTGGTCGACCGCGCCTTCGTGCCGGACCGGCACAAGAGCGCCCAGGAGCTGGCCGGGGTCGCCGACGTCAGCCCGCCCGCCCCGCACAACGTCGCCAACGCCCTCGCGGCCGCGGCCCTCGCCCGCGCCTTCGGGGTGCCCCCCGAGGCCGTACGGGACGGCCTGCGGGCCTTCACCCCGGACGCCCACCGCATCGCGCACGTGGCGGACGTGGACGGCGTCGCCTACGTCGACGACTCCAAGGCCACCAACACCCACGCGGCACAGGCGTCGTTGGCCGCGTACGAGTCCGTCGTCTGGATCGCCGGCGGGCTCGCCAAGGGCGCCGAGTTCGGGGAACTGGTCGCGCGGTCGGCCGGGCGGCTGCGCGCCGCCGTGCTGATCGGCGCCGATCGCGGCCTGATCAGTGAAGCCCTCGCGCGACACGCCCCGGAAGTACCCGTCGTCGACCTCGACCGGACCGACACTGGGGCGATGCTCGCGGCAGTCCAGCAGGCGCGGCGGCTCGCACAGCCCGGAGACACGGTGCTCCTTGCCCCGGCGTGCGCCTCGATGGACATGTTCGCCAACTACAACCAGCGCGGTGACGCGTTCGCGGAGGCGGTTCGCGGACTCGGCGCGGGCGCCTGACGGCGGGTCTCGGCCACAGCGGGTGCTTCGGGACCCTTGGAGGGACGCGTGACTCGGATGTGGCCGGACAGCAGGGACGTTCCCGGCGGGGCGGTGAGGGCCGATGCCCGGTAGCCGTACCGGACGGCCTCCCGTCCAGCGGGCCGCGGCCCGGACCGTTCCCCCGCGCCGGCCGCGCGAGAGCGGCCCGCGGCGGCTGCGCACGCGCCTTCAGCGGGCCTGGGACCGGCCGCTGACCGCGTACTACCTGATCCTCGGCGGCAGCCTGCTGATCACCGTGCTGGGCCTGGTGATGGTCTACTCGGCCTCCCAGATCACCGCGTTGCAGATGTCGCTGCCCGGGTCGTACTTCTTCCGCAAGCAGTTGCTGGCCGCCGCGATCGGCACCGGCCTGCTGCTCGCCGCCTCCCGGATGCCCGTGAAGCTGCACCGGGCGCTGGCCTACCCGCTCCTCGCGGGCGCCGTCTTCCTGATGGCGCTGGTGCAGGTGCCCGGGATAGGGGTCGCGGTCAACGGCAACCAGAACTGGATCGCCCTCGGCGGCTCCTTCCAGATCCAGCCCAGTGAGTTCGGCAAGCTCGCCCTCGTGCTGTGGGGCGCGGACCTGATCGCCCGCAAGCAGGACAAGAAGCTGCTGACGCAGTGGAAGCACATGCTGGTGCCGCTGGTGCCGGTCGCCTTCATGCTGCTGGGGCTGATCATGCTCGGCGGCGACATGGGCACGGCGATCATCCTGTCGGCCATCCTGTTCGGCCTGCTCTGGATCGCGGGGGCGCCGACCCGGCTCTTCGTCGGGGTGCTGTCGGTCGCCGGCGCGATCGGCCTGGTGCTGATCAAGACCAGCGCGAACCGCATGGGCCGGCTCCAGTGCCTCGGGGCCACCGAACCGCAGTCCGGACCCGTCGACTGCTGGCAGGCCGTGCACGGCATCTACGCGCTCGCCTCGGGCGGGATCTTCGGCTCCGGGCTCGGCGCGAGTGTGGAGAAATGGGGCCAACTCCCCGAAGCCCACACGGACTTCATCTTTGCCGTCACCGGTGAGGAACTGGGCCTCGCGGGGACGCTGTCGGTGCTCGGTCTCTTCGCGGCTCTAGGCTATGCGGGTATCCGCGTGGCCGGACGCTCGGAAGACCCCTTCGTCAGGTATGCCGCGGGAGGCGTGACCACCTGGATCACCGCGCAAGCCGTGATCAACATCGGTGCGGTGCTCGGCCTGCTGCCGATCGCCGGTGTCCCCCTCCCGCTGTTCTCCTACGGAGGTTCAGCCCTGCTGCCGACCATGTTCGCCATCGGGCTGCTGATCGCCTTCGCACGCGACGAGCCCGCTGCGCGGGCAGCGCTTTCCGTGCGGCAGCCCCGCTTTGGTAGAAAGCGTGCGGGAGGGGCCGTGCTTGACCGGGGGCCTCGGAGATGGAACACGATGCGACGGCGCGCCTCGGCGGCGCGTTCGTCCGGAGAGCGGTGAATTTCGGTGCATGTCGTACTCGCCGGCGGGGGGACCGCCGGCCACATCGAGCCCGCGCTCGCCCTCGCGGACGCCCTGCGCAGGCAGGACCCGACCGTGGGGATCACGGCCCTGGGCACGGAGCGCGGCCTGGAGACCACGCTGGTGCCGCAGCGCGGCTACGAGCTCGCGCTGATCCCGGCCGTACCGCTGCCGCGCAAGCCGACGCCCGAGCTGATCACCGTCCCGGGCCGGCTGCGGGGCACGATCAAGGCGACCGAGCAGATCCTGGAGCGCACCAAGGCGGACGCCGTCGTGGGCTTCGGCGGATACGTGGCCCTGCCCGGCTACCTCGCCGCCAAGCGCGCCGGGGTGCCGATCGTCATCCACGAGGCCAACGCCCGCCCGGGTCTGGCCAACAAGATCGGCTCGCGGTACGCCGCCCAGGTCGCCGTGGCCACCCCGGACAGCAAGCTGCGCAACTCCCGCTACATCGGCATCCCGCTGCGCCACACCATCGCCACGCTGGACCGGGCCGCCGTGCGCCCCGAGGCCCGTGCGGCGTTCGGGCTCGACCCCAACCTGCCCACCCTGCTGGTCTCCGGCGGCTCACAGGGTGCACGCCGGCTCAACGAGGTCGTCCAGCGGGTCGCGCCCTGGCTCCAGCAGGCCGGCATCCAGATCCTGCACGCGGTCGGCCCGAAGAACGAACTGCCGCAGGTGCACCAGATGCCGGGCATGCCCCCCTACATCCCGGTAAGTTACCTGGACCGGATGGACCTCGCGTACGCCGCGGCGGACATGATGCTCTGCCGCGCGGGCGCGATGACCGTCGCCGAACTCTCCGCCGTCGGGCTCCCGGCCGCCTACGTCCCGCTGCCCATCGGCAACGGCGAACAGCGGCTGAACGCCCAGCCGGTGGTCAAGGCCGGCGGCGGACTGCTGGTCGACGACGCGGAACTCACGCCCGAGTGGGTGCAGCAGAACGTCCTGCCCGTGCTCGCCGACCCGCACCGGCTGTACGAGATGTCGCGCGCGGCAAGCGAGTTCGGGCGCCGGGACGCCGACGACCTGCTCGTCGGCATGGTGTACGAGGCGATCGCCTCGCAGCGCCGCTAGGAACCGTATGACGGAGGGCAGGGAGCGTGGCCGGACCGACGACCGCCGAGCGCGGTGAACGCCAGCAGGAGTCGTCCGACCCGCCCCTCGCCCGGCGGCGGTTGAGAGGGAACCGTCTTCGTACGATCATCATTCTTGCCGTCGTCCTGGTGCTCCTCCCCGGGGGCTCCGTCTGGCTGCTGTACGGCTCCCAGTGGCTGCGCGTCACCCGCGTGTCGATCTCCGGCACCAGGGTCCTGACGCCCGCACAGGTCCGCGAGGCGGCCGACGTCCCGGTCGGATCACCGCTGGTCTCCGTCGACACCGGGGCGATCGAGGCCCGGTTGCGCCGGGCGCTGCCCCGCATCGACGAGGTCGACGTCGTGCGCGCCTGGCCGCGCGGAATCGGCCTCCGAGTGGTGGAGCGCACCGCGGTCCTCGTCGTCCAGAAGGACCGGGACTTCATCGAAGTGGACAAGGAGGGCGTCCGGTTCGCCACGGTCTCCCAGGCCCCGAAGGGCGTCCCCGCGCTGCAGGTGGCGGTGTCCCGCACGGGCACCGGCGCGGCCGGCCTGCGCCGCTTCGGAGAGGCCCGGCTGGTGCGCGAGGCGGTGCGGGTGGCCGGCGCGCTCCCGGCGGCCGTCGCGCGGGGCACCCAGGTCGTCAAGGTCCGTTCCTACGACGACATCTCGCTCGTCCTGACCGGCGGCACCACGGTCTCCTGGGGCAGTGGCGAAAAGGGTGCGGCCAAGGCGCGTGCGCTCACCGCTCTCATGAAAGCCTCGCCGCGTGCGCGGCACTTCGACGTCAGCGTTCCCACCGCCCCGGCGTCAGCCGGGAGTTGACGCACGTCTGCGCAGGTCAGCACCCTGGTTGGGCAGCGACACGGCTGATCACATAGGGTGAAAAGAAAAACGGGAGGTTCGGCGTGTTCGTTGAACGCGCGCCACTTGTCGACTTAGTGTCCTGTTCAGAAGACTTCAGGGAACAGACACACTGGTAACCCTAAACTTCAGGGTTAGGGTTCGGGTCGGCGCTATGGACCGTCCCCTTCGGCATCAGTCGCCGGTTTCGTGAAGCAGAGCGCTTCCCGTGATCCGACGACCCGTAACTCGAGGCGAGAGGCCTTCGACGTGGCAGCACCGCAGAACTACCTCGCAGTCATCAAAGTCATCGGTGTCGGCGGCGGTGGTGTCAATGCCATCAACCGGATGATCGAGGTCGGTCTCAAGGGCGTCGAGTTCATCGCCATCAACACCGACGCGCAAGCTCTGTTGATGAGCGACGCCGACGTCAAGCTCGACGTCGGCCGGGAACTCACCCGCGGACTCGGCGCCGGAGCCAACCCGGCCGTCGGCCGCAAGGCCGCCGAGGACCACCGCGAGGAGATCGAGGAGGTCCTCAAGGGGGCCGACATGGTCTTCGTCACGGCCGGCGAGGGCGGCGGCACCGGCACCGGCGGCGCGCCCGTCGTGGCCAACATCGCCCGCTCGCTGGGTGCCCTCACCATCGGTGTGGTCACGCGCCCCTTCACCTTCGAGGGACGGCGCCGCGCCAACCAGGCCGAGGACGGCATCGCCGAACTCCGCGAAGAGGTCGACACCCTCATCGTGATCCCCAACGACCGGCTGCTGTCCATCTCGGACCGCCAGGTCTCGGTGCTGGACGCCTTCAAGTCGGCCGACCAGGTCCTGCTCTCCGGTGTCCAGGGCATCACCGACCTCATCACCACCCCCGGTCTCATCAACCTCGACTTCGCCGACGTCAAGTCGGTCATGTCCGAGGCCGGTTCGGCACTCATGGGCATCGGCTCGGCCCGCGGCGACGACCGCGCGGTGGCCGCGGCCGAGATGGCGATCTCCTCGCCGCTGCTGGAGGCGTCCATCGACGGCGCCCGCGGTGTGCTGCTCTCCATCTCCGGCGGCTCCGACCTCGGCCTGTTCGAGATCAACGAGGCGGCCCAGCTGGTCAGCGAGGCCGCCCACCCCGAGGCCAACATCATCTTCGGTGCGGTCATCGACGACGCCCTCGGCGACGAGGTCCGCGTCACCGTGATCGCCGCCGGCTTCGACGGCGGCCAGCCGCCGGCCCGCCGGGACAACGTCCTCGGCTCGGCCTCGTCCTCGGCCCGCCGCGAGGAGCCCGCCCCGTCCCGGCCGCAGCAGACCGAGAGCCGCCCGTCCTTCGGCTCGCTCGGCAGCGTGACGCCGAAGGAGGAGCCGGCCCCGGCGCCCGAGCCGGTCGCCGACGTCCCGGTCGCCCCGCCCGTCCCGCCGTCGCGGACCTACGCCGACAGCGCGGCGGAGGAACTGGACGTCCCGGACTTCCTGAAGTGATCCCTCTGACGTGATAGGACAGCGCGACACCGTGAGCGGCGCGCACTTCGGCTTCACCGACCGGTGGGGCGGGGTGAGCGCCGCTCCGTACGAGGAGCTCAATCTCGGCGGCGCGGTCGGTGACGACCCCGCGGCCGTCGCGGCCAACCGCGAACGCGCCGCCGCGTCCCTCGGCCTCGGCGCCGGGGACGTGGTCTGGATGAACCAGGTGCACGGCACGGACGTCGTCGTGGTCGACGGACCCTGGGGCGAGCGGCCGGTGCCGAAGGCGGACGCCGTCGTCACCACGCGGCGGGGCCTGGCCCTCGCGGTGCTCACCGCCGACTGCGTGCCGGTGCTGCTGGCGGACCCGGTCGCCGGCGTCGTGGCCGCGGCCCACGCGGGCCGGCCGGGCATGGTCGCCGGGGTCGTCCCGGAGACGCTGCGCGCGATGGCGGCGCTGGGCGCCGACCCCGCCCGGATCGTCGCCCGCACCGGACCCACCGTCTGCGGCCGGTGCTACGAAGTGCCGGAAGCCATGCGCGCCGAGGTGTCCGCCGTCGAGCCGGGGGCGTACGCCGAAACGAGTTGGGGCACGCCCGCCGTCGACGTGGCCGCCGGAGTGCACGCCCAGCTCGCGCGCCTCGGAGTGCACGACCGGGAGCAGTCCCCGGTGTGCACGCGGGAGTCGTCGGACCACTTCTCGTACCGACGCGACCGGGCCACGGGCCGGCTCGCGGGCTATGTGTGGCTGGACTGAATGGACATGACGGACCGTAAGGACGAAATCGCCGCGAATATGGCGAGAGTGGAGCAGCGCATCGCGGAGGCGTGCGCGGCCGCCGGGCGCCCCCGCGAGGAGGTGACCCTGATCGTCGTCACGAAGACCTACCCCGCGAGTGATGTGCGCGTCCTCGCGGAGCTCGGGGTGCGCCATGTCGCCGAGAACCGCGACCAGGACGCGGCACCCAAGGCCGCGGCCTGCTCGGATCTGCCGCTCACCTGGCACTTCGTGGGCCAGCTCCAGACCAACAAGGTGCGCTCCGTCGCCGGTTACGCGGACGTCGTGCAGTCCGTCGACCGCTCGAAGCTGGTGACGGCGCTGTCCAGGGAGGCCGTCCGGCGCGGACGCGAGCTGGGCTGCCTCCTCCAGGTCGCCCTCGACGCGGGTGAGAGCGGGCGGGGCGAGCGCGGTGGTGTGGCGCCGGGCGGCATCGAGGAGTTGGCCGCCCTCGTGGCCGCCGCCCCGGGGCTGAGACTGGACGGACTGATGACCGTCGCCCCGCTCACCGGGGAGTACGCGGGCCGGCAACGGGCGGCCTTCGGGCGGTTGATGGATTTGTCGACCGACCTGCGCAGAGCCCATCCGGCTGCGAACATGGTGTCCGCAGGCATGAGTGCGGATCTCGAAGAGGCTGTTGCGGCCGGTGCGACACATGTACGCGTCGGCACTGCGGTACTCGGAGTCCGCCCCGGGCTCGGGTAACGTCGCCAAGAAGTCGGACCACAGCAGAAAATATGGTCAATGTCGCCGAAAGGCGGGCGTAACGACCGCGTGGATCGCGGGCACTTGGCAGTCGATCCACCACAGAGCGGAGGACTCGGAGCATGGCCGGCGCGATGCGCAAGATGGCGGTCTACCTCGGCCTCGTGGAGGACGATGGGTACGACGGCCGGGGGTTCGACCCCGACGACGACTTCGAACCCGAACTGGACCCGGAGATCGAGCGGGACCACCGACGGCGCGAGCCGTCGCACCAGTCCCACAACGCACATCAGTCCCAAAGGGACGAAGAAGTGCGAATCGCCCATCCTCCCGCGCAGCGCGAACCGGTGGCCCGTTCGGCTTCGCTCGCCGCGGAATCCGGCCGCCCCGCGCGCATCGCGCCCGTGGCGTCCATCACACAAGAACGCGCAAGCCTGGAGAAGAACGCACCGGTGATCATGCCCAAGGTCGTGTCGGAACGAGAGCCGTACCGGATCACCACACTTCACCCACGGACCTACAACGAGGCCCGTACCATCGGGGAACACTTCCGTGAAGGTACTCCGGTGATCATGAATCTGACTGAGATGGACGACACAGACGCGAAGCGACTTGTCGACTTTGCGGCCGGTTTGGTGTTTGGTCTTCACGGCAGCATCGAGCGGGTGACGCAGAAGGTGTTCCTGTTGTCGCCTGCTAACGTCGATGTCACGGCGGAGGACAAGGCCCGTATCGCAGAGGGCGGGTTCTTCAACCAGAGCTGAGACGCACCACCGGAAGCAACGGCACAAAGCCAGGGGCAGGGGAGAGGGAAACACCGGACATGAGCGTGGTCTTGCAGGTTCTCTACATCGCGCTGATGGTCTTCCTCATCGTGCTCATCTTCCGGTTGGTCATGGACTACGTCTTCCAGTTCGCCCGCTCCTGGCAACCCGGCAAGGCGATGGTGGTCGTTCTGGAGGCCACCTACACTGTCACTGATCCACCGCTCAAGCTTCTGCGGCGGGTTATCCCGCCGCTGCGTCTCGGGGGCGTGGCGCTCGACCTGTCCTTCTTCGTTCTGATGATCATCGTCTACATCCTGATCACACTCGTGCGAGGCGCGATGTGAACGATGTGACAGATACGGTCCTGCCGACTGCCGATGACTACGTTGAGGTGAAGAGATGCCGTTGACCCCCGAGGACGTGCGGAACAAGCAGTTCACGACCGTCCGCCTCCGAGAAGGCTATGACGAGGACGAGGTCGATGCCTTCCTCGACGAGGTCGAAGCCGAGCTGACCCGGCTGCTCCGCGAGAACGAGGACCTGCGCGCCAAGCTGGCCGCGGCGACGCGTGCTGCTGCCCAGAACCAGCAGAACATGCGCAAGCCGCCGGAGGGTCCTGGCGGCCCGCAGGACCAGCAGGGCGGCATGCCCCAGGGCATGCCTCAGGGGGGAATGCCCCAGGGCGGGATGCCGCAGCAGGGCATGCGCGGTCACGGGGGTCCCGTCCCCGCCGGGATATCGGGCCCGCCGCAGCAGCAGATGGGTGGCCCCATGGGTGGTCCGCCCCAGCTGCCGAGCGGTGCCCCGCAGCTGCCCGCCGGCCCCGGCGGTCAGGGTGGTCCGCAGGGTCCCGGCCCGATGGGCCAGGGTCCGGGTCCGATGGGCCAGGGTCCGATGGGTCAGGGGCAGATGGGCCAGGGTCCGATGGGTCAGGGGCAGATGGGCCAGCCCCCCATGCAGCAGATGGGCGGCCCCATGGGCGGTCCGATGGGTGGCCCCATGGGCGGTCCCGGTCAGGGCGGCCCCGGCGGCGACAGCGCGGCCCGCGTTCTGTCGCTCGCCCAGCAGACCGCCGACCAGGCGATCGCCGAGGCGCGTTCCGAGGCCAACAAGATCGTCGGTGAGGCCCGTTCGCGTGCCGAGGGTCTGGAGCGCGACGCCCGTGCCAAGGCCGACGCCCTGGAGCGGGACGCCCAGGAGAAGCACCGTGTCGCGATGGGCTCCCTGGAGTCCGCCCGCGCCACGCTGGAGCGCAAGGTCGAGGACCTGCGCGGCTTCGAGCGCGAGTACCGCACGCGGCTGAAGTCCTACCTGGAGTCCCAGCTGCGCCAGTTGGAGACCCAGGCGGACGACTCGCTCGCCCCGCCGCGCACGCCGGCCGCCGCGTCCCTCCCGCCGTCCCCGGCGCCCTCGATGGCTCCGGCCGGCGCGAGCGCCCCGTCCTACGGCGGCAACCCGATGGGCGGCGGCCCCTCCCCGGCCGCTCCGTCCTACGGCGGTCAGCAGCAGATGTCCCCGGCGATGACCCAGCCGATGGCTCCGGTCCGGCCGCAGGGCCCCGGCCCGATGGGCCAGGCTCCCTCGCCGATGCGCGGGTTCCTCATCGACGAGGACGACAACTGACGTTCGGTAGTACGCCATAGGCGTCGGCAGCGTTCAGGGCGGGGCCCCGGATTTCGATCCGGGGCCCCGCCCTTGTGCTACGCGTGTTCACGTCCTATGCCTGCTGTGTTCGGCCATGGGGCAGTTGTCCCGGCCGTGCGGCACCGAGGGCCCGGTGCCGCCGGGAATCCTGGCGGCACCGGGCCCTCGCGCTGTCTCCCGCCCCGAGGGCTACGCCTTGCGCAGGCGGAACGCCAGGGTCAGGGCCTCGTCCGTGAACGGGTCGCCGTAACCGGAGTCCGCCCCGCCCCGCGCGAAGTCCGTCGCCAGGACCTCGTCGGCGATCATCCCGGCGTGCTCGGTGAGCGCCGCGGTCGTCGCGGGGTCCGTCGCCGTCCAGCGCAGGGCGATCCGGTCGGCCACGTCCAGACCGCTGTTCTTGCGGGCCTCCTGGATCAGGCGGATCGCGTCCCGGGCCAGGCCGGCCCGGCGCAGCTCCTCCGTGATCTCCAGGTCCAGCGCGACCGTCGCGCCCGAGTCCGACGCCACCGACCAGCCCTCGCGCGGGGTCTCCGTGATGATGACCTCGTCGGGGGCGAGCGTGACCGTCTCACCGTCGACCTCGACCGAGGCCGTGCCCTCCCGCAGGGCCAGCGACAGGGCCGCGGCGTCCGCGTGGGCGACGGCCTTCGCCACGTCCTGGACCCGCTTGCCGAACCGCTTGCCCAGCGCCCGGAAGTTGGCCTTGGCGGTGGTGTCCACCAGGCTGCCGCCGACCGTGGAGAGCGAGGCGAGCGAGGCGACGTTCAGCTCCTCGGTGATCTGCGCGTGCAGCTCGGTGTCCAGGGCCTCGAAACCGGTGGCCGCGATCAGGGCGCGCGACAGCGGCTGGCGGGTCTTGACGCCCGACTCCGCGCGCGTGGCGCGGCCGAGTTCGACCAGGCGGCGGACCAGGACCATCTGCCGGGACAGCTCCGGGTCGATCGCCGACAGGTCGGCCTCCGGCCAGGACGCGAGGTGCACCGACTCCGGGGCGTCCGGGACGACCGGGACGACCAGGTCCTGCCAGACCCGCTCGGTGATGAACGGGGTCAGCGGGGCCATCAGCTTCGTGACCGTCTCGACGACCTCGTGCAGGGTGCGCAGCGCGGCCTTGTCGCCCTGCCAGAAGCGGCGGCGCGAGCGGCGGACGTACCAGTTCGACAGGTCGTCGACGAACGCCGACAGGAGCTTGCCGGCGCGCTGGGTGTCGTAGGCGTCCAGGGACTGGGTCATCTGGTCGACCAGCGCGTGCAGTTCGGACAGCAGCCAGCGGTCCAGGACCGGGCGGTCGGCCGGGGCCGGGTCGGCGGCGGAGGGCGCCCAGTTCGACGTACGGGCGTACAGGGCCTGGAAGGCGACCGTGTTCCAGTACGTCAGGAGCGTCTTGCGGACGACCTCCTGGATCGTGCCGTGGCCCACGCGGCGTGCCGCCCACGGGGAGCCGCCGGCGGCCATGAACCAGCGCACCGCGTCGGCGCCGTGCTGGTCCATCAGCGGGATCGGCTGGAGGATGTTGCCCAGGTGCTTGGACATCTTGCGGCCGTCCTCGGCGAGGATGTGGCCGAGGCACACGACGTTCTCGTACGAGGACTTGTCGAACACCAGGGTGCCGACCGCCATCAGCGTGTAGAACCAGCCGCGGGTCTGGTCGATGGCCTCGCAGATGAACTGCGCGGGGTAGCGGGCCTCGAACAGCTCCTTGTTCCTGTACGGGTAGCCCCACTGCGCGAACGGCATCGAGCCCGAGTCGTACCAGGCGTCGATCACCTCGGGTACGCGCGTGGCCGTCTGGCCGCACTGGGGGCAGCCGAAGGTCACGTCGTCGATGTACGGGCGGTGCGGGTCCAGGGCGGACTGGTCGGCGCCGGTCAGCTCGGTGAGCTCGGCGCGCGAGCCGACGCAGGTGAGGTGGTCGTCCTCGCAGCGCCAGATCGGCAGCGGGGTGCCCCAGTAGCGGTTGCGGGACAGCGCCCAGTCGATGTTGTTGTTCAGCCAGTCGCCGTAGCGGCCGTGCTTGACCGTGTCCGGGAACCAGTTGGTGTTCTCGTTCTCCTGGAGGAGGCGGTCCTTGACGGCAGTGGTGCGGATGTACCAGGACGGCTGCGCGTAGTACAGCAGCGCCGTGTGGCAGCGCCAGCAGTGCGGATAGCTGTGCTCGTACGGGATGTGACGGAAGAGCAGGCCGCGCCGCTGGAGGTCCTCGGTGAGCCGCTCGTCCGCCTTCTTGAAGAAGACGCCGCCGACCAGCGGCACGTCCTCCTCGAAGGTGCCGTCGGGGCGGACCGGGTTGACCACGGGCAGGCCGTACGCCCGGCAGACCTTGAGGTCGTCCTCGCCGAAGGCGGGGGACTGGTGGACCAGGCCCGTGCCGTCCTCGGTGGTGACGTACTCGGCGTTGACCACGTAGTGGGCCTCGGCCGGGAAGTCGATCACCTCGAAGGGGCGCCGGTAGGTCCAGCGCTCCATCTCGGCGCCGGTGAAGGACTCCCCGGTGGTCTCCCAGCCCTCGCCGAGGGCCTTGGCGACCAGCGGTTCGGCGACGACGGCCTTCTCCTCGCCGTTCGTCGCGACGACGTAGGTGACGTCGGGGTGCGCGGCCACGGCCGTGTTGGAGACGAGCGTCCACGGCGTGGTCGTCCACACCAGCAGGGCGGCCTCGCCGGCGAGCGGGCCGGAGGTGAGCGGGAAGCGGACGTACACCGAGGGGTCGACGACCGTCTCGTAGCCCTGCGCCAGCTCGTGGTCGGACAGGCCGGTTCCGCAGCGCGGGCACCAGGGGGCGACGCGGTGGTCCTGCACCAGCAGGCCCTTGCCGAAGATCTCCTTGAGCGACCACCACACGGACTCGATGTACTCGGGGTCCATCGTGCGGTAGGCGTCGTCGATGTCGACCCAGTAGCCCATACGGGTCGTCAGCTCGGCGAAGGCGTCGGTGTGCCGGGTCACGGACGCGCGGCACTTGTCGTTGAACTCGGCGATGCCGTACGCCTCGATGTCCTGCTTGCCGGAGAAGCCGAGCTCCTTCTCGACCGCCAGCTCCACGGGGAGGCCGTGGCAGTCCCAGCCGGCCTTGCGGGCCACGTGGTAGCCGCGCATGGTGCGGAAGCGGGGGAAGACGTCCTTGAAGACGCGGGCTTCGATGTGGTGGGCGCCGGGCATGCCGTTGGCGGTGGGCGGGCCCTCGTAGAACACCCACTCGGGGCGTCCCTCGGACTGCTCCAGGCTCTTGGCGAAGATCTTCTGCTCGCGCCAGAAGTCGAGCACCGCGTGTTCGAGCGCGGGCAGGTCGACCTGGGCGGGCACCTGGCGGTACGTCGGCTGTGTCATCAGCGGGCTTCCTCCGGCGGACTTGCTGCCTTCCGTCCGGAGGGACGAGAGCCGTGTCCTGCCTGCGCCGGTTTCGGCGCGCTCCCGCGGTACCACCCTCCTTGGCTCCTCGGCGCGGGGTGTGCGCCGGTGAGCCCCCTCATTGGGGTCGCGATGCCGGTTCTACTCGCCTCGGGGAGGCTTTCTTCCGACGGCTCCGGGGTGATCTTCACGTCGCGCTCGCCCCCGGGCTCACACCGTCCCCGGGTCGCTCTGGGCCGCGTACGTCGCTACTCGTCCCCATCGATGCTGTTTCGCTGCGCCCAGTGTACGGCGCCCCGGTGACAGCGGCCGACCGGATTTCCGGGCAGCCGGGGGCCGGCGGGCGCGGCCGGTGCGCTGACCCGAATGGCGCGGTGCGCCCGTCCGGATTCCGGGACGGCCGCCCCGGCGGCATACCCGGCGGGGAGCTGGGCACAACGCATGCATGTCTGGCGTGCTCCCTGCGCGAGGCGGGCGAATCGGGTGGTGTGCCCCGTTGCCGCGGGACCGGAGTCGATTTATCGTCCCAGCACGATTCGCGAGCAAGATCACAATATGTGAAGGGGCCGCGGCATGGTGGCGAAGAAGACCGCCGTACGGCAGTCGGCGTCGAGCAGGTCCCCTCATGCGGACGCCTCCGGAGGGGCGGCTCCCGCAGACGCCGCGGCCAAGGACGTGAGCGGCAGGAAGAGCGCGCGGGGCGGCTCCGCGGGGGAGCGCGGCACGCCGGACCGCCCGCCGGTGAAGACGGTGCGGGAGGCCGGCGGCGGCAGGGCGGCGGCTTCCGGTGCGGGCACGGCGGGCACGGCCGGGACGAGCGCGGCCGAGCGGAGCGCGGCCAGGAGGAGCACCGCGAAGAAGGCCGAAGCGAAGAAGGCCCAGGTGAAGAAGGCCGGGACGAAGAAGGCCGAGGCGAGGAAGGCCGGGACGAAGAAGGCGACGGGTGGCAAGGCAGCCTCCCGGGCCGCCGCCGGGCCCGCGGAGGCGGACGGTGAGACCGGCGGCGGGCGGGCCGCCGGGAGCGCCGCCGGGGGGACGGCGAAGAAGGCGGGAGGAGGCGGCACGGCCACCCGCAGGGCGGCCGCGAAGAAGACGGCCGCGACACCGGCCGCCGGGACGGCGGTCACCAAGAAGGCCACCGGGAAGAAGGCGGCGCGCGGGCGGGCGGCGGACGAGAAGCCCGCCGCACGCGCGGGCGGCGCGGGCGAGGGGGCCGCCGAGGAGGGCGGCGCCGGGAGCAGGGCCAAGAAGGCGGGAGCGGCCCAGGCCGCGGAGCAGACGGGAGCCACGACGGTGGTTGCGAAGAAGACTCCTGACACGGCCACGGCCGTGCGGAAGGCCGTTCCCGACGCGCGCGTGGCCGCGGCGGAGCCCGGCGAGCTCGCGGTGCGCCCCGGTGAGGACCCCTGGACGCCCCAGGAGGTCGAGGAGGCGCGGGCCGAGCTGACGGCCGAGGTCGTGCGGCTGCGCGCGGAGATCACCTCGTCCGAGCAGTCACTCGTGGGCCTGATGAGGGATTCCGGGGACGGCGCGGGCGACGACCAGGCCGACACGGGTGCCAAGAACATCACGCGTGAGCACGAGCTGGCGCTCGCCGCCAACGCGCGCGAGATGCTCACGCAGGCCGAGCGCGCCCTGGAGCGGCTGGACGCGGGCACCTACGGCCTGTGCGAGAGCTGCGGCAACCCCATCGGCAAGGCCAGGATGCAGGCGTTCCCGCGCGCGACCCTGTGCGTGGAGTGCAAGCAGAAGCAGGAGCGCCGCTACTGACGGGCACGCCGGGCCCGCGGGACGTGCCGTACGCTCGTCCTCAGTCAGGTACCTAGGTCGAGGGACGCACGTGGCAGAGCCGGAGCGCATCATCGGTACGCCGGACACCCCGGAGCCCGCGGGTGCCGGGCACCAGCCGTCCGACGCGGACGCGAAGGCCGCCGGCGACGCCGGGGGCACGGCGCCGGCGGACCCCTCCGGCGACGGCGCGCCGCTCGGGACCGGCGCGGACCGGCCCAGGGGACGGCGGCGGATCGCCGTGCTCTTCGTGGTCGCCATGATCGCGTACGCCATCGACCTGAGCAGCAAGATGCTCGTGGTGGCCAAGCTGGAGCACCAGCCGCCGATCGACGTCGTCGGGGACTGGCTCCGGTTCGAGGGCATCCGCAACGCGGGCGCCGCCTTCGGCTTCGGCGAGGCGTTCACCGTCATCTTCACGGCGATCGCGGCCGCCGTGATCGTGGTGATCATCCGGCTTGCCCGCAAGCTGTACAGCGTCCCGTGGGCGATCGCGCTCGGCCTGCTGCTCGGAGGCGCCCTCGGCAACCTCACCGACCGGATCTTCCGCGCCCCGGCCGTCTTCCAGGGCGCCGTCGTGGACTTCATCGCGCCCAAGGGCTTCGCCGTGTTCAACCTCGCCGACACCGCGATCGTCAGCGGCGGCATCCTGATCGTGCTGCTCTCCTTCAAGGGCCTGGACCCGGACGGCACCGTCCACAAGGACTGAGCCCGGCGGGGTTTTCCACAGGCCCGTACGGGGCCGCCGGGCCCGTCCGGCATACTCGACGGGTGAGCACGATTCCCGAGATCCGTACCCTGCCCGTGCCCGACGGCCTGGAGGGCGAGCGCGTCGACGCCGCCATCTCCCGCATGTTCGGCTTCTCCCGCACGAAGGCGGCCGAGCTGGCCGCGGCGGGCAAGGTGCTGGTCGACGGCACGGTCGTCGGCAAGTCCGAGCGCGTCCACGGCGGCGCCTGGCTGGAAGTGGAGATGCCGCAGGCGCCCGCCCCGGTGCAGATCGTCGCCGAGCCCGTCGAGGGCATGGAGATCGTGCACGACGACGACGACGTGGTGGTCATCGCGAAGCCGGTCGGTGTCGCCGCGCACCCGAGTCCGGGCTGGAGCGGACCGACGGTCATCGGCGGCCTGGCCGCCGCCGGCTACCGGATCTCCACCTCCGGGGCCGCCGAGCGCCAGGGCATCGTGCACCGCCTGGACGTGGGCACCTCCGGTCTGATGGTCGTCGCCAAGTCCGAGTACGCGTACACCTCGCTCAAGCGCCAGTTCAAGGAGCGCACGGTCGACAAGCGGTACCACACGCTCGTCCAGGGCCACCCCGATCCGACCAGCGGGACCATCGACGCCCCCATCGGCCGCCACCCCCAGCACGACTACAAGTGGGCGGTCACGGCAGAGGGCAAGCCCTCCGTCACGCACTACGACCTCATCGAGGCGTTCCGCGCGGCCTCCCTGCTCGACGTGAAGCTGGAGACGGGCCGCACCCACCAGATCCGCGTCCACATGGCGGCCCACCGGCATCCCTGCGTCGGCGATCTGACCTACGGCGCCGACCCGACCCTCGCCAATCGGCTGCGGCTGACCCGGCAGTGGCTGCACGCCGTGCGCCTCGGCTTCGAGCACCCCGGGGACGGCCGGTGGGCCGAGTTCGCCAGCGACTACCCGGCCGACCTCCGAGACGCCCTGGAGCAGGTCCGCGAGGAGACGTGGGCATGAGCACACCGACGTACACCGTGCGCGTCGCCGAGGACCCCGCCGACCGCGAGGCGTGCTTCGCGGTCCGCAAGGAGGTCTTCGTCGTCGAGCAGGGCGTCCCCCAGGACATCGAGTACGACGCCCTCGACGCCGGCGCGCTGCACGTGCTCGCGACCGGAGAGGACGGCGAGCCGCTCGGCACCGGACGCCTGCTCTCCGGCGAGGCCGCCGCGGACCGGACCGGCGGCGATCCCTCGGTGGGCTCGCTCGGCCGGCTGGCCGTGACCCGGCAGGCCCGCGGCCTCGGGGTCGGCGCCGCGCTGGTGCGGGCCGTCGAGGACGCGGCCCGCGCGCGGGGCCTCGCCGCCGTGGACCTGCACGCCCAGACCCACGCGCTCGGGTTCTACGAGCGTCTCGGCTACGCGGCGTACGGCCCGGAGTTCCCCGACGCGGGGATACCCCACCGCTCCATGCGGCGCGTTCTGTAGCGGGGCGTCCGTATCCGCTGGTGAGAGCGGCGGCGTGGCAGGCTTGAAGCTGCCCTGTGGACACCGATCTCTCCGGAGTGCTGACCGTGGATCAGTTGGCCCTGCTGTTCGTGCTGTTGCTCGGGGCCCTGGTGAGCGTCCCGGCCGGGGACCGGCTCGGGCTGCCGGCGCCCGTGCTGATGACCCTGCTCGGGATCGTCCTCGCGCTGCTGCCGTTCGTCCCGAACGTCAACGTGCCGCCGGACCTGATCCTCCCCCTGCTGCTGCCCCCGCTGCTCTACGCCGCCGTACGGCGCACCTCCTGGCGGCAGTTCGCGGCCAATGTGCGGCCCATCCTCCTGCTGGCCGTGGCGCTGGTGTTCGTCACGATGATCTGCGTGGCCGCGGTCGCCCAGGCCATCGTGCCCGGCCTGCCCCTCGCCGCCGCCCTGGCGCTCGGCGCGCTCGTCGCGCCGCCCGACCCCGTCGCGGCGACCGCCGTCGCGGGCCGGCTCGGGCTGCCCCGCCGGCTGGTGTCCATCCTGGAGGGCGAAGGGCTCTTCAACGACGTCACGGCCATCGTGCTCTACCACGTGGCCATCGCCGCCGTGGTCAGCGGCTCCTTCTCGGCGTGGCAGGCGGGCCTGGACCTCGTCCTCTCGGCGGTCGTGGCGGTGGCCGTCGGACTCGCCCTCGGCTGGGGCGCCAACAAGGTGATGGACCTGCTCGGCGACGCCACCCTCCAGATCGGGCTCACCCTGCTCGTGCCGTACGCCTCCTACGTGCTCGCCGAGGAACTGCGCGGCTCGGGCGTCCTCGCCGTGCTGACCACGGCCCTGTTCCTCTCCGAGTACGCCACCGACGCCGACGACGTGATGACGCGGCTCGCCGGGCACACCTTCTGGGACATCGTCGACACCCTCGTCACCGGCGTCGCCTTCGGGCTGATCGGGCTCGAACTGCACAACGCGCTGCGCACGGCCTCCGGCCGCTGGGGGGAACTGCTCGGCTGGGCCGCCGCGGTGGTCGTCGTCGTCGTCCTGGTGCGGCTGCTCTACCTGCTGCCGGCCACCTGGCTCACCCAACGGATGCACGCCAAGCGGGACGTCGAGGAGGAGATCCCGATGAGCTGGCGCGAGACCGTCGTCATGTGGTGGTCCGGGATGCGCGGCGTGGCGTCCGTGGCCCTGGCGCTGGCCATCCCCCTGGAGACCGACGCGGGCACGCCCTTCCCGGACCGGGACGAGATCGTGTTCATCGCCTTCGGAGTGATCATGGGGACCCTGGTGCTCCAGGGGCTGACCCTGCCGCGGCTGGTGCGGCGGCTCGGGGTGCGCGCCGACAGCGAGCGGGAGAGGGACTTCGAGAAGCAGCTCGCGGTGCGCGCGGCGCGGGCGGCCAAGCGCCGGCTCCGCGAGATCGAGTCCGTGGAGGACCTGCCGGAGGAGCTGTCGGAGCAGATGCTGCGCCGGGCCTTCGAGATCGGGGTGCGGATCAGCCCGGAGATGGGCGAGGACGAGCGCAGGGAGGCGGTCCACCACCGGGTCCGCCGGCTGAAGCGGGTCCGGCGCATCCAGGGCGAGCTGCTGAGCGCCGCCCGGCACGAGGTGCTGGCCGCGCGCAGCGAGCCGGGTGCCGATCCGGAGGTGGTGGACCGGGTGCTGCGGCATTTGGACGTGCGCAGCCTGCGGTGAACGTGGTGCGGGGACCCGTTGCTTCGTACGATCTGATCATGGCTCGCAACGTGGTGATCAGCGGAGGCGGTACGGGGATCGGGCTCGCGACGGCGCAGCTGTTCGCGGCGGACGGCGATCAGGTCCTGCTGCTCGGCCGCCGCGCGGAGGTGCTGGAGCGGGCCGCGGTGCCCGGGGCCCTGGTCTGCGCGGCGGACCTGAGCAGGCCGCGCGAGGTGCGCGCGGTGGAGCGGTTCGTGGCGGACCGGCTCGGCACGGTGGACGTCCTCGTCCACAGCGCCGGCGGCTCCGGGTACCTGGAGCCGCGCGTGGACAGCGACGAGCCCCTCGACGTCGTCCTGCACGACTGGACCCTGAACTTCGGCCTGAACACCCTGACCGCCGCCCTGCTCACCGAGGCGCTCAAGGACCGCCTGGCCGACCCCGGCGGACGGGTGCTCTTCCTCAGCTCCATCGCCGCGTTGCGGGGTTCGGGCAGCGGGGCGTACGCGGCGTCCAAGGCCGCGCTGCACCCGTACGCCCACGACCTGGCCCGGCAGCTGGGCCCGCGCGGGATCACCGTGAACGTGGTCGCCCCCGGCTATGTCGACGACACCGGGTTCTTCGGCGCCGGCATGGACGAGGAGCGGCGCGCCCGCCTCGTCGCGGAGACCTCGACGGGACGGGCCGGCACGCCGGGGGACGTCGCCGCGACCCTGCACTGGCTGGCGTCCCACGGCGCCGGGCACATCACCTCGCAGATCGTCCAGGTCGACGGAGGGGCCGAGCGCGGCCACTGAGCCGGTCAGGGCCGGTCAGGGCCGGTCAGGGCTGGTCGGGGCCGGTCAGGGCCGGTCGGGGCGGACCGGCTGATGGTCGTGGTGGACGGTGCGGCGGGCGCCCGGTATCCGGCCGGGGACGGGGAAGCCGGGCGGCAGGGCCGCGTCCGTGGCGTTGACGCGCGGCAGCGCGTACGGGTGCTGCTCGGCCAGCCAGCGGATCAGCTGCTCGCGCACCGTGACCCGGACCGTCCACAGGTCGTCCGCGTCCTTCGCGGTGACCAGGGCCCGCACCTCCATCGTGCTCGGGGTGGAGTCGGTGACGACGAGGCCGTGGTCGCGGCCGTCCCATGCCGGGCAGCCGCGCAGGATGTCGCGCAGCCGGGCGCGCATCGCCTCCATCGGCGCCGAGTGGTCCAGGTGCAGGAAGACGGTGCCGGTCATCTGGGCGCCGCCGCGCGACCAGTTCTCGAACGCCTTGGCGGTGAAGTACGAGACCGGCATGGTGATCCGGCGCTCGTCCCACGTCCGGACGGTCAGGAACGTCAGGGTGATCTCCTCGACGGTGCCCCACTCGTCGTCGACCACCACGGTGTCCCCGATGCGCACCATGTCGCCGAAGGCGATCTGCAGCCCGGCGAACATGTTGCTCAGCGTGGACTGGGCGGCGACACCGGCGACGATGCCGAGGATGCCCGCCGAGGCCAGCAGGGAGGCTCCGGCCGCCCGGAACGCGGGGAAGGTCAGCAGCATCGCGGCTGCGGCGACCACGCCGACCACCGCGGACACCACCCGCATGATCAGCGTCACCTGGGTGCGCACCCGGCGCACCCGGGCGGCGTCGCGGTGGACGCGCGCGTAGCGGCTGTACGAGGTCTCCACGACGGCGGCCGCTATCCGGATCGCCAGCCAGGCGGCCGCGCCGATCAGCACCAGGGTCAGCCCCCGGCCGAGGGCGACCCGGTACTCCAGCAGCAGCTTCGCCTCGTCGTACGACCCTCTCAGCAGGGCCGTGCACAGCACGAGCTGGTACGGCACCCGTATCCGGCGCAGCAGGCCCCACAGGGGCGTCTCGCTGTGCCGTTCGTCGGCCTTGCGGAGCAGACGGTCGGTGGCCCACCCGATGAACAGGGTGAGCAGCACCGCGCCGCCGATGACGATCAGTGGTCGGAGTACGTTCTCCATGCCTTCGAACGTAACCAGCCCCGGGGGGTCGTGAACATCCGAGCCGGTGAGGCGGTCGTCACGGCGTTGTCGTACCCGGCTGGCACCATGGCCCCATGGACATCATGCTCTTTCACTCGACCTATGGCCTCAGGCCCGCGGTGCGCGCGGCCGCCGACCGGCTGCGGGCCGCCGGACACGAGGTGTGGACGCCGGACCTCTTCGAGGGCCGTACGTTCGAGACGGTCGAGGAGGGCATGGAGTTCAACGAGTCGATCGGCAAGGACGAGCTGCTGAAGCGGGCCGTGCTGGCCGCCGCGCCCTACTCCGGGCGGGGACTGGTCTACGCCGGGTTCTCGCTGGGCGCCTCCGTGGCGCAGACGCTGGCGCTCGGCGACGAGAAGGCGCGCGGGCTGCTGCTCCTGCACGGCACCTCGGACATCGCGGCGAGCGCCTCGGTGCGGGAGCTGCCGGTGCAGCTGCACGTGGCCGAGCCGGACCCCTTCGAGACCGACGACTGGCTCAGCGCCTGGTATCTCCAGATGGGCAGAGCGGGCGCCGACGTCGAGGTCCACCGCTACCGGGGCGCCGGCCACCTCTACACCGACCCGGGGCTGGCGGACTACGACGCGGAGGCGGCCGAGGCCACCTGGCGGGTGGCGCTCGGCTTCCTCGGCTCCCTGTAGCGCTCCCGGCGCGGGTCAGACGGGGTCGTGGGCGCGCTCGACCTTCTGGGTGCCGCTGAGGGTCCGGTAGGAGCGGGCCCAGGGGCCGACTGGTCACGACCGATCAGGTTACTGCTCGGTACGGACGAGAGCGGGCGAACGTCCGAATGTTCGCCCGCTCTTCACCGACGGCGGGTCAGCCCTTGAGCGCGGCCCCGACGACCTGGTTGAAGTCCGGGACCGTCATCGGCTGGCTGCCCTGCGCGGTCTTGAGGATCTTGCCGTCCATGACGAAGCTCGGCGTGCCCGTGACGCCGTCCTTGTTGGTGTCGAAGGTCTTCGACATCGCCAGCGCCCAGGCGTCGTAGGTGCCCTTCTTCAGCGCGTTCCGGAACGTGGCGTTGCCCTTCAGCTCCGGAACCGTGTCGGCGACCTTGATCAGGTAGGCGTCGTCCTTGAACTTGTCCTGCGACTCCTCGGGGTGGAACTTCGTCGAGTACAGGGCGGTCTTGTACTTCATGAAGGCGTCGGGGCTGACGTTGAGCGCGGCGCCCATGGCGCTCATCGCGCTCTTGGACCCCTCACCGCCCGAGCCGATCTTGCCGCTGCCCAGCGAGTCGCCGTCGATGAACGTGCCGCCGATGTACTGGACCTTGTACTTGCCGGCCGCGAGGTCCTTCTCGACCGTCGTGCCGACCGCCTGCTCGAACGCGGCGCAGACCGGGCAGCGCGGGTCCTCGTACATCTTGAGGGTCTTCTTCGCGCTGTCCTTGCCGACGAGGACCGTCAGGCCGTCCTTGCCCGAGGTGTTGGCCGGGGCGACGATCTTGTCGGACTTCACGGCCTCCCACTGGCTGGGCTTGTTGGCCTGGACGACGGCGTAGCCGATGCCGCCCGCCGCGGCGAGGACGGCCACGAGCGAGCAGGCCACGACGACCTGCCGCTTCACCTTCGCCCGCTTCGCCTCGCGCTCGCGCTCGATCCGCAGGCGCTCGCGCGCCGCCGTCTTCGCCGCCTGGTTGTTCCGCTTGCTCATGTCGGTCTTCTCCATGGGAACGCACACATGCCGTGTGCGGGATGCGTGGGGGTGGGAATGCGGTGCCGGACGCCGCTCACCCGCAGGTGAGGGCGGGGGAGCACGGCGGTCCACGCCGCCCCAGGGAGTACGCGAGGAGCAGGTTCGGGGCGGAGGCCGTCCGGCGCTGGGGGAGCGGTCCGCGCCCGGGGCGCTCGGTCGCGCGCGCCGTGCCGGCCGCCTGCGCGATCCGCAGCGGCCGGAAGGTGCTCGCGCCCAGCGCCCGCAGCACCTGGACCAGCGCCCGCTCGCCGCGCCGCAGCCAGGCGGCGGCGACGAGGCCGACGCACACGTGCGCGGCCAGCAGCAGCCAGGCGGTGGCCGGGGTCGACTCGGCGAGCAGCGCCGCGACCCGGCCGGGGTCGCCGCTGACCTGCGCCAGCGGGGTGCCGACCTCGGTGCCGTCGCCGCACAGCACGTCCCAGCCGACCGAGGCCAGCGGGCCCGCGACCGGGCCGCCCGCAGGGCCGTAGCACATGTGCTGCCCGGTGGTGAGGATCGTGTCGGCGGCCAGCTCCAGCGGGATCAGCAGCGCGGCGATCCGGCCGAAGGTCCGCTCCCGCCCGGCGAGGGCGTAGGCGACGGCGAACACGACGGCCGCGAGCACGGCCACCGTGTTCAGCGGCAGGGGTGCCCGGGACAGCAGCACGTGCGACGCGCTGCTCAGCGTCACGACGAGTGACGTGAACAGCGCCGCCCGTACGGCTCGCAGCTGGGTCCCGGAAATGTCCATGGCGCTGGAAGTGTGTCACGTACTGCCGTAAGAGACCCCTAAAGGGTGTCCGCGGACGGCCGGATCGCGACCCTGGGTCCCCGGGCCGTCACAGACCGGGGATCCGGCCGTTGCGGAACAGGTCCACGAAGATCTGGTGGTCGGCACGCGCGCGTGCGCCGTAGTCGTGGGCGAAGGAGACCAGCACGTCGGCGAAGCCGTCCTCGTCGGCCGCGATCGCCGCGTCGATGGCCCGCTCGGTGGAGAACGGCACCAGCGACTCGCCCGAGGTTTCGTCCGCCGCCGCGTGCATGGTGGCCGTGGCCCGGCCGAGGTCGGCGACCACCGCCGCGACCTCCTCCGGGTCGTCGATGTCGCCCCAGTCCAGGTCCACGGCGTACGGCGAGACCTCGGCGACCAGCTGGCCCGCGCCGTCCAGCTCGGTCCAGCCGAGCCACGGGTCGGCGTTGTCCTGGAGGGCGCGCTGGGAGATCACCGTGCGGTGGCCCTCGTGCTGGAAGTAGTCGCGCAGCGCCTGGTCCGCGACGTGCCGGGAGACGGCCGGGGTCTGGGCCTGCTTGATGTAGATCACGACGTCGTTCTCCAGGGCGTCGGTGTGGCCCTCCAGCAGGATGTTGTACGACGGCAGCCCGGCCGAGCCGATGCCGATGCCGCGGCGGCCCACCACGTCCTTGACCCGGTAGGAGTCGGGGCGGGCCAGCGAGGCGTCCGGCAGCGTCTCCAGATAGCCGTCGAAGGCCGCGAGCACCTTGTACCGCGTGGCGGCGTCCAGTTCGACGGAGCCGCCGCCCGGGGCGAAGCGGCGCTCGAAGTCGCGGATCTCCGTCATCGACTCCAGCAGCCCGAAGCGGGTCAGCGCGCGGGCGTCGCGCAGCGCGTCCAGGAGCGGGCCCTGGGCGGTGTCCAGCGTGAAGGGCGGCACCTCGTCGCTCTTCGCGCCCGTCGCCAGCGCGCGCACGCGCTCGCGGTAGGCGGCGGCGTAGACGCGCACCAGCTCGGTGATCTGGTCGTCGCCGAACGCCTTCGCGTACCCGATGAGGGCTACCGAGGCGGCGAAGCGCTTGAGGTCCCAGGTGAAGGGGCCGACGTAGGCCTCGTCGAAGTCGTTGACGTTGAACACGAGCCGGCCGTTGGCGTCCATGTAGGTGCCGAAGTTCTCCGCGTGCAGGTCGCCGTGGATCCACACCCGGGACGTGCGCTCGTCCAGGTACGGGCCGCCGCGGCGCTCGCCCTCCAGGTCGTGGTAGAAGAGGCAGGCCGTGCCGCGGTAGAACGCGAAGGCCGAGGCCGCCATCTTCCGGAACTTCACGCGGAAGGCGGCCGGGTCGGCGGCCAGGAGCTCGCCGAAGGCGGTGTCGAAGACGGCGAGGATCTCGTCGCCGCGCTGCTCGTCGTCGAGCTGGGGGACCGACATCGCTGGGTGCCTCCTGGTGCATGTGTACGACAGCGTTTCTGTCGTCTCCAACGGGTGGGTCCGCGGGAAAGTGCCCGCGCCCCTCGTGGTGAAGGTACGCGGGCGCGGCCCGCGTGTGTCAGTCCCGAGGCATAGACTTCCGAGCTGTCCCGGGAAGTGTCCGCCCGCCCGTCACCGAGTGTTCTCCATGGAGGCCAAGCCGTGTCAAAGCCGCCGTTCACGCACCTGCACGTCCACACCCAGTACTCGCTGCTGGACGGTGCCGCGCGGCTGAAGGACATGTTCGACGCGTGCAACGAGATGGGCATGACGCACATCGCCATGTCCGACCACGGCAACCTCCACGGGGCCTACGACTTCTTCCACTCGGCGAAGAAGGCCGGCGTCACCCCGATCATCGGCATCGAGGCGTACGTCGCCCCCGAGTCCCGGCGCAACAAGCGCAAGATCCAGTGGGGCCAGCCGCACCAGAAGCGCGACGACGTCTCCGGCTCCGGCGGTTACACCCACAAGACGATGTGGGCCGTGAACAAGACGGGCCTGCACAACATCTTCCGGCTCTCCTCCGACGCCTACGCCGAGGGCTGGCTCCAGAAGTGGCCCCGGATGGACAAGGAGACCATCGCCCAGTGGTCCGAGGGGATCGTCGCCTCCACCGGCTGCCCCTCCGGCGAGCTCCAGACCCGGCTGCGCCTCGGCCAGTACGACGAGGCCCTGAAGGCCGCCGCCGACTACCAGGACATCTTCGGCAAGGACCGCTACTTCCTGGAGCTGATGGACCACGGCATCGAGATCGAGCACCGGGTCCGCGACGGCCTGCTGGAGATCGGCAAGAAGCTCGGCATCCCCCCGCTGGTCACCAACGACTCGCACTACACGTACGCGCACGAGGCGACCGCCCACGACGCCCTGCTGTGCATCCAGACCGGCAAGAACCTCTCCGACCCCGACCGCTTCAAGTTCGACGGCACCGGCTACTACCTGAAGTCCACGGACGAGATGTACGCCATCGACTCCTCGGACGCCTGGCAGGAGGGCTGCGCCAACACCCTCCTGATCGCCGAGATGGTCGACACCGAGGGCATGTTCGAGTCCCGGAACCTGATGCCGAAGTTCGACATCCCCGACGGCTACACCGAGGTCACCTGGTTCAAGGAGGAGGTCCGCCTCGGCATGGAGCGCCGCTTCCCCGGCGGCATCCCCGACGACCGCCAGAAGCAGGCCGAGTACGAGATGGACGTCATCATCCAGATGGGGTTCCCGGGCTACTTCCTCGTGGTCGCAGACTTCATCATGTGGGCCAAGAAGAACGGCATCGCGGTCGGCCCCGGCCGAGGCTCCGCGGCCGGTTCGATCGTCGCGTACGCCATGGGCATCACCGACCTCGACCCGATCCCGCACGGCCTGATCTTCGAGCGGTTCCTCAACCCCGAGCGCGTCTCCATGCCCGACGTCGACATCGACTTCGACGAGCGCAGGCGCGTCGAGGTGATCCGGTACGTGACGGAGAAGTACGGCGCCGACAAGGTCGCCATGATCGGCACCTACGGCAAGATCAAGGCGAAGAACGCCATCAAGGACTCCGCGCGCGTGCTGGGCTACCCGTACGCGATGGGCGACCGCCTCACCAAGGCCATGCCCGCCGACGTCCTCGGCAAGGGCATCGACCTCGACGGCATCACCAACCCGACCCACCCGCGCTACAACGAGGCGGGCGAGATCCGGGGGATGTACGAGAACGAGCCGGATGTGAAGAAGGTCATCGACACCGCCAAGGGCGTCGAGGGCCTGGTCCGGCAGATGGGCGTGCACGCCGCGGGCGTGATCATGTCCAGCGAGCCCATCGTCGACCACGCCCCGATCTGGGTGCGGCACACCGACGGCGTGACCATCACGCAGTGGGACTACCCGCAGTGCGAGTCGCTCGGCCTGCTGAAGATGGACTTCCTCGGCCTGCGCAACCTGACGATCATGGACGACGCCGTCAAGATGGTGAAGTCCAACAAGGGCGTCGAACTCGACCTGCTGGCCCTGCCGCTCGACGATCCGAAGACCTTCGAACTCCTCCAGCGCGGCGACACCCTGGGCGTCTTCCAGTTCGACGGCGGCCCCATGCGGTCCCTGCTGCGCCTGATGAAGCCCGACAACTTCGAGGACATCTCCGCCGTCTCCGCGCTGTACCGTCCGGGCCCGATGGGCATGGACTCGCACACCAACTACGCGCTGCGCAAGAACAAGCTCCAGGAGATCACCCCCATCCACAAGGAGCTCGAAGAGCCCCTCAGGGAGGTCCTGGACGTCACCTACGGCCTGATCGTCTACCAGGAGCAGGTGCAGAAGGCCGCCCAGATCATCGCCGGCTACTCGCTCGGCGAGGCCGACATCCTGCGCCGCGTGATGGGCAAGAAGAAGCCCGACGAACTGGCGAAGAACTTCACCATCTTCCAGGCCGGCGCCCAGAAGAACGGCTACAGCGACGAGGCCGTCCAGGCCCTGTGGGACGTGCTGGTCCCGTTCGCCGGCTACGCCTTCAACAAGGCGCACTCCGCCGCCTACGGCCTGGTCTCGTACTGGACCGCGTACCTGAAGGCGAACCACCCCGCCGAGTACATGGCCGGGCTGCTCACCTCGGTCAAGGACGACAAGGACAAGTCGGCCGTCTACCTCAACGAGTGCCGCCGCATGGGCATCAAGGTGCTCCCGCCCAACGTCAACGAGTCGGTGCACAACTTCGCCGCCCAGGGCGACGACGTGATCCTCTTCGGCCTGGAAGCCGTGCGCAACGTCGGCACCAACGTGGTCGAGTCGATCATCAGGAGCCGCAAGGCCAAGGGCAAGTACGCCTCCTTCCCCGACTACCTCGACAAGGTCGAGGCGGTCGCCTGCAACAAGCGCACCACCGAGTCGCTGATCAAGGCGGGCGCGTTCGACACCCTGGGGCACACCCGCAAGGGCCTCACCGCGCACTTCGAGCCGATGATCGACAACGTGGTCGCGGTCAAGCGCAAGGAGGCCGAGGGCCAGTTCGACCTCTTCGGCGGCATGGGCGAGGAGGAGAGCGACGAGCCCGGCTTCGGGCTCGACGTGGTCTTCACCGACGAGGAGTGGGAGAAGACGTATCTGCTCGCCCAGGAGCGGGAGATGCTCGGCCTCTACGTCTCCGACCACCCGCTCTTCGGCCTGGAGCACGTGCTGTCCGACAAGGCCGACGCGGGCATCGCCCAGCTCACCGGGGGTGAGCACGCCGACGGCGCGGTGGTGACCATCGGCGGCATCATCTCGGGCCTCCAGCGCAAGATGACCAAGCAGGGCAACGCCTGGGCGATCGCCACCGTCGAGGACCTCGCCGGCTCCCTGGAGTGCATGTTCTTCCCGGCCACGTACCAGCTGGTGTCCACCCAACTCGTCGAGGACGCCGTCGTGTTCGTCAAGGGCCGGCTCGACAAGCGCGAGGACGTGCCGCGGCTGGTCGCGATGGAGCTCCAGGTCCCCGACCTGTCCCACGCGGGCACCAACGCGCCCGTGGTCCTCACCATCCCGGCCACCCGGGTCACCCCGCCGATGGTCAGCCGGCTCGGCGAGATCCTCACCCACCACCGGGGCGAGAGCGAGGTCCGCATCCGGCTCCAAGGCCCGACCAGGACGACCGTCCTGCGGCTGGACCGGCACCGGGTCAAGCCCGATCCGGCGCTGTTCGGCGATCTCAAGGTGCTGCTCGGGCCGTCCTGCCTGGCGGGCTGAGCGGCCACCCGGCCGCCACGCGTGAGGGGCGCGTCCCGTGTTTCTCGGGACGCGCCCCTTCGCCGTATCCGGGTCTCAACACCCTCTACGCAGAGTCAGTTGTGGCCGAAGCGCTTCTCCCGGCCCTTGCGGGCCATGTCGCCCGGCGTCACCTGCGTGATGCGCTGCTCCGCCTGCGGCTCCATCGCGGAGGGCTGCGACTGCTGCTGAGCGCGCTCGGACGGGGACTGCTTCCGGTCCTGCTTCTTGTTCTTGGCCATGGTGATCTGCCTCCTGAGGGGGATCTAGGGGCCAGGGCCGGGATCAGATTCACATAGGCTGACAAAGAGTGCATGTCGGATAATTACCGTGTGTGACAGTGGAGGTCGGGGCGCGCGGTGCGGCGCGACCGCGCCACGGCACCCCGGAACGCCACGCCGAAGATCGAGTTCGGCCCGTTAACACCCGCACGGTCGGGCAGACTCGAAGGAAGCTGGAAGCAAACCTCCCGGGAAAGAGGGTGAGTCGCGTGGACCGCTGCATCGTCCTGGTGGACGCCGGGTATCTGCTGGGGGCCGCCGCCAGCCTGCTCGCCGGAGAACCCTCCAGGTCCCGCATCACCGTCGACCACGCCGCCCTCGTCCAAGGGCTGCGCGAACGCGCAGAGTCCGACACCCAGCGCCCCCTGCTGCGCATCTACTGGTTCGACGGCGCCCCCGACCGGGTGCCGCAGCCCGAGCACCGCAGACTGCGGGTGATGCCGCGGGTCACCGTCCGGCTCGGCGCCCTGACCCGCAGCGACGGCCGCTGGGCGCAGAAGGGCGTCGACGCGGCGATGCACGCCGAACTGACCGAACTCGCCCGCAACCGCGCCTGCTCCGACATCGTCCTCGTGACCGGCGACGGCGATCTGCTGCCGGGCATGATGGCCGCCAAGGAGCACGGTGTCGCCGTGCACCTGTGGGCCGTGCAGGCCGCCGACGGCGACTACAACCAGTCCGAGGACCTGGTCGCCGAGGCCGACGAACGCCGGGTGCTGGACCGCGTCTGGATCACCCGGGCCGTCCGCGCCAAGGAGCTCTCCGGGGTGTGCGCCCCGCCGCCCGCGCCCCGTCCCGAGATCGCCGCGATCCTGTCCGCCCCCCTCCCCGACGCCGCGCTCGGCGCGCGCGCCGAACGCACCGCGCAGGACGCCGAACACGCCCAGGCCGCCGCGGACAACGGCACACAGGAGCGCGTACCGGCGCCCAAGGGCGTGCCCACGCCCAAGGACCTCGCCGCGCTGCGCGCCCCCGGCGTCCAGCCGGCCCAGCCCCCGGCGAGCGCCACGCTGCGCTGGTCCTCCGACAAGGGCTGGGTCGACCGGCCCGGCGCCTCGGCCGAGCCGCCCGAGGTGGCCGCCATGCCGACCCTCGCGCAGCTGACCACGGCCGAGCAGCGCTGGGCCGACCGGGAGGAGGACATCACGACCGTCGGCGGCGACCCCTACGAGGTCGGACAGGTCTTCGCGCGGCGGTGGACGGTGCGGCTCGGGGAGCAGGCCGGTCTGCAGAAGCTGTCCGGGATGTATCCGCGGATCCCGCACCGGATCGACGGGGAACTGCTCAGGTACGCGGCCCGGTTCGGGCTCCTCGCGCACAAGGACGACCAGATCGACGAGCACGACCGGTACGCCATCCGGGCCGGGTTCTGGCGGGAGATCGACGTCCGGACCGCGACGGAGCGGGCGCCCGCCGGAGAATGAGCCGGACGGGTGACGGTGCGGCCGGGCGGCACGGGACGGACGCTCGTGCCCCACAGGTGCGGGCACCAGGGGTGTTTCGCGCCGCGCGCGGGCGATGTGCGGCGAGTGGCCGCCCCGAGGGCGGCAGCGGGGCCCGGACCCCGTACTCTCGTCCTTTGTGAGTACGCGCGCGGGACAGGCATGTCGACACGGTGGTGACGTCGTGTGCGCCGTGCGCGGGCTGACGAAGACCTATCCGGCGGTCCGCGGCCGGCGCGGCGCCCCGGGCACGCCCGAGGTGCGGGCCACCGACGACGTGCGCCTCGACATCCGGCGCGGTGAGATCTTCGGACTGCTCGGCCCCAACGGCGCCGGCAAGACCACCCTCGTACGCCAGCTGACCGGGCTGATGCGGCCCGACGCGGGCGGCGTCGAGATCCTCGGCCACGACATCGTGCGCCACCCCGACCGGGCGGCGCGCATCCTCGCCTACCTCGGCCAGGAGTCCAGCGCCCTCGACGAGCTGACCGTGTCCCTCGCCGCCGAGACCACCGGGCGGCTGCGCGGCTTGGACGTACGGCGGGCGCGTGCCGAGCGGGACGCCGTACTGGAGGAGCTGGGCCTCACCCCGATCGCCGGACGGCCGCTGAAGAAGCTGTCCGGCGGGCAGCGCCGGCTGGCCTGCTTCGCCGCCGTGCTGGTGGGGGAGCGCCCCCTGCTCGTGCTGGACGAGCCGACCACCGCGATGGACCCGGTGGCGCGGCGGGCCGTGTGGTCGGCCGTGGACCGGCGGCGCGCCGAGCACGGCACGACCGTGCTGCTCGTCACCCACAACGTCATCGAGGCCGAGACCGTCCTCGACCGGGTCGCGGTGCTCGACCGGGGCCGGGTCATCGCCTGCGACACCCCCTCCGGGCTCAAGGAACGCGTCGCCGGCGAGGTGCGCGTCCAGCTGCTGTGGCGCGACCGCGCCCCCCTGGAGGTCCCCGAGGTGGCCGCGCTCCAGGACCGGGCCGTGGAGTCCGGCCGCCGCTGGACGCTGCGCCTCGCCCCCGAGGAGGCCCGCACGGTCGTGGCCACCGTCACCGGCGGGGCCGCCTTCGCCGCGCTGGACGACTTCACGCTCGCCACGCCGAGCCTGGAGGACGTCTACCTCGCGCTGGGCGGGGCAGCGCAGCAGGGGCTGGTGAAGGCTTGAGCACCCGCGCCCCCGTGTGCGTATCTGTACGGAACAGGGCCACCTCCCCCGAGATCCCCCGTGTGAAAGGGAGCAGCGCCACGTGAGTGTCGTACCCGCCGAGGTTCTGCCGGGCAGCGCCCTGGCCGCGGACGAGCCGTCCCGGGCGGCCATGGCCGAGCTCGGGCCGCGCGCGCGGCTGTGGCCGTCGCTGTGCGCCGTCTACCGGGCGCAGCTGTCCCGGGCGAGGGTCGCGCGGATCCCGCTGCTCTTCGTGGCGACCTTCCAGTCCGTCGGGATCATGATCCTGATGCGCGGGGTCGTCGACGGCGGGGCCGAGGCGCGGACCGTGGTGGCCGGCTCGTCCGTGCTCGTGGTCGCCTTCGTCGCGCTGAACCTGCTCGCGCAGTACTTCGGCCAGCTGCGCGCCAGCGGCGGCCTCGACCACTACGCCACGCTGCCGGTGCCGCCCGCCGCCGTGGTGCTGGGCGCGGCCGGGGCGTACGCCTCCTTCACCGTGCCGGGGACCGTGGTGACGGCCCTGTTCGGGTCCGCGCTGTTCGGGCTGCCGGTGGCGCAGCTGTGGGTGCTGGCCGCCGTGATCCCGCTCGCGGGCGCCGCGCTCGCCGGGCTGGGCGCCGCCCTGGGCCTGCTCGCGCCCCGGCCGGAACTGGCGACGCTCCTGGGCCAGCTGGGCATGTCCGCCGCGCTGCTGCTGGGTGTGCTGCCCGCCGACCGGATGCCGGAGGCGGTCCGCTTCGCCCGGGACCTGCTGCCGTCGACGTACGGCGTGGAGGCGTTCGCCCGGACGTTCGGCGCGCGGCCCGAATGGGCGCTGGTCCTGCGCGACCTCGCCGTGTGCGCGGCGGTCGGCGTCGTCTCGCTCGCCGTGGCCACCTGGGCGTACCGCCGGGCGGCCGTCCGGTGACGCGCCGCACAGGTCGGCCTGGCACGATGGCAGGGTGACCGCTCCGCTGACTCCTCCACCCCCGCCGCGTGAACCGTCCCCCGACGGGGGGTGGCAGCAGCCCGCTGCCGGGTACCCGGCAGCCGGGCCGTACGACGCCCTGTCCGACGCTCCGAGCGGTGCCCGGGACCCGTACGGTCCTCCCGGGCCGTACGGCGTGTACGGCTCGTCCCGACAGGACGGTCCCGGCATGAAGACCGAAGTGCGCGAGGCCGCCGTGGTCATGGTGGCGGTGGCCGTCTTCGGGGCGCTCCTCGGTGTCCTGTGGTGGTGGCTGGCGCCGAGCGTGCCGCTGGTCGGGGACGTCGTCGACAAGAGCTGGGTCGTCTACCTCAAGGACTCCGAGGGCGAGCAGGCCGTCGGGGTCGACGGAACGTTCACTCTGCTCGCGCTCGGCTTCGGGCTGCTCAGCGCGCTCGCGGTCTTCCTGTGGCGGCGCCGCGGCGGTGTCCCGCTCGTGGTGGCCCTGGCCGTCGGAGGGTTCCTCGGGTCCCTGCTGGCCTGGCGGGTCGGGGTGTGGCTCGGACCCGCCCAGGACGTCGTGGCCCGCGCCAAGGACGTCGGCAAGGGCGTCACCTTCTCCGCGCCGCTCAAGCTCGGCGCCAAGGGGGCCTGGCTCGCCTGGCCGCTGGCCGCGCTGGTGGCGCATCTCGGGCTGACCGCGCTGTTCGGCCCGCGCGACCCGGACCCGTTCCCGCAGCAGCCCCCTCAGGGGCAGGCGAAGGACCCCTACGGCGCGCCGCTGGGCTGACGCCGGGGAACGCCCAGGGGACACGGCCGGCCCCCTGGGCGGGGGTGCCTCACGCCGGGCGGCGTCCGTGGTTCGCGCGGCCCTTCCTGGTGCGCCACTTGCGCTTCCGTGTTCTCTTCGACATGTCCCCCGTACTTAACCGGGGACACCCCCGCCGTCGAGAGTTCACGCACGGCCGACGGGAGCGAGGACCGCGCCGGTGAGGGCGGCCAGGTCCGCGGGGGACAGCTCGATCTCCAGGCCGCGCCGGCCCGCCGAGACGCAGATCGTGGCGTGCCCGGAGGCGGTGGAGTCCAGCACCGCGGGCAGCCGCTTGCGCTGGCCCAGCGGGGAGATGCCGCCGAGGACGTAGCCCGTGGCGCGTTCGGCGAGGGCCGGATCGGCCATCGCGGCCCGCTTGCCGCCGACGGCGGCGGCCAGCGCCTTGAGGTCCAGCCGGCCCGCCACCGGGACCACGGCCACGGTCAGTGCGCCGTCCACGTCCGCCACCAGCGTCTTGAAGACGCGGTCCGGCGAGACGCCCATCGCCTCGGCGGCCTCCTCGCCGTAGGAGGGGTGGGCGGGGTCGTGGTCGTAGGAGTGGACCGTGAACGCGACGCCCGCCGCGGTGAGCGCGACGGTCGCGGGCGTCCCCGCGGACTGCTGTTTCTTCGACTTCTTCGCCATGGCGGCCGGTCTCCCCAGAGGTGGTGCGTCAGTTCAGGCTCGTGGGCCCGCGGGTCAGGTCCGACGCCGGGAGCGAGGGCAGCGTACGGATGATCGAGGACTCGGCGCGCAGGAGCCGCAGCTCGTCGCGCAGCCGGGACGCCGTGTCCGGCGCCTGCAGCAGGCGCTGCTTGGTCGGCGTGTCCAGCATCATCGCGGCCGCCACCAGGTAGGACACCACCGACGGCTGGTCCGGGAGGTCGGCCGTCGCGGACAGGGACCGCTCGCGGGCGCCCGCGAGGCGCTTCTGGTACTGCCGGAAGGCCCGCAGCACCCCTTCCGCCAGCGCCCCGGCCTCGTCGCCCGGCTCCTCCGCCAGCTCCTCCAGCTCGGCGCTGAGAAAGGCGCCCGAGGCGTCCACCGAGACCAGCCGCACCCGGGTCGTCCCCGTCGCCAGCACCTCGAAGGTGCCGTCGGCGCGCTCCCGGATCGTCGCCGCGTCCGCGATGCAGCCCACCGCGTGGAACGCCTTCAGCGGGTCCGGGCCGAAGCCCGCCGCCGGGCCCCGCTCGGGCACGGCGGCGGGGTCCGGCATGCCGGGAGCGCTCGGAGCCAGCTCGTGGCCGTCGCGGATCGTCACGACGGCGAAGCGGCGCGGCTCCTCCTCGGGGGTCTTCAGCAGCTCGCGCATCATCGCGCGATAGCGCTCCTCGAAGATGTTCAGCGGCAGCACGAGACCCGGGAAGAGCACCGAGTTCAGGGGGAAGAGCGGAAGGCGGACGGTCACGGCGCCAAAGCCTAATGGGCCGCGGGCGGTACGCGTCCGGCCCGCCCACCCGCCGGACGCGCGCCGCGTCCGGCGCTCGGCGTGCCGCCCGCCCGCAGCCGGACCTCCTCGCGCACCTCCAGGAACCGGCCGAGCGGATCCTCCGCGAACCGGCTCCACGGGTACGACGTGGCGTACGGCCCGATCAGGCGCAGCTGCTCCAGCGCGTCCTCCCAGCGGCCGAGCCGCACCAGGACGTACGTCAGCTTGTTGCGGACCGCCGCCGGCCACAGGTCGGCCGCCGGGAACCTGGCGGAGAGCGCCACGGCCCGGTCGGCCGCCGCGTCCAGCCGCTCGGGCGGCACGCCCGGACCGCAGCCGTCGTGGTAGTAGGCGAGGGCCGCGCGGGCCGGCAGGGCCTGGACGAGGGAGTCGGGCGGGGCGTCCTGCGCGGCCCGGTCGGCGAAGTCCAGGCACTCGCGGTGGGAGCCGTGCCAGGAGGCGCGCAGATAGCGCAGGGCCGCCACATGGCAGCCGTAGTGCAGCGGGGCGCGGCGCAGCGCCGCCTCCCACAGCTCGCCGAAGTAGGTGTGGCCGGCCCGGGAGCCGCGCGCGTGGTCCAGCGCGAGCCGCCAGGGCACGGGGTCGCGGTCGTCGCCGCGCGCGGCGGCGGTGATCAGCGGGCTGACCCCGCGCAGCACCTCGGCGCGCGCGGGGGAGCGCCAGGCGTGGTCGACCGCGAGCTGGGCGCGCACCAGCAGGACGTCCGGGTCGTGCGGGGCGGCGGCGTACCAGGTCTGCAGCCACTCGGGGCGCGAGCGCGCGAAGGAGGCCAGATGCAGCGTGTAGCGGTCGCGGTGCTCCCACTGCGCGTTCTCGCGGGTGGCGGCGAGCACGGCGGCGGCGGGCTCGGGGCGGCCCTGCCCCGCCGCGACCAGCGCGGGGCCGAGGCGGTCGTCGGGCGCGTCGAGCAGGACCTCCGCGTCGGAGGCCAAGCCGGCGGCGGGGTGTGCCGCCTTCCTTGTCGTCCGGGAGGCCCGGCCGAACGGGAGCGTGAGAGCCATGGTGTCGACCATTGAAAGTCCGCCGGTCGCACCCACGCCAGGGGGAAGGACCAGGAGGCGGAAAGTTGTACGCGGGCAGGTCAAGAAAGAGTAAAAGTCAATCGTTCAACAACTGTCGGACATCCATGAAATCAGCTCAGATGTCACACACTTCCCGCCACATCCGGCCGCTCAGTTGCGGCGCAGCATCCGCGTCGCCCCGGTCGCCACCGTCGTCGCGAGAATCCAGCCCAGCAGGATCATCGCCGCGACCAGCCACTGCCAGGCGCCCCTGAACAGCCAGAACCCCACCTGGCCCAGGTCGATCACCGGCAGCAGCAGATCCAGCGCGAACAGGGGAGGGTTCCACGACGGGCGCTCGCCGCTCCTGACCGGCGGGGGGTCGGCGTAGGTGAACGCCACCGAGCCCGCCGCCCACAGCACGGCCATCCACACGGCGGCCCGACCGGGCCGATAGCCGTAGGCGACCATCCAGTCCTGGGCGTAGCCCCACAGCTTGGCGGCGGGCGGCAGCGTCTCGCGGCGTCTGCGCTGCTTGGCGAGCAGCACCTCGCGCGCGTCCTCGTCCTCACCGCCGGCCCGCAGGACGGCCGCCAGCCGCTCGTACGGCTCCGGGTGGTACTCGGCGGTCGCCGCGGACACCCAGGCGAGCCGCCGCCGCAGCGGGAACGGGCCGCGCGGCACGAGGTTCTCGTAGGTGAAGCCGCCCATCTGCAGCAGACCGGGGCCCGGCCACGCGTCCGCCCGGTCCATCAGGTTGACCACGCGCGCCCCGGACAGCACCACCCGGCCGCGCTCCGGACGCTCGCCCAGGAAGCGCAGCTCCGGCGTCTGGACGCGGCGCAGCGACAGCTCCTGCTCCTCGGTGAACGCGAACCGGGCCCCCTCCAGGTCGACCGCGTCCCCGAACCGCCCGTCGTCCAGCCGCACCCCGCCCCGGCACTCGAAGCGCTGCACACGCGTCCCGCGCGCGGGCGTACGGCCGCTCAGCAGCGGACCGCCGACGCCCGCCGGGGTCAGGTACAGCGTGCGGCCGACGGTCAGCTGCGGGGCGTTCAGCGCGAGCCGGGTGTAGGGGTTGACCAGCCGCGCGCCCCGCAGGCTCAGCGACACGCCGATGCTCGCGCCGCGCAGGCTCAGCTCGCCGTGCGACTCCAGCATCTCCGCCTGGAGGTCCTGGCCGACCGTCATGCCGTCGGCGGCCATGGAGCGCCCGCTGCGGTCCCGGTAGACGATCGCCTGGTTGAGCAGCAGATCGGTGCCGATGCGGGCGTCGGTGAGCCGGACGCCGTTGTGGAAGCGGCAGCGCGGCAGATGCAGGTCGCCCTCGGTGCTGACCCGCGCGGCCTCCAGGCGCGGTACGGAGCAGTCCACCAGCCGCACGGTCGACAGCCGGGCCTCCGGCAGCAGCACCTCCCGCTCGAAGCGGCAGGCCCGCATCTCCACGTACGGCTCCACCTGGCCGCCCGCCAGATCCAGCGCCCCGTCCACGCGCACACCCGCCAGCTTCAGCGCGCTGACCCGGCCCGCGAGGGCGGGCGGCCCGTCCAGCAGCAGCCAGCACACGATGCGCGCCCGCACCGAGCGCTCCTCGCCCCAGGGATGCCCGCCGTGCGGGTCGTCGACGACCGGGTCGCCGCTGCTCAGGTCGTACACGCTGCCGTTGCGGAAGGCCTGCCACATGCCCGCCTCGGCGGCGGTGAGATCGTCCGGCAGGTCGCCGCCCCGGACGCCGGCCCCCTCGGTCATCGCGTCACCCTCCCTCCCCGCCGGGCGAGTCGGTTGCCCCGTACCCCCGTCATGCCCGCTGAGTGACCGGCCGAACACGGGAAGTGAAGAGGATCTTCCGGATTCCGCCGCGTTCTGTATCAGCCATTGATACGCGCGAACGGCCCCCGACGCGGGTCTGAGAGAATTGGGCACGTGATCTCCCGAATCGATCTGCGCGGCGACGCCCTCCCCGAGGGTCCGGCCCTGCGCGACCTGCTGCCCCGGGCCGAGTTCGACGTATCGGCCGCCCTGGAGAAGGTGCGCCCGATCTGCGAGGCCGTGCACCATCGGGGAGACGCGGCACTGATCGACTTCGCGGAGAAGTTCGACGGGGTCAGGCTCGACCGGGTCAGGGTGCCCGAGGCCGCCCTCGCGCGCGCGCTCGAAGAGCTCGACCCGGCCGTGCGCGCCGCCCTGGAGGAGTCCGTCCGGCGCGCCCGCCTCGTCCACCGCGAGCAGCGGCGCACCGACCGCACCACCCAGGTCGTGCCCGGCGGCACGGTCACCGAGAAGTGGGTGCCGGTCGACCGCGTCGGCCTGTACGCGCCGGGCGGCCGCTCGGTCTACCCGTCCTCCGTGATCATGAACGCCGTCCCGGCGCAGGAGGCCGGCGTCCCCTCGATCGCCCTCGCCTCGCCGCCCCAGGCCGAGTTCGGCGGGCTGCCGCACCCGACCATCCTCGCCGCGTGCGCGCTGCTCGGCGTCGACGAGGTGTACGCCGCGGGCGGCGCCACGGCCGTCGCGATGTTCGCCCACGGCACCGAGTCCTGCCCGCCCGCCACCATGGTCACCGGCCCCGGCAACATCTGGGTCGCCGCCGCCAAGCGCTACTTCACCGGCAAGATCGGCATCGACGCCGAGGCGGGCCCGACCGAGATCGCGGTCCTCGCCGACGCCACCGCCGACCCGGTCCACGTCGCCTCCGACCTGATCAGCCAGGCCGAGCACGACCCGCTGGCCGCCGCCGTCCTCGTCACCGACTCCGCGGCACTCGCGGACGCGGTCGAGAAGGAGCTGGAGTCGCAGGTCGCGGCCACCAAGCACATCGACGACCGGATCGTGCCCGCCCTCAAGGGCAGGCAGTCCGCGATCGTCCTGGTCGACGGCGTCGACGAGGGACTGCGCGTGGTCGACGCCTACGCGGCCGAGCACCTGGAGATCCAGACGGCCGACGCCGCCGCCGTCGCCGACCGGGTGCGCAACGCCGGCGCGATCTTCATCGGCCCCTGGGCGCCGGTCTCGCTCGGCGACTACGCCGCCGGCTCCAACCACGTGCTGCCCACCGGCGGCTGCGCCTGCCACTCCTCCGGCCTGTCCGTCCAGTCCTTCCTGCGCGGCATCCACATCGTCGACTACACCGAGGACGCGCTCGCCGACGTCGCACAGCACGTGGTGACGCTGGCCGAGGCGGAGGACCTGCCGGCCCACGGGGCGGCGGTCAAGGCGAGGTTCGGCTGGAAGGTACCCGGAAGCAAGTGAGCGGCATCGACGATCTCCCCGTACGGGACGAACTGCGCGGCAAGTCCCCCTACGGCGCGCCCCAACTGGACGTCCCCGTCCGGCTGAACACCAACGAGAACCCCTACCCGCTGCCCGAGCCGCTGGTCGAGCGGATCGCCGAGCGGGTCCGCGCGGCGGCCCGCGACCTCAACCGCTACCCCGACCGGGACGCGGTGGAGCTGCGCACCCGCCTCGCCCGGTACCTCACCGACACCTCCGGCCACCGGGTCGGCCTCGCCAACGTCTGGGCCGCCAACGGCTCCAACGAGGTCCTCCAGCAGCTCCTGCAGACCTTCGGCGGACCGGGCCGCACGGCGATCGGCTTCGAGCCGTCGTACTCGATGCACGCGCTGATCTCCCGCGGCACCGGCACCGGCTGGATCTCCGGCCCCCGCAACGACGACTTCACCATCGACCTCGCCGCCGCCGAGAAGGCCATCGCCGAGCACCGCCCCGACGTCGTCTTCGTGACCACCCCCAACAACCCCACCGGCAACGCGGTCCCCGGCGACACCGTCCTCGCCCTGTACGAGGCCGCCCAGGCCGCGAAGCCCTCCATGGTCGTCGTCGACGAGGCCTACGTCGAGTTCAGCCACGGCGACTCGCTGCTGCCGCTGATCGAGGGCCGCCCCCACCTGGTCGTCTCCCGCACGATGTCGAAGGCGTTCGGCGCGGCCGGCCTGCGCCTGGGCTATCTCGCCGCGCACCCCGCGGTGGTGGACGCCGTGCAGCTCGTACGGCTGCCCTACCACCTGTCGGCCGTCACCCAGGCGACCGCCCTGGCCGCCCTGGAGCACACCGACACGCTGCTGAAGTATGTCGACCAGCTCAAGGCGGAGCGGGACCGGCTGGTGCGCGAACTGCTCGCCCTCGGCTACGAGGTCACCGCCTCCGACGCGAACTTCGTGCAGTTCGGCCGCTTCGCCGACGCCCGCACCGCCTGGCGGCAGATCCTCGACCGGGGCGTCCTGGTCCGGGACAACGGCGTGCCGGGATGGCTGCGGGTGACCGCCGGAACCCCCGAAGAGAACGACGCGTTCCTCGACGCGGTCCGTGATGTGAAGAAGGAGCAGAGCGCATGAGCCGGGTAGGACGCGTGGAACGCGTCACCAAGGAGACCTCCGTCCTCGTCGAGATCGACCTCGACGGGACCGGCAGGGTCGAGGTGGCGACCGGGGTCGGTTTCTACGACCACATGCTGGACCAGCTCGGCCGGCACGGCCTGTTCGACCTCACCGTGAAGACCGAGGGCGACCTGCACATCGACTCCCACCACACCATCGAGGACACCGCCCTCGCGCTGGGCGCCGCCTTCAAGCAGGCCCTCGGCGACAAGGTGGGCATCTACCGCTTCGGCAACTGCACCGTCCCGCTGGACGAGTCGCTGGCCCAGGTGACGGTCGACCTGTCCGGCCGCCCCTACCTCGTGCACACCGAGCCCGAGACCATGGCGCCGATGATCGGCGAGTACGACACCACGATGACCCGGCACATCCTGGAGTCCTTCGTCGCCCAGGCACAGATCGCGCTGCACGTGCACGTGCCCTACGGCCGCAACGCCCACCACATCGTGGAATGCCAGTTCAAGGCGCTGGCACGGGCCCTGCGGTACGCCTCCGAGCGCGACCCGCGCGCGGTCGGCATCCTCCCCTCCACGAAGGGCGCGCTCTAACCCCATGAACGGTTCGTCCACCGCTTTCATCGTCGTCGGCCTCTTCCTCGCCGGCGGCGTGTACTCCTTCATCAAGCAGAAGGTCTCGAAGAACATCGTCGTGCTGCTGGCGATAGCAGCCGCGATGTGCCTCACCGCGGGCATCGTGCGGCTGGAGGTGTGGTACTCATGAGCCCCGGCCCGAAGAAGGTCGTCGTCTTCGACTACGGCTTCGGGAACATCCGCTCCGCCGAGCGCGCCCTCACGCGCGCGGGTGCGGACGTGGAGGTCACCCGTGACTTCGACGCGGCCATGAACGCCGACGGGCTGCTCGTGCCGGGCGTGGGCGCCTTCGCCGCCTGCATGAAGGGGCTGACCGGGGCACGCGGCGACTGGATCATCGACCGCCGGCTCTCCGGCGGGCGTCCGGTGATGGGCATCTGCGTCGGCATGCAGATCCTCTTCGCGCGCGGCATCGAGCACGGCGAGGAGACCGAGGGCCTGGGCGAATGGCCCGGCTCGGTGGAGCCGCTCCAGGCCGAGATCGTGCCCCACATGGGCTGGAACACCGTGGACGCGGCGCCCGGCAGCGAACTGTTCGCCGGCCTGGACGCCGACGCGCGCTTCTACTTCGTGCACTCCTACGCCGTCCAGGAGTGGAGCTTCGACACGCTGAACCCGGCGATGACCCCGCCCAGGGTCACCTGGTCCACGCACGGCAAGCCCTTCGTGGCCGCCGTCGAGAACGGCCCGCTGTGGGCCACCCAGTTCCACCCCGAGAAGTCCGGCGACGCCGGAGCGCAGCTGCTCACCAACTGGATCGGAACCCTGTAGAGACATGCCCAAGCTCGAACTCCTCCCCGCCGTCGACGTCCGCGACGGCCAGGCCGTGCGCCTCGTGCACGGCGAGTCCGGCACCGAGACCTCCTACGGCTCCCCACTGGAGGCCGCCCTGGCCTGGCAGCGGTCGGGCGCCGAGTGGCTGCACCTGGTCGACCTCGACGCCGCCTTCGGCACCGGCGACAACCGGGAGCTGATCGCCGAGGTCGCACGGGCGATGGACATCAAGGTCGAGCTGTCCGGCGGCATCCGCGACGACGCCTCCCTGGCCGCCGCGCTCGCCACGGGCTGCACGCGCGTGAACCTCGGCACGGCCGCCCTGGAGACACCCGAGTGGGTCGCCAAGGTCATCGCCGAGCACGGCGACAAGATCGCCGTCGGCCTCGACGTCCGCGGCACCACCCTGCGCGGCCGCGGCTGGACCCGCGACGGCGGCGACCTCTACACGACGCTGGAGCGCCTGAACGCCGAGGGCTGCGCCCGGTACGTCGTCACGGACATCGCCAAGGACGGCACGCTCCAGGGCCCGAACCTGGAACTGCTGAAGAACGTCTGCGCGGCGACGGACCGCCCCGTCGTCGCCTCCGGCGGCGTCTCCTCCCTCGACGACCTGCGGGCCATCGCCGAGCTGGTCCCGCTCGGTGTCGAGGGCTCCATCGTCGGGAAGGCCCTCTACGCGAAGGCGTTCACCCTGGAGGAAGCCCTGGAGGCCGTGTCATGAAGACGGACGCAGTGTCATGACGTCCGAGGGCGTACGGCGCGCGCGGAGCGGCAGCCCCCGGGAGGACGCGTTCGGGTTCGCGCGCGCCGTCGCCGCGGGCGACCGCGTCCTGGTCGGCGGGACGACCTCCTTCCGGGGCGAGGTGCTCCACGGCGAGGGCGATCCGTACGAGCAGGCACGGGTGGCCTTCGCCAACGCGCTCGCCGCCATCGGTGAGTTCGGACTCGGCGCCGAGTCCGTGATCCGCACCCGGATGTACCTCGTCCACGCACGGGACGTGGAGGCCGTCGGCCGGGCCCACAAGGAGCTCTTCGACGGCGTGCGCCCCGTCTCGACGCTGCTCGTCGTGGAGGGCTTCGCGGACTCGCGCATCCTGGTCGAAGTGGAAATGGAAGCATGCAGAAGCACGTTGGAGGAGCCGCTCCCATGACCCTGGCGGTCCGAGTCATCCCCTGCCTGGACGTGGACGGCGGCCGGGTCGTCAAGGGCGTCAACTTCCAGAACCTGCGCGACGCGGGCGACCCCGTCGAGATGGCCAAGGTGTACGACGCCGAGGGCGCCGACGAACTGACCTTCCTCGACATCACCGCCTCCTCGGGCGACCGCGAGACCACCTACGACGTGGTGCGCCGCACCGCCGAGCAGGTGTTCATCCCGCTGACGGTCGGCGGCGGCGTCCGTACCGCCGAGGACGTCGACAAGCTGCTGCGCGCGGGCGCGGACAAGGTGGGCGTCAACACCGCCGCCATCGCCCGCCCCGAACTGATCCGCGAGATCGCCGAGCGGTTCGGCCGGCAGGTGCTGGTGCTGTCGGTCGACGCCCGGCGCACCCCCGGGGGCACCTTCGAGGTCACCACCCACGGCGGCCGCCGCGGCACCGGCATCGACGCCGTCGAGTGGGCCCACCGGGCCGCCGAGCTGGGCGCGGGCGAGATCCTGCTCAACTCGATGGACGCGGACGGCACCAAGGACGGCTACGACCTGGAGATGATCCGGGCCGTGCGCGCGCACGTGACGATCCCGGTGATCGCCTCCGGCGGCGCCGGCGGACTCACCGACTTCCCGCCGGCCGTCGACGCGGGCGCGGACGCGGTCCTCGCGGCCTCCGTCTTCCACTTCGGCGACCTGCGCATCAGCGAGGTCAAGGAAACCCTCCGCGCGACGGGCCACCCCGTGCGCTGACCGCGGGGCGGGCGCGTCCGCGCGCCCGCTCTCAGATCCCCAGCTGCCGTGTCGTGTGCAGCTTGGCGATCGCGTTCTCGTCGCCCTCCAGGACGACCTTGGCCGCGTCCTGCCGGCCGTAGGTGAACAGCAGCAGTTCCGAGGGGTCGCCGGTGACGGTGACGACGGGGGCGCCGCGGTGGGCGACCACCGTCTGGCCGTCGGGGCGGCGCAGCACCACGCCGGTGGGCGAGCCCCGGCCCATCAGCCGCGCCGCGCGCTCCAGACGCGACCACAGGGCGTCCTGGAAGACCGGGTCGAGCTCGCGCGGCGACCAGTCCGGCCGGGCCCGGCGGACGTCCTCGGTGTGGACGTAGAACTCGATCGTGTTCGACGCCTCGTCCACCTGCTTGAGCTGGAACGGCGAGAAGCGCGGCGGGCCGGTGCGGATGAGCTGGATCAGCTCCTCGTACGGCTTCGCCGCGAACTCCTCCATCGCCCGGTCCAGGCGGGAGGCCAGCGGTTTGACCAGCATGCCCGCGGCCGCGTCGGGCCGCCGCTCGCGCACCACCACGTGCGCGGCGAGATCACGGGTCGTCCAGCCCTCGCAGAGGGTGGGGGCCTCGGGCCCCTCCGCCTCCAAGAGGTCGGCCAGGAGAAGTCGTTCACGCTTCGCGAAGGTCGACATGCCGCCAGCCTACGACCGCGTGCCGGGTCCGCCCACCCGCCACCCCCGTCCACCCGTCGGACACCGGTCCGTCACTGTCAGTGGCAGGCGGCACAATGGCGGGCATGAGCACCAGCACGCCCCGTCAGCCCAGCCGGCTGGACCCCGCCGTCGCCGCACGCCTCAAGCGCGGCGCGGACGGCCTCCTGCCCGCCGTCGCCCAGCAGTACGACACCGGAGAGGTGCTGATGCTCGGCTGGATGGACGACGAGGCGCTGCACCGCACCCTCACCACCGGCCGCTGCACCTACTGGTCGCGCAGCCGCCAGGAGTACTGGGTCAAGGGCGACACCTCCGGCCACGTCCAGTGGGTGAAGTCCGTCGCCCTGGACTGCGACGCGGACACCCTGCTCGTGAAGGTGGACCAGGTGGGCGCCGCCTGCCACACCGGAGCGCGGACCTGCTTCGACGCCGACGTGCTGCTGGACGCCGCCGGTTCCGGCGCGGCGCCCGCGGATCAGTAGGGTCAGCCGCCATGGACCTCGAGACGTTCCGCAAGCTGGCCACCGACCGCCGCGTCATCCCGGTCACCCGCAAGCTCCTCGCCGACGGCGACACCCCGGTCGCCCTCTACCGCAAGCTCGCCGCCGAGCGCCCCGGCACCTTCCTGCTGGAGTCCGCGGAGAACGGCCGCTCCTGGTCCCGGTACTCCTTCGTGGGCGTCCGGTCCGCGGCCACCCTCACCGAGCACGCCGGACAGGCCCACTGGCTCGGCACCGCGCCCGTCGGCGTGCCCCGGCACGGCGACCCGCTGGCCGCGCTGCGCGCCACCGTGGAGGCCCTGCACACCCCGCGCGACCTCACCCACGACCTGAACCTGCCGCCCTTCACCGGCGGCATGGTCGGCTACCTCGGCTACGACATCGTGCGCCGCCTGGAGAGGATCGGCCCCGGCGAGCGCGACGACCTTCGGCTGCCCGAGCTGACCATGCTGCTCACCAGCGACCTCGCCGTCATGGACCACTGGGAGGGCTCCGTCTGGCTGATCGCCAACGCGATCAACCACAACGACCTCGACACCGGCGTCGACGAGGCCCACGCCGACGCGGTCGCCCGCCTCGACGCCATGGAGGCGGACCTCGCGCGCCCCGTCGCCCAGCCCCCGGCCGTCCTGCCCCCCTCCGAGCTGCCCGAGTACACCGCGCTGTGGGGCGGCGAGGACTTCCAGGAGGCCGTTCAGGACATCAAGGAGCGCATCCGCGCGGGCGAGGCGTTCCAGGTCGTGCCCTCCCAGCGGTTCGAGACACCGTGCACGGCGAGCGCGCTCGACGTCTACCGCGTCCTGCGGGCCACCAACCCCTCGCCGTACATGTACCTGTTCCGCTTCGACGGCTTCGACGTCGTCGGCTCCTCACCCGAGGCGCTGGTCAAGGTCGAGGACGGCCGGGCCATGGTGCACCCCATCGCCGGCACCCGCTGGCGCGGGGCGACCCCGCAGGAGGACCAGGCCCTCGCCGACGAACTGCTCGCCGACCCCAAGGAGCGCGCCGAGCACCTCATGCTCGTCGACCTCGGCCGCAACGACCTCGGACGGGTCTGCGAACCCGGCTCGGTCGAGGTCGTCGACTTCATGTCCGTCGAGCGCTACTCCCACGTGATGCACATCGTCTCGACCGTGACCGGCCGCGTCGCGCCCGGCCGCACCGCCTTCGATGTCCTGACGGCGTGCTTCCCGGCGGGCACCCTCTCGGGCGCGCCCAAGCCCCGCGCGATGCAGATCATCGACGAACTGGAGCCCTCCAGAAGGGGGTTGTACGGCGGCTGCGTCGGCTACCTCGACTTCGCGGGCGACTCCGACACGGCCATCGCCATCCGCACGGCCCTGCTGCGCGGCGGCACGGCGTACGTCCAGGCGGGCGCCGGCGTCGTCGCCGACTCCGACCCCGTCGCGGAGGACACCGAGTGCCGCAACAAGGCGGCGGCGGTGCTGCGCGCGGTGCACACCGCCAACCGGCTCGGCCGGCCGTGACCGCCCGGTGACCCGCGTGGCCCGTCTCACGTGAACCCCGGGTGACCGATCGTCGCGGGTCCGGGCGATAGTGGAGTACGTGACTGCCGTACCTCACCCCCGTTCCGAAGCCCCGGCCGCCGTCCGGGCGGGCCGACTGAGCCTCGCCGTCGCCCTGCTGTGCGGGGCCCTCGGCTCGGCCGTGGCGCTGCTGTCCACCCGCCAGCTCTGGTCGCAGGGCACGACCGCGGTGGGCGGCGGCGCCTTCCCGCTCACCGCCAAGGGCAGCGACGTCACGGGTGTCCCCGCGGCCCTGGCCGTAGTGGGACTCGCCGCGCTCGTCGCCGTCTTCGCCGTGCGCCGGGCCGGCCGCCTCCTGGTGGCCGGGCTGCTCGCGCTCTCCGGGGCGGGCACCGTCGCCGCCGCCCTCACCGGCGTCTCCGACAGCGCGGCCCTCGACGAGAAGGCCGCCGAGGCGTCCGGCGACACCTCCGCCACCGTCCAGGCCCTCACCCACACCGCGTGGCCGTACGTCGCGGCCGTCGGCGGTGCCCTGATCCTGCTCGCGGGACTGCTGGCGCTGCGCTACGGACGGCAGTGGCCGGGCATGGGCGGACGCTACGAGCGCGGCGGCGCCCCCCGCTCCCGCGCCGCCTCCCGGGCGCCCGACCCCGACCGCCCCGAGGAGCTCTGGAAGGCCCTCGACCGCGGCGAGGACCCGACCGGAGCCTAGGGCGGGTTTCGAAAGTCCCGCCCGCCCTGCGGGCGGACGACGCTCCTTTCGAAACCCGCCCCAGCACCGCGCCGCCCTCCGCCCGCGGCGGCCCTCGCCGGGGTCCCGGCCGGGTGTGCGGCGACCCCCGAGCACGGCGCCGGTGGGCGTGCGGGACAATGGCAGCGAGCGACGGGCTCACCCACGTACGACACGTACACGGCAACGAGGAGCAAGCAATGGCGGGCAGCAGCCACGGTCACACCCCGGCCGCCTGGACCGGTGTTTCGATCGCCTTCATCGGTTTCTGCGTCTCGGGCGTCTTCATGGTGATGGCCGTGCCGGCGGGCTTCTGGGCGGGCATGGCCATCGTCGTCCTCGGCGGCGTCGTCGGCCGGCTCATGAGTTCGATGGGCATGGGCCAGACCAAGGACGCCCACCTGGAGTCGCTCAGGGAGCAGGCGGCCCAGGCGGCGGCTGCCAGGAGCTGACCGGAGCCAGTCTCCGCCGAGGGGCGACCGGGCACCGTACGGCGTGCCCGGGGGCGCCCCTCTCGCGTGAGCGGGGCACAATGCGTGATGTGAACGCCGATACCCAGCGGGTGACCCGGACCGGCGCGCGCTCCCTGCCGGCACGGCTGGCCGTTCCGGTGGGCGTGCTCGCCGCCGTCGCGGCCGCCTTCGCCTACGTGGGCGCCGTCGACCCCAACGAACCCGGCCACTACCCGCCCTGCCCGCTCCTGCGGTTGACCGGCGTCTTCTGCCCCGGCTGCGGCGGACTGCGCAGCGCCCACGCCCTGGTCGGGGGCGACCTCCCGGCGGCCCTCCAGGCGAACGCCCTCGCCGTCGCCGGGTTCGCCGTCCTCGCCGTGCTGTGGACCGTCTGGGTGGTCCGCGCCGTGCGCGGGCGGCCGCCGCGCCTCGACCTCTCACCGGCGCGGATGTGGGCGCTCGGCACGTTGACGCTGGTCTTCACCCTTGTCCGGAACCTGCCGTTCGGTGGCTGGCTGCATCCTTGATCACCGGCGGACGTCCAGGTAGTGGGACCGCCGTCAACCGGATGCGGGGCCCGCGCCCCGCTCCGGATACCATCGCAGTGACCACCGGTTTCGTACCGCTTTCACAGCCGACCGTCTGAAAGGGGGCCGCTCGCGTGAGTGTGCTCGACGAGATCATCGACGGAGTCCGTGCCGACCTCGCGGAGCGGCAGGCGCGCGTCAGCCTCGACGAGCTCAAGGAGCGCGCGGCGAAGGCCCCCGCCGCCAAGGACGGCGTCGCCGCGCTCAAGGGCGACGGCGTCAAGGTCATCTGCGAGGTCAAGCGCTCCAGCCCCTCCAAGGGCGCGCTGGCCGCGATCGCCGACCCCGCCGCGCTCGCCGCCGACTACGAGGCGGGCGGCGCGGCCGTCATCTCCGTCCTCACCGAGCAGCGCCGCTTCGGCGGCTCGCTGGCCGACCTGGAGGCCGTCCGCGCGCGTGTGGACATCCCGGTCCTGCGCAAGGACTTCATCGTCACCTCGTACCAGCTGTGGGAGGCCCGCGCGTACGGCGCCGACCTCGCGCTGCTGATCGTCGCGGCCCTCGAACAGCCCGCGCTGGAGTCCCTGATCGAGCGCGCCGAGTCCATCGGCCTCACCCCGCTGGTCGAGGTGCACGACGAGGACGAGGTCGAGCGCGCGGTGGACGCGGGCGCGCGGATCATCGGCGTCAACGCCCGCAACCTGAAGACCCTTGAGGTGGACCGGGGCACCTTCGAGCGGATCGCGCCGGAGATCCCCGACACCCTCGTCAAGGTGGCCGAGTCGGGCGTGCGCGGCCCCCACGACCTCATCGCCTACGCCAACGCCGGGGCCGACGCCGTCCTGGTCGGCGAGTCGCTGGTCACCGGCAAGGACCCGAAGGCCGCGGTCTCCGACCTGGTGGCGGCCGGCGAGCACCCCGCGCTGCGGCACGGCCGCGGCTGATCACCCGATAGAGTCGCCCCGATGACGCCCACGACGACGACCACGGACAGGTACGCCCGCCTCGCGCGCGGCTGCCGCCCCCGTGGCTGCCGCGCGCCCGCACGCCGGGTGCACGGCCGTCGCGTGCGCTACGTCATCGGGGACGAACCCGGGCAGGTCAACGGCCGCCGATGGCAGCGCGCCCCCAGGGGCGCGGGGAGCCGCCCGAGCGACCGCACACGGACCGCGGTCGTGTGATCACCCCCCGCCCCACGGCGAACAGTGTCTCTTCTCCGCACTCACCGTGAGGTATCCGCATGCCCAGCGAGTTCTTCATCCCCGACCCGGAGGGCCGGGTCCCCGACGCCGAGGGCTACTTCGGCGCGTTCGGCGGCACCTTCATCCCGGAGGCGCTCGTCGCCGCCGTGGACGAGGTGGCCGTCGAGTACGACAAGGCCAAGCACGACCCCGAGTTCGCCCGCGAGCTCGACGGCCTGCTGGTCCACTACACCGGCCGCCCCAGCTCCCTCACCGAGGTGCCGCGGTTCGCCGGACACGCCGGCGGCGCCCGGATCTTCCTGAAGCGGGAAGACCTCAACCACACCGGCTCCCACAAGATCAACAACGTGCTCGGCCAGGCCCTGCTCACCCAGCGGATGGGCAAGACCCGGGTGATCGCCGAGACCGGCGCCGGCCAGCACGGCGTCGCCACCGCCACCGCCTGCGCGCTGTTCGGCCTCGACTGCACGATCTACATGGGCGAGATCGACACCGAGCGCCAGGCCCTGAACGTGGCCCGTATGCGCATGCTCGGCGCCGAGGTCGTCGCCGTGAAGTCCGGCAGCCGCACCCTCAAGGACGCCATCAACGAGGCGTTCCGCGACTGGGTCGCCAACGTCGACCGCACCCACTACCTCTTCGGCACGGTCGCCGGCCCGCACCCCTTCCCGGCCATGGTCCGCGACTTCCACCGCGTCATCGGCGTCGAGGCCCGCCGCCAGCTCCTGGAGCGCACCGGCCGCCTCCCCGACGCGGCGGTCGCCTGCGTCGGCGGCGGCTCCAACGCCATCGGCCTCTTCCACGCCTTCATCCCCGACGCGGACGTCCGCCTCATCGGCTGCGAGCCCGCCGGGCACGGCATCGGCTCCGGTGAGCACGCGGCCACCCTGACCGCGGGCGAACCCGGCATCCTGCACGGCTCGCGCTCCTACGTCCTCCAGGACGACGAGGGCCAGATCACCGAGCCGTACTCGATCTCGGCCGGCCTGGACTACCCCGGCATCGGCCCCGAGCACTCCTACCTCAAGGACAGCGGCCGCGGCGAGTACCGCGCGGTGACCGACGACGCGGCCATGCGGGCACTGCGCCTGCTGTCGCGCACCGAGGGCATCATCCCGGCGATCGAGAGCGCCCACGCGCTCGCCGGCGCCCTGGAGGTCGGCAGGGAGCTGGGCGAGGACGGCCTGATCGTCGTCAACCTGTCCGGCCGCGGCGACAAGGACATGGACACCGCCGCACGCTACTTCGGCCTGTACGACACCGACGCCGAGGTCGCGGCCGACGCGGACACCGACGCCGCCGAGATCGAGGGGGACGCCAAGTGAGCGGCACCATCCAGCTGTTGAGCGACACCCTCGCCGCCGCGAAGGCCGAGGGGCGCGCGGCGCTCATCGCCTACCTCCCGGCCGGGTTCCCGACCGTGGACGGCGGCATCGCGGCGGTCAGGGCCGCCCTCGACGGCGGCGCCGACGTCGTGGAGGTCGGGCTGCCGCACAGCGACCCCGTCCTGGACGGCCCCGTCATCCAGACCGCCGACGACATCGCCCTGCGCGGCGGTGTCCGGATCGCCGACGTCCTGCGCACGGTCCGCGAGGCGTACGAGGCCACCGGCAAGCCGATCCTCGTGATGACGTACTGGAACCCCGTCGACCGCTACGGCGTCGAGCGCTTCACCGCGGAGCTCGCGCAGGCGGGCGGCGCCGGATGCATCCTGCCCGACCTGCCGGTCCAGGAGTCGGCCCTGTGGCGGGAGCACGCCGACAAGCACGGGCTCGCGACGGTCTTCGTCGTGGCGCCCAGCAGCAGGGAAGAACGGCTCGCGAAGATCACCGCGGCGGGCAGCGGCTTCGTCTACGCGGCCTCCCTGATGGGGGTCACCGGCACCCGCGCGTCTGTCGGCGCCCAGGCGCAGGACCTGGTGGAGCGCACCCGCGCCACCGGCAGCCCGCTGCCCGTCTGCGTCGGGCTCGGCGTCTCCGACGCCGCCCAGGCGGCCGAGGTCGCCGGCTTCGCCGACGGCGTCATCGTCGGTTCGGCCTTCGTCAAGCGGATGCTGGACGCGCCCGACGAGGCGGCGGGCGTCGAGGCGGTCCGCGCGCTCGCGGGCGAGCTGGCCGAGGGCGTGCGCCGCCGGGCGTAGCAGCCGCCGGGCGTAGCAGCCGCCGGGCGGAGGAACTGTCCGACAAAGGGTCTTTCGTACGAGTCGCTCGAACGGGTGGACCTGGGACCGGGGAGGCGCGGTGCGCCTCCCCGGTTCGTTCCTGCGGGTGTGAGCGAAAAGAATCGTGACGGGAAGCGGACCGCCCGCGAGCGGCTGGCGGTCGAGCGGGAGAAGCAGAAGGCCGCCGACAAGCGGCGCCGTGCGCTGATCGTGGGCGCCAGCGTCGTCTGCGTACTGGGCCTCGCGGCGGTGATCGGCGTCGTGGCGGCCAACGCGGGCAAGGACGGCGGCAGCGACGCCGGTCCGGTCGTCGGCCCCTCGGGCGCCCAGGGCAAGGACGGCCTCGCGATCCCGGTGGGCAAGGAGAGTGCCAAGTCGACGCTCACGGTCTGGGAGGACTTCCGCTGCCCGGCCTGCCGGGCCTATGAGGACGCGTACCGCTCGACGGTCAAGGAGCTGACCGACGCCGGCAAGCTCAAGGTCGAGTACCACCTTGCGACGATCATCGACGGCAACATGGGCGGCAACGGCTCGCACAACGCGGCCAACGCCGCCGCCTGCGCCCAGGACGTCGGGAAGTTCCCGCAGTACCACGAGGTGCTCTACCGCAACCAGCCCCCGGAGACCGACGACGCCTTCGCCGAGAACAGCACGCTGCTGAAGCTGGCGGGCAAGGTCCAGGGCCTCGACACGCCCGCCTTCCGGCGGTGCGTGGAGAAGGGCACCCACAGCGGCTGGGTCAAGAAGTCCGCCGAGGCGTTCCAGAAGGGCGGCTTCAGCGGCACCCCCACCGTCCTGCTGAACGGCAAGAACATCTACCAGGACCAGACGATGACGCCCGCCAAGCTCAAGCAGATGGTGGAGCAGGCCGCCGCCGGCTGAGCCGGGGCCGCGGGGCCCGCGCCGGGCACCGCCCGTTATGGACCCGTAGCCGGGCTGCCCGCCACCGGTGCGGCCCGGCAGGGTAGCGTCGTCCTTGCCATGGAACTTGCCTACATCCCCAGCCCGTCGCGCGGAGTGATCTACCTCGGTCCCATTCCGCTGCGCGGCTACGCCTTCTGCATCATCCTCGGTGTCTTCGTAGCCGTCTGGCTCGGCAACAAACGCTGGATCGCCCGGGGCGGGCGGGCCGGCACGGTGGCCGACATCGCGGTCTGGGCCGTGCCGTTCGGCCTGGTCGGCGGACGCCTCTACCACGTGATCACCGACTACCAGCTCTACTTCGGCGAAGGCCGGAACTGGGTCGACGCCTTCAAGATCTGGGAAGGCGGACTCGGTATCTGGGGCGCGATCGCGCTGGGCGCGGTGGGTGCCTGGATCGGCTGCCGCCGACGCGGTATCCCGCTGCCCGCCTACGCCGACGCCATCGCCCCCGGTATCGCCATCGCCCAGGCGCTGGGCCGCTGGGGCAACTGGTTCAACCAGGAGCTGTACGGCCGTCCCACGGATCTGCCGTGGGCGCTGGAGATCACGTCCTCGACGGACGGGCGGGTGCCGGGCACCTACCACCCGACCTTCCTGTACGAGTCCCTGTGGAGCATCGGCGTCGCCGTGCTGGTGATCTGGGCGGACCGCCGCTTCCGGCTCGGCCACGGGCGCGCGTTCGCGCTGTACGTCGCCGCCTACTGCGTGGGCCGGTTCTGGGTCGAGTACCTGCGGGTGGACGAGGCCAAGCAGATCCTCGGGCTGCGCCTGAACAACTGGACCGCGCTGGTCGTCTTCGTGCTCGCGGTCGTCTACATCGTGCTCTCCTCGAAGAAGCGGCCGGGCCGGGAGGCCGTGGTCGAGCCGGGCGCCTCCGACGACGACGGCTCCGCGGCCGCGGACACCGCGAAGGACGACGCCGGGACCGAGGACGCCGCCACGGATCAGGCGGACACGGCCACGGACACGGCGACCGGTGACGGGAAGCACGGCGACGGCGACGACGTGTCGCGCGAAGGACCCGGCGAGGCCAAGGACGAGGCGGGGTCGACGGCCAAGAAGGCGTGAGACCGACCGTACGCACGGAGGGCGCCCGGAGTGATCCGGGCGCCCTTCGCGTTGCCGCGGCCGGGTCAGGTGCGGCGGACCAGGGTGAGGGTGCGCTGCGCGGCGGCGACCACGGCCGCGTCGATGAACGTGCCGTCCTGGAGCGCCTGCGCGCCCTGCTGGGCGGTGGCCGCCTTGACGACGGTCTCCGCCTGTTCCAGCTCCGCCTCCGTGGGCAGATAGGCCCGTTCGATCACGGGGAGCTGACGGGGGTGGATGGCCGCCCGGCCCAGGAAGCCCAGGGTGCGGCCCCGGGCGCAGGACGCCGCGAGCCCCTCCAGGTCCCGGATGTCCGGGTGGATCGACTGCGCGGGCGGCGACAGCCCCGCCGCCCGCGCGGCCACCACGACGCGGGAGCGGCACCAGTCGAGGCCCGCGTCCTCGCGTACGCCGAGGTCGGCCCGCAGATCGGACTCGCCGAGCGAGATGCCGCGCAGGGACGGGTGGGCGGCGGCGATCGCGTGCGCCCGTTCGATGCCGAGGGCCGACTCCAGCAGGGCGTGCAGCGGGGTGGTGCCCGGGGCCGACGCCGGGGTGGTCTCGGCGAGGTGGACGATCTGCTCGGGCGCGGTCACCTTCGGCAGCCGCAGGGCGGCCAGGCCGGGCAGGGCCGCCAGCACCGTCACGTCCCGCTCGGCGCGCGGGGTGCCCAGCGGATTCACCCGGACGTGGACGGGCACCGGATGACCGGCCTCGCAGAGCAGGTCGGCCGTGGCCGCCCGCGCGTAGTCCTTGCGGTCCGGGGCCACCGCGTCCTCCAGGTCGACGATGACGACGTCGGCACCCGAGGTCAGGGCGCGGGCCACCACGCGCGGCCGGTCGCCGGGGGCGTACAGCCAGGTCAGCGGGTAGGGGGCGGTGCCCGCCGGGTCCGTCACAGGGCGCCCTCCGCCCGCAGGTCCGCCAGCTCGGCCGCCGTCATGCCGAGCTCGCCGAGGATCTCGTCGGTGTCGGCGCCGTGCGGGCGGCCGGCCCAGCGGACGGCGCCGGGCGTGGCGGACAGCCGGAACAGGACGTTCTGCATGCGCAGCGGCCCGAGTTCGGGGTCCTCGACGGTGGTGATCGTGTCCAGGGCCGCGTACTGCGGGTCGGTCATCACCTCCCGTACGTCCTGGATCGGGGCGATGGCCGCCTCCGCCTTCTCGAAGGCGGCGAGGACGTCCGCGCGGGTGTGGCGGGCGATCCAGTCGCCGACCGCCCGGTCCAGGACGTCGGCGTGGCGGGCCCGGTCGGCGCCCGTCGCGAACCACGGCTCCTCGATCAGTTCGGGGCGCCCCACCAGGTGCATCACCCGCTCGGCGATCGACTGCGCGGAGGTGGAGACGGCTACCCAGGTGCCGTCCGCGGTGCGGTAGGTGTTGCGCGGGGCGTTGTTCGCGGAGCGGTTGCCGGTGCGCTCCTGGACATAGCCGAGCTGGTCGTACCAGGTCGGCTGGGGGCCGAGGGCCAGCAGCATCGGCTCGATGAGGGCCATGTCGACGACCTGGCCCTCGCCGGTGCGCTCACGGGCGGCCAGCGCGGTCATCACGGCGTACGCGGTCGCCAGGCCCGCGATGGAGTCGGCCAGGCCGAACGGCGGCAGCGTCGGGGGCGCGTCCGGTTCGCCGGTGAGCGCCGCGAAGCCGCTCATCGCCTCGGCGAGGGTGCCGAAGCCGGGCCGGCGGGCGTAGGGGCCGAACTGCCCGAAGCCGGTGACGCGGGTGAGGATCAGCCGGGGGTTGACGGCGGACAGCTCCTGCCAGCCGAGGTCCCACTTCTCCAGGGTGCCGGGGCGGAAGTTCTCCACGACGACGTCCGCGGTCGCGGCCAGCCGCAGCAGGGTGGTGCGGCCGCCGGGCCGGGACAGGTTCAGGGTGAGGGTGCGCTTGTTGCGGCCCAGGACCTTCCACCACAGGCCCACCCCGTCCTTCGCGGGACCGTGGCCGCGGCAGGGGTCCGGCCGGTCGGGGTGCTCGACCTTGATGACCTCCGCGCCGAAGTCGCCGAGCATCGTGGCGCACAGCGGGCCCGCGAACAGGGTGGCGAGGTCCAGGACGCGCAGTCCGGTCAGGGGGGCGGGGGGCCGGGTGCCGGGGGCGCTCATGACGCGTACAGCTCGTCGATCTCGGGGCGGTACGGCATCGACACCGTGGCGCCCTCGCGCTGCACCGACAGCGCGGCCGCCGCGGCCGCCCACCGCAGGGCGTCCGGCATGGGGCGGCCCTCGCCGGAGGCGACCGCGAGGGCGCCGACGAAGGTGTCGCCCGCGCCCGTGGTGTCGACGGCGGTGACCTCGGGGGCGGGCACGGTCAGCGGCTCGGCGCCGCGGGCGGCGTAGAGGCAGCCCGCGGCGCCCAGGGTGACGACCACCTCCGGCACCCGGTCGAGCAGCGCGCCGGCCGCCTCGCGCGGGTCGGTGCGGCCGGTGAGGACGGCGGCCTCGTGCTCGTTGGGGACCAACAGGTCGACGGCGGCGAGGAGTTCGCCGGGAAGCGGCTGGGCGGGGGAGGGGGTGAGGACCGTGCGGACGCCGTGGCGGCGGGCGGCCCGCGCGCCGGCCAGCACCGCGGGGAGCGGGATCTCCAGCTGGAGCAGCAGGGTCGAGGCGGAGGCGATGACGCCCTCGTCGCCGGGGCTGAGGTGGTCGAGGGTGCCGTTGGCGCCGGGGACCACGACGATCGCGTTGCCGCCCTCGGCGTCGACGACGATGTGCGCGGTGCCGGAGGGGCCGTCGGCCGTGCGGAGGTCGTCGGTGTCCACGCCGCTGTGTTCGAGGGTGGAGCGCAGCCGGGTGCCGAAGGCGTCGTTGCCGACGGCGCCGATCATCGAGACGGTGCCGCCCGCGCGGGCCGCCGCGATGGCCTGGTTGGCGCCCTTGCCGCCGGGGATGGTGCGCAACTCCCGGCCCGGCACGGTCTCGCCGCGCTGCGGGGCCTTCTCCACATAGGTGACGAGGTCCATGTTCGTGCTGCCGAGCACGACGATGTCGGTCATGGGCGAGCGGCCTCCGAGGGGGTGGGGCGGTGGGTGAGCCGGGCCAGTTCGTCGAAGCCGGTGCCGTCGAAGGCGCCGACGGAGGTGCTGAGCCGGTTCTTGAGGGGGGCCGTCCAGCGGGCCGGGAGCGCGGCGGGCGAACCGGCGAGGAGGGCGGCGACGCCGCCGGCCGCGGCGCCGTTGGAGTCGGTGTCCCAGCCGCCCGACACGGCACGGCAGACGGATCCGGTGAAGTCGCCGTCGGCGTGGGTGAGGGCCGCGGCGATCAGCGCGGTGTTGGGGACGGCGTGGACCCAGTGGTGGGTGCCCGCGTGGGCGGCGTGCAGCCGGTCCACGACCGTGTCGAACTCGGCGTGCTCGCCCGCCAGCCGGATCGCGTCCCGGACCGCGCGGGCCAGCCGTGAGCGCGGCGGGACCACGGTGAGGCCGGTGCGCAGGCAGCGGTGGACGTCCCCGGGCCCGTCCGCGGTGGCCGCCGCGGCGACGACCGCCGCCGCGAACATCGCGGCGTAGACGCCGTTGGCGGTGTGGGTGAGGACCGCGTCGCGGTGCGCCTGTTCGGCCGCGGCGGCGGGGTCGCCGGGGTTGGTCCAGCCGTGCACGTCGGCGCGGATGAGGGCGCCGATCCACTCCCGGAAGGGGTTGCGGTGGCGGGCGGTGTCCGGGGGTTCGATGCCGAGGAGGAGGTTGCGCACGGCGATCCGCTCGGCGGTGAAGGTACGGCCGGGCGGCAGCTCGTCGAGCCAGAGGCGGGCCACGTCCGCGGTGCTGAAGCCGCGGCCGTGGCGCCGGACCAACAGGAGGTTGAGCAGCGGGTAGTTGAGGTCGTCGTCCTCGGGCATCCCGTCGATGTTCTCGGCGAGGGACGTGGCCGCCGAGCGCCGGTTCCAGGGGTGGGCCGCGAGCAGTTCCGCGGGGACGCCCCGGGCCGTGAAGTACGTGTTCAGGGGCCAGTTGCCGGTGGCCGCGGCGAGTGCGCGGATCGCGCCGAGGGGCAGCTTCTCCACCGGCTTGCCGAGCAGGCAGCCGACGGCGCGGCCCAGCCAGGCCGCCTCGAAGCGGTGCACGGCGGGCACGGTCCGGGACGCGGCCGGGGCGGGCCAGGCCGGGCAGGCGGCCCTGATCCGCGCGAGGCCGGTGGGCTCCAGGTCCGCCAACCCGCTGGGCAGGTCCGCCAGTTCGTCCAGCAGGTCCTCGGCCAGGGTCCGCAGGCAGCGGGACGCGGGCCGCGGTGAGGCGCCCGCCGCGAGGGGGGCCTCGCCGCCGCCCGCCGCCCGCCAGCGCTCCGCGACGCGGGCCGGCTCCCGGCCGTCCAGGGCCGCCTGGCGCAGTTCGTGGCCGAGGAGGTCCTCGGGCTGCACCCAGGTCAGCCGGAGCACGGCCGGCCCTCCAGCGCGGCGAACGCCGCCTCGTGCGCGCGGCGGCGGCGCACGTCACGGGAGTGGATCTCGCGGGCCACCCCGGTGAGGGTGCGCGCGGGCTCCCACAGGTCCAGCCGGCTGGCCTCGGCGACCGCCTTCGCCCAGTCCTCGGGGACCGGTGAGCCGAGCGCGCCCGCGAGCGCGCCCGCCATCGTGGCGATCGAGTCGCAGTCGCGGCCGTAGTTGACCGAGCCCAGGACGGCCTGCCGGACGTCGCCGCCCGCGACCAGCAACATGCCCAGGGCGACGGGGAGTTCCTCGACGGCGTGCAGCCGCGAGGGCCTGCGCGCGCCCAGCGAGGGCCGCCGGTAGTCGGGGCCGACCGTGTCGTAGGGGGCGACCGCCGCGCGCAGCGGGAGCAGCGCGGACTCGAAGTCCGTGTGCCCGCGGGCCGCCTCGCAGACCTTCTCGATCGCCGTGCGCGTGCCGTCCCGGGCCACGGCGAGACAGGCCGCCACGACCGAGTCAGGTGTCGCGCCGGGGGCGCACGCCGCCGCGACGGCCGCCGCGAACACGCCCGCCGCCTCCCGGCCGTACGAGGACTGATGGGCGCCCGCGACGTCCAGCGCCTCGGCGTACGCCGCCCCCGGATCGGCCGCGTTGACCAGGCCGACGGGGGCCATGTACATCGCGGCACCGCAGTTGACGATGTTGCCGACGCCGGCCTCCCGCGGGTCCGCGTGGCCGTAGTGGATTCTGGCCACCAGCCACTTCTCGGCGAGGAAGACGCGGTGCAGGGGCAGCGCCTCGGCCTCCAGCTCCGGGATCCAGCGGGGGTTCGTCATCAGGTCCGGGACCAGGTGGTCGGCGACGGCGTACGCGTCCAGGTGGTCGCGGACGGCCGCGTAGACGCGGATCAGCGCGTGGGTCATCAACGTGTCGTCGGTGACGTGGCCGTCGCCCTTGTGGTACGGCGCGAGGGGGCGGGCCGTGCGCCAGGCGTCGCCGTTCCAGGGGCCGACGACGCCGTGGACGCGGCCGCCGTGGCGCTCCAGGATCTGGTCGGGGGAGTAGCCCTCCACCGGCCCGCCGAGGGCGTCGCCGACCGCCGCGCCGACCAGGGCGCCGGTGATCCGCTCGTCGAGACGCGGCCCTCTGCCTTCTTCTGCGATGGGCGTCATGCCCGAATCATCCCTCCGGTCGGGCCGGTTGTACGGCTACCAGCAGTTCGGCGAGTTCCACCAGGTCGGTGCCCGTCAGCCGGGGGAGCGCGCAGCCGGAGAGGGTGCGGCACGCCGCGCGCCAGGCCGCGGGGATCGCCGCGCCGCCGCCGAGCGCGCCGGTCAGGGCCCCCGCCAGGGCCGGTGCCGAGTCGGCGACCCGCGACAGGCAGGCCGCCGCGGGCACCGCCTCGGCGATCCGGCCGTGCGAGGCGGCCACGAGGGCGAGGGCGACCGGGACGGTCTCGGCGGCGGCGACGCCGTAGCTGTAGACGTGGTCGACGATCTGGTGCTCCAGCAGGGGGACCAGGGCGAACGCGCTGTCGGCGCCGCGCGCGAGGGTGAGCGCGTGGCGGGCGTTGCGGCCGATCTCCGTGGCCTCGGGCAGTTCGGCGAGCGCGGCCGACACACACGCGGCGGCGTCCGCGCCGGCCAGCGCGAGGGCCAGGGCCGCGGCCATCGCCCGCGCACCGTGCACGCCGTCGCCGTCCTGGGTGTAGCGGGCGTCGAACTCGGCGAGGCCGGCCGCGGCGCGGGGGTCGCCCGGGTGGGCGACGGCCAGCACGCACGCCCGGACGCAGGCCGCGTCGTCGAAGTGGTGGGGGTTGTCGTGGCCGGTGGCCGGCGGGCGCAGACCGGTGGCGAGGTTGCCGAGTCCGGCGCGCACCGAGATCCGGGCGCGCAGGGGCAGTACGGCCGACTCGACCTCGGGCGCGCGGTCGGCGGCGGCGGCCACCTCGGCGGCCAGGGCGTTCCAGGTGAGGTCGATGGCGGCGCGGGTGCGGCGTTCCCGGCTGAGGTCGCCGAGGGCGGTGTCGTCGCCCGCCCGCAGCAGCGCCTCCGCTGTGAAGGCCGCCCATTCCGCGTCGTCGGAGGGGCCGAGGCGCAGCGGCTCCGGGGGCTGGTTGAGGGCGATGGGCACCGGGAGCGTGGTGGTGGCGTTCTGCTCGGCGAAGGTCTCCAGCTCGCGTGTGAGCCGGCGGGTCCAGTCGGGCATACGGGCGGCCCGGTGGCGGGCGGCCGGCCATCCGGCGGCGTCGCCCGCGGCCAGTCCGAGGAGCAGGCCGAGTACGCGCTGACCGCTGTCGGCCTCGCCGCGGACCGGCC
>NZ_AGBF01000023.1 GCF_000225525.1 Streptomyces zinciresistens K42 | reverse complement strand
AGGCCCTCGCGCGGCCCCTCGGCACGGCGGCCCGCCGGCTCCCCGCCTTCGCCGTCCCCGCCGCGGCCCTGCTCGGCGGCGCCGCGGTCGTCGCCACGGCGGCCCTCACCGGCCCCGGCGGGCCCTGGCCGGTCCTCGCCGCACTCCTCTACACCGCGACCTCGGCGCTCGCCGTCGCCCGCCCCCTCAAGGGCGCCCTCGACTGGCTGGTCCCGCCCGTCTTCCGGGCGGCCGAATACGGCACCGTCCTCGCCCTCGCCGCCGTCGCCGGGGTGAACGGAGCACTTCCTGCGGCTTTCGGCCTGGTGGCGGCCGTCGCCTACCATCACTACGACACGGTGTACCGCATCCGCGGCGACGCAGGTGCGCCCCCGGCCTGGCTGGTGCGCGCCATCGGGGGACACGAAGGGCGGACCCTGCTCGTCACCGTCCTGGCCGCCGCGCTCACCGCCGCGCAGCTCACGGTCGCGCTCACGGTCCTCGCCGTGGCCGTGGCCCTCGTGGTGCTCGCCGAGAGCATCCGCTTCTGGGTGGCCGCTCACCTGGGCGGCGCGCCCGCCGTACACGATGAAGGAGAACCCGCATGATCGGCCTCGTGCTGGCGGCCGGCGCCGGACGGCGTCTGCGCCCCTACACCGACAGCCTTCCGAAGGCGCTGGTGCCGGTGGGTCCCGCGGGCATAGAGGGCGAACCCACGGTTCTCGACCTCACCCTCGCCAACTTCGCCGAGATCGGCCTCACCGAGGTCGCGGTCATCGTCGGCTACCGCAAGGAAGCCGTCTACGCGCGCAAGGCGGCGCTGGAGGCCGCGTACGGCCTCAAGCTCACCCTCATCGACAACGACAAGGCCGAGGAGTGGAACAACGCCTACTCCCTGTGGTGCGGCCGTGACGCCCTCAAGGACGGCGTGATCCTCGCCAACGGCGACACCGTGCACCCGGTCTCCGTCGAGAAGACGCTGCTCGCCGCCCGCGGCGAGGGCAGGAGGATCATCCTCGCGCTCGACACCGTCAAGGACCTCGCCGACGAGGAGATGAAGGTCGTCGCCGACCCGGCCCGGGGCATGACGAAGATCACCAAGCTGATGGACCCCGCCGAGGCCACCGGCGAGTACATCGGGGTGACCCTCATCGAGGGCGACGCCGCCCCCGAACTGGCCGACGCCCTGAAGACGGTGTGGGAGACCGACCCGCAGCAGTTCTACGAGCACGGCTACCAGGAGCTCGTGAACCGCGGCTTCCGTATCGACGTGGCGCCGATCGGCGACGTCAAGTGGGTGGAGATCGACAACCACGACGATCTCGCCCGCGGACGGGAGATCGCGTGCCAGTACTGACCCGCCTGATCCCCTCGCCGGTCGTCGTGGACATCCGCCAGGGTGCCCTCGACGACCTGGCCTGCGTCCTCGCCGACGAGCGCATCTCGCCCTCCGGCAAGCTGGCCGTCGCCGTCAGCAACGGCTCCGGCGCCCGGCTCAGGGAGCGGCTCGCCCCCGCGCTGCCCGGCGCCTCCTGGTACCAGGTCGGCGGCGGCACCCTCGACGACGCGGTCCGGCTGGCCGGCGACATAAGGGCCGGCCACTACGACGCGGTCGTCGGCCTCGGCGGCGGCAAGATCATCGACTGCGCCAAGTTCGCGGCGGCCCGCGTCGGCCTGCCGCTCGTCGCCGTACCGACGAACCTGGCCCACGACGGCCTGTGCTCGCCGGTCGCCACCCTCGACAACGACGCCGGGCGCGGCTCCTACGGTGTGCCGAACCCGATCGCGGTCGTGATCGACCTCGACGTCATCCACGCCTCCCCGGCCCGCTTCGTGCGCGCCGGCATCGGCGACGCCGTCTCCAACATCTCCGCGATCGCCGACTGGGAACTCGCCCACCGGGTCAGGGGCGAGAAGATCGACGGCCTCGCCGCCGCGATCGCCCGCCAGGCCGGCGAGGCGGTGCTGCGCCACCCCGGCGGCATAGGGGACACCGGCTTCCTCCAGGTGCTCGCCGAGGCCCTGGTCCTCAGCGGCATCGCCATGTCCGTGTCGGGCGACTCCCGCCCCTCCTCCGGCGCCTGCCACGAGATCAACCACGCCTTCGACCTGCTGTTCCCCCAGCGCGCGGCCGCCCACGGCGAGCAGTGCGGCCTGGGCGCGGCCTTCGCGATGTATCTGCGCGGGGCGCACGAGGAGTCGGCGTACATGGCCCAGGTGCTGCGCCGGCACGGGCTGCCGGTGCTGCCGGGGGAGATCGGCTTCACGGACGACGAGTTCGTCCGGGCGGTGGAGTTCGCTCCGCAGACCCGGCCGGGCCGTTACACGATCCTCGAACATCTCGACCTGACAACCGACCAGATCAAGGACGTCTACGCCGACTATGTCAAGGCCATCGGTAGCTGAACTCCGTCCGGTCGTCCACCCCGCAGGGGTCAAGGACCGGCGCAGCGGTGAGCACTGGATGGGGCGCCTCTACATGCGCGAGGTGTCCCTGCGGGTCGACCGCTACCTGGTGAACACCAGGGTCACACCCAACCAGCTCACGTACCTGATGACCGTCTTCGGCGTGCTCGCGGCCCCGGCACTCCTCGTGCCGGGGATCCCGGGCGCCGTGCTGGGCGTGGTGTGCGTCCAGCTGTATCTGCTGCTGGACTGCGTCGACGGCGAGATCGCCCGCTGGAAGAAGCAGTACTCCCTCAGCGGCGTCTACCTCGACCGCGTCGGCGCCTACCTCACCGACGCCGCCGTCCTCGTCGGCTTCGGGCTGCGCGCCGCCGACCTGTGGGGCAGCGGCCGTATCGACTGGCTGTGGGCGTTCCTCGGCACCCTCGCCGCCCTCGGCGCCATCCTGATCAAGGCCGAGACCGACCTCGTCGGGGTCGCCCGCCACCAGACCGGCAAGGAGCCGGTGAAGGAGGCCGCCGCCGAGATGCGCTCCTCGGGCATGGCGCTGGCCCGCAGGGCCGCCGCCGCCCTGAAGTTCCACCGGCTGGTCCTCGGCATCGAGGCGTCCCTGCTGATCCTCGTCCTGGCCGTCGCCGACCAGGTCCGCGGCGACCTGTTCTTCTCCCGCCTCGGCGTCGCGGTGCTCGCCGGGATCGCGCTGCTGCAGACCCTGCTGCACCTCGTGTCGATCCTCGCCTCCAGCAGGCTGAAGTGAGTGCCATGAAGGTCGGCGCGGTCGTCATCACCATGGGCAACCGCCCCGAGGAACTGCGGGCCCTGATCGACTCCGTCGCCAAGCAGGACGGCGACCCGGTCGAGGTGGTCGTGGTCGGCAACGGCTCGCCCGTCCCGGACGTCCCCGAGGGCGTCCGCACCATCGAGCTGCCCGAGAACCTCGGCATCCCCGGCGGCCGCAACGTCGGCATCGAGGCGTTCGGCCCCGGCGGCCGCGACGCCGACGTCCTGCTCTTCCTCGACGACGACGGCCTCCTCGCCCAGCACGACACCGCCGAGCTGTGCCGCGCCGCCTTCACCGCCGACCCGGGCCTCGGCATCGTGAGCTTCCGCATCGCCGACCCCGAAACCGGCGTCACCCAGCGCCGCCACGTCCCCCGGCTGCGGGCCTCCGACCCGATGCGCTCCTCCCGGGTCACCACCTTCCTCGGCGGCGCCAACGCCGTCCGCACGCGGGTCTTCGCCGAGGTCGGCGCCCTGCCGGACGAGTTCTTCTACGCCCATGAGGAGACCGACCTGGCCTGGCGGGCCCTGGACGCCGGCTGGATGATCGACTACCGCTCCGACATGGTGCTGTACCACCCGACGACCGCGCCCTCCCGGCACGCGGTCTACCACCGCATGGTCGCCCGCAACCGCGTCTGGCTCGCCCGCCGCAACCTCCCCGCCCCCCTCGTCCCGGTCTATCTCGGCGTCTGGATGCTGCTGACGCTGCTGCGCCGCCCCTCCCGGCCCGCCCTGAAGGCGTGGTTCGGCGGATTCCGCGAAGGCTGGGCCACCTCCTGCGGTCCCCGCAGGCCCATGAAGTGGCGTACGGTGTGGCGGCTGACTCGACTGGGCCGGCCCCCTGTCATCTGACAAGCTCGACCCGGAGAGCCACCAGGCCGCGCACCCCGGCCGCAGGTACATGCCATGCCCACACAGGCGCTGTGCATCTCGAGGACGAAAGTTTCAAGGTGAGTGAGACAACGCACGACGGCTCGGTCGCGGTGAGCGCGCCTCCGTCGCCCGACGAGGGACTTCCGGCGGCCCGGCTGGCGGCCAAGTACGGGCTGTCCGTGAGCGGCGCCCGGCCCTCGCTGTTCGAGTACGTCCGCCAGCTCCGCGACCGGCGGCACTTCATCCTCGCGTTCTCGCGGGCGAAGCTGACCGCCCAGTACAGCCAGGCCAAGCTCGGCCAGCTCTGGCAGGTCGCCACCCCGCTGCTGAACGCGGCCGTGTACTTCCTCATCTTCGGCCTGATCCTCCAGGCCGACCGGGGCATGTCACGCGAGGTCTACGTGCCCTTCCTGGTCACGGGCGTCTTCGTGTTCACCTTCACCCAGAGCTCGGTAATGGCGGGCGTGCGGGCGATCTCGGGCAACCTCGGCCTGGTGCGCGCCCTGCACTTCCCCCGGGCCTCGCTGCCGATCTCCTTCGCGCTCCAGCAGCTCCAGCAACTGCTGTTCTCGATGGTCGTCCTGTTCGCCGTCGCGGTGGCCTTCGGCAGCTATCCGGCCATGTCCTGGCTGCTGATCGTCCCGGTGCTGGTGCTGCAGTTCCTCTTCAACACCGGCCTCGCGCTGATCATGGCCCGCGCGGGCGCCAAGACCCCGGACCTCGCCCAGCTCATGCCGTTCGTGATGCGGACGTGGATGTACGCGTCCGGCGTGATGTTCTCCATCCCGATCATGCTGGAGGGCAAGCCGGAGTGGATCGCGACGATCCTCCAGTGGAACCCGGCCGCGATCTACATGGACCTGATGCGCTTCGCCCTCATCGACGGGTACGGCTCCGCCAACCTCCCCGACCACGTGTGGGCGGCGGCCCTGGGCTGGGCCGTGCTCTTCCTCGTCGGCGGCTTCGTGTACTTCTGGAAGGCGGAGGAGAGGTACGGCCGTGGCTGAGCACACGCAGGGGGAGTTCGTCCCCACCGTCATCGCCGACGAGCTGCACATCGTGTACCGCGTCAACGGCGCCAAGAGCGGCAAGGGCAGCGCCACCGCCGCCCTGAGCCGCATCCTCAGGCGCGGTGAGGAGCGCGGGGTGCGCAAGGTGCACGCCGTGCGCGGCGTCTCCTTCACCGCCTACCGCGGCGAGGCCGTCGGCCTGATCGGCTCCAACGGCTCCGGCAAGTCCACCCTGCTGCGGGCCATCGCCGGCCTGCTCCCGGCGGAGAAGGGCAAGGTCTACACCGACGGCCAGCCCTCGCTGCTCGGTGTCAACGCGGCACTGATGAACGACCTCACCGGAGAGCGCAACGTCATATTGGGCGGGCTCGCCATGGGCATGACCCGCGAGCAGATCAAGGACCGCTACCAGGGGATCGTCGACTTCTCCGGCATCAACGAGAAGGGCGACTTCATCACCCTTCCCATGCGGACCTACTCCTCCGGCATGGCGGCCCGCCTGCGCTTCTCCATCGCCGCGGCCAAGGACCACGACGTCCTCATGATCGACGAGGCCCTGGCCACCGGTGACCGCAAGTTCCAGAAGCGCTCCGAGGAGCGCATCCGCGAGCTGCGCAAGGAAGCCGGCACGGTGTTCCTGGTCAGCCACAACAACAAGTCGATCCGCGACACCTGCAACCGCGTCCTGTGGCTGGAACGCGGCGAGCTCCGGATGGACGGACCGACGGACGAGGTCATCAAGGAGTACGAGAAGTTCACGGGCAAGTAGTCCACCCACGGGTCCGCCGAGCGGCCCATGGCGCTTCGCGGGGCCCCGCCGGAACTGTTCCGGCGGGGCCCCGCGTCTGCGAAGGAAACGTCAACTCCCGCTGATCCGCGGAATCTTGGCGCCAACGGGTGTGTTCTTGTGCGGTACGGGACCCCCCACGGGCCGGGCCGCCTTGTACAACGTAAGCTGTACCGGTACCGAAACGCGGCAAGTGGGGCGATTGGGCGCGACCCCGCTCTTCGGGCTGCGTGCGCGGACATCCGGGCGGCGTGTCCGAAATAGTGTGCATTGGGTCCGCGGTGTAGAACGGGAGATGTGACGGCAATGGCTACGGAAAATCCCCAGCTCCGCGCAGAGCGTGCCGTAGCCGCGACGGGCGGTCCCCGGTGACCGCTCCCGACACGCGCGCCGCCGACCCGGTGCGCGGCACGCTGGACAAGGCAGCCGTGGAGAACTTCCCCGTGGCGCCGTTCTTCCTGCCCAGGGCCTGGCGCGCCGACCTCATGGCCGTCTACGGCTTCGCCCGCCTCGTGGACGACATCGGTGACGGCGACCTCGCCGCCGGCGGCGCCGACGCCCGGCTGCTCGGCGCGGCCCCCGAGGACGCCGACGACCGCCTCGTCCTCCTCGACGCCTGCGAGGCCGACCTGCGGCGCGTCTTCGACGGCACCCCGCGCCACCCCCTGCTGCGCCGCCTGCAGCCGACGGTCCGCCGCTGCTCGCTGACCCCCGAGCCCTTCCTCGGCCTGATCGCCGCCAACCGCCAGGACCAGCTGGTGGGCCGCTACGAGACCTACGACGACCTGCTTGCCTACTGCGAACTCTCGGCCAACCCCGTCGGCCGGCTCGTGCTCGCCGTCACCGGCACCGCGACGCCCGAGCGCATCCGCCGCTCCGACGCGGTGTGCACCGCGCTCCAGATCGTCGAGCACCTCCAGGACGTCGCCGAGGACCTCGGCCGTGACCGGATCTATCTGCCGGCCGAGGACATGAAGCGGTTCCACGTGGAGGAAAACGACCTGGCCCAAAAAACCGCCGGCGCATCGGTGCGCGCGCTGATCGCGTACGAGACCGAACGCGCCCGGAGCCTCCTGGATGAAGGCGCCCCGCTCGTGGGTAGCGTCCACGGCAGGCTCAGGCTGCTGCTCGCGGGCTTCGTGGCGGGGGGGAAGGCGGCGATCGGGGCGATCGCGGCCGCCGAATACGACGTACTGCCCGGTCCGCCCAAGGCAGGCAAGCTCCGGCTGCTGCGCGAGGCGGGCGTGACTCTGCGAGGAGAGGGGTGATCCGGGCCGTGGAGTCTGCACCACTCGTGTCCGCACCGGTACTCGCCGCCTACAGCTACTGCGAGGCCGTGACCGGACAGCAGGCCCGGAACTTCGCCTACGGCATCAGGCTGCTGCCGACGCCGAAGCGCCGGGCGATGTCGGCGCTCTACGCGTTCTCGCGCCGCGTCGACGACATCGGCGACGGCGCACTGCCCGGCGACGTCAAGGCCGCCCGGCTGGAGGACACCCGGGAGCTGCTGACGCGGGTCCGCGAGCACGAGGTCGACGAGGACGACACCGACCCGGTGGCCGTCGCCCTCGCCCACGCCGCCGACGCCTTCCCGATCCCGCTGGGCGGCCTCGACGAACTCATCGACGGCGTCCTGATGGACGTACGCGGCGAGACCTACGAGACCTGGGACGACCTGAAGGTCTACTGCCGCTGTGTCGCGGGCGCCATCGGGCGGCTCTCGCTCGGGGTCTTCGGCACCGAACCCCACGCGCGCGGCATCGAACGCGCCTCCGAGTACGCCGACACGCTCGGCCTGGCGCTCCAGCTCACCAACATCCTCCGGGACGTCCGCGAGGACGCGGAGGGCGGACGCACCTATCTGCCCTCCGACGACCTCGCCAAGTTCGGCTGCTCGGCCGGCTTCGACGGGCCGACCCCGCCGCAGGGCTCCGACTTCGCGGGCCTCGTGCACTTCGAAGTGCGGCGGGCCCGCGCCCTCTTCGCCGAGGGCTACCGGCTGCTCCCCATGCTCGACCGCCGCAGCGGCGCCTGCGTCGCCGCCATGGCGGGCATCTACCGCCGCCTCCTCGACCGCATCGAGCGCGAGCCCGAGGCCGTGCTGCGCGGCCGGGTCTCGCTGCCCGGCCGGGAGAAGGCGTTCGTCGCCGTGCGCGGCCTGTCAGGACTGGACACCCGGCACGTCACCCGCCGAGCCGTCAGGAGGCGCACCTGATGGACAGCGCGGTCCGGGGTGATGCCGGCGGTGGGAAGCGGCGGGCAACCGTCCGCGGCCGGTCCGCGTCCCTGAGTGGGACGAGCGGCCGTGCGGCCTTCGAGCGGCGGCACGGCGCTCGTACGGGGGAGGGCGCACGATGACCGACGGCACACGGCCCCGCGGGCCGCACGCGGACTCGGCGCAGCGCTCCGGGCCCGACGCCGTCGTCATCGGCGGCGGGCTCGCCGGGGTCACCGCCGCGCTCGCGCTCGCCGACGCCGGAGTGCGCGTCACCCTGGTCGAGGGCCGGCCCCGGCTCGGCGGCCTCGCCTTCTCCTTCCGGCGCGGCGCGCTGAGGGTCGACAACGGACAGCACGTCTACCTGCGCTGCTGCACCGCCTACCGCTGGTTCCTCGACCGTATCGAGGGCACGGCGCTCGCCCCCCTGCAGGAACGTCTCGACGTGCCCGTCGTCGACCTGGACCGCCCCGAGGGGCGGCGCCTCGGCAGACTGCGGCGCGACGCCCTGCCCGTGCCCCTGCACCTGGGCCGGTCCCTGGCGGCCTATCCGCATCTCTCCCTCGCCGAGCGCGCCAGGGTCGGGCGGGCCGCGCTCGCGCTCAAGGGACTCGACCCCGCCGACCCGGACCTGGACGCACAGGACTTCGGCAGCTGGCTGACCGCGCACGGCCAGTCGGCACGCGCCGTCGAGGCGCTGTGGGACCTGGTCGGGGTCGCCACCCTCAACGCGGTCGCGGGCGACGCCTCGCTGGGGCTCGCCGCGATGGTGTTCAAGACGGGTCTGCTGTCCGACCCGGGCGCGGCCGACATCGGCTGGGCCCGGGTGCCGCTGGGCGACCTGCACGACCGCCTCGCGCGCAAGGCGCTCGACTCCGCGGGAGTGCGTACCGAGGTCCGTACCCGGGCCACCTCCGTCCGCCGGGAGGACGACGGGCGCTGGTACGTGGAGGTTCCCGGCGAGACGCTGTCCGCGGACGCGGTCGTCCTCGCCGCCGCCCAGCGCGAGGCCCACGCGCTGCTGCCCGAGGGCGCCCTCGACGATCCCGGGCGGCTGCTGGAGATCGGCACCGCGCCGATCCTCAACGTCCACGTCGTGTACGACCGCACGGTGGTCTCCGCCCCCTTCTTCACCGCCCTCGGCACCCCGGTGCAGTGGGTGTTCGACCGCACCGCGGCCTCCGGGCTCGGGGACGGCCAGTACCTCGCCCTGTCCCAGTCCGCCGCGCAGGACGAGATCGACGAACCCGTCTCGGTCCTGCGCGAGCGCTATCTGCCCGAACTGCGGCGGCTGCTGCCCCGCGCGCGCGAGGCGCGGGTGCGGGACTTCTTCGTGACCAGGGAGCGTACGGCGACGTTCGCTCCGACCCCCGGCGTCGGGCGGCTGCGGCCCGGCGCCCGCACCAATGTTCCCGGCCTCTACCTGGCCGGGGCGTGGACCGCCACAGGGTGGCCCGCGACCATGGAGGGTGCGGTCCGCAGCGGCGTGAGCGCGGCCGGCGCCGCGCTGGGCGCCCTGGGCCGGCCCCGCCCCCGCCCTCTCTTCGACGTCGAGGAGGCGGCGTGATGCTCCACGAGCGCGCGGCGGCAGGCTCCCGCACCCCCGGCACCGCAACAAGAGGAGAGAACGTGCCCACTGTCCCCCCGGCCTCCAAGGCCGCTCGAGAGGCCGCGGTGGACGTCACCGCGCTCCTGGAGCGCGGTAGGACCCTGGCCACGCCGGTACTGCGGGCGGCCGTCGACCGTCTCGCCCCTCCCATGGACACCGTCTCCGCCTACCACTTCGGCTGGATCGACGCCGACGGCCGCCCCACGGCCGGCGACGGCGGCAAGGCCGTGCGCCCCGCCCTCGCGGTGCTCTCCGCCGAGGTCACCGGCGCCGGACCGGAGACCGGCATCCCCGGCGCGGTCGCCGTCGAACTCGTCCACAACTTCTCCCTGCTGCACGACGACCTGATGGACGGCGACGAGCAGCGCCGCCACCGCGACACCGTATGGAAGGTGCACGGACCCGCCCAGGCGATCCTCGTCGGCGACGCCCTGTTCGCCCTCGCCAACGAACTCCTGCTGGAACTGGGCACCGTCGAGGCCGGCCGCGCCACCCGCCGGCTGACCACCGCCACCCGCGCCCTGATCGACGGCCAGGCCCAGGACATCTCCTACGAGCACCGCGACCGCGTCAGCGTCGAGGAGTGCCTGGAGATGGAGGGCAACAAGACCGGCGCCCTGCTCGCCTGCGCCAGCTCCATCGGCGCGGTCCTCGGCGGCGCCGACGACCGCACCGCCGACGCCCTGGAGCGCTACGGCTACCACCTGGGCCTCGCCTTCCAGGCCGTCGACGACCTCCTCGGCATCTGGGGCGACCCGGTCTCCACCGGCAAGCAGACCTGGAGCGACCTGCGCCAGCGCAAGAAGTCGCTGCCCGTCGTGGCCGCGCTCGCGGAGGGCGGCAAGGCGTCGCTGCGGCTGGGCGAGATCCTCGCCGCCGACGCCAGGAGCAGCGACTTCGCCACCTTCTCCGAGGAGGAGTTCGCCGCGCGCGCGGCCCTCATCGAGGAGGCGGGCGGGCGCGAGTGGACGGCCGGTGAGGCCCGCCGTCAGCACGCCGTCGCCGTCGAGGCCCTCGACGCCGTCGACATGCCCGAGCGGGTCCGGGCGCAGTTCACGGCGCTCGCCGACTTCGTCGTCGTACGAAAGAGATGATCCCCTCCCGGCGAGAAGAGATGATCGGTATCGGTCGAATAGCCCTCGCGTAGTCGCCGGCCGGTGCGGCGTGAGTCCAGCGCACCGGCCGACGGCGGACCCGTAGCAGACGCACCACCAAGCACTGCACGAAGGGGAAGCCATGACAGCGACGACCGACGGAAGCGCCGGGGCCCTGCGTCCCCGGGCAGCCGCGGCCAGCGACACCGACCCACAGACCCCCGTGGCGGCCGGGGTGCACGAAGCCGCCGTGCGCGCGGTCGGCCGCGCCACCGACCTCCTGCTGGCCCAGCAGGACGCCCAGGGCTGGTGGAAGGGCGACCTCGAGACGAACGTCACCATGGACGCCGAGGACCTGCTGCTCCGTCAGTTCATCGGCATCCGGGACGAGGCCACGACCCGGGCCGCCGGGCTGTTCATCCGGGGCGAGCAGCGCGAGGACGGCACCTGGGCGACCTTCTACGGCGGCCCCGGCGAACTCTCCGCCACCATCGAGGCGTACGTCGCCCTGCGGCTGGCCGGGGACCCGCCCGACGCGCCGCACATGGCCAGGGCCGCCGCCTGGATCCGCGATCGGGGCGGCATCGCCGAGGCCCGTGTCTTCACCCGGATCTGGCTGGCCCTGTTCGGCTGGTGGAAGTGGGAAGACCTGCCCGAACTCCCGCCAGAACTCATCTACTTCCCCACCTGGGTGCCGCTCAACATCTACGACTTCGGCTGCTGGGCCCGGCAGACCATCGTCCCGCTGACGATCGTCTCCGCCCAGCGGCCGGTCCGTCCCGCACCCTTTCCGCTCGACGAGCTGCACACCGATCCCGCGCATCCCAACCCGACCAAGCCCCTTGCCCCGGTGGCCAGTTGGGACGGCGCCTTCCAGCGGATGGACAAGGTGCTGCACCGGCTGCGCAAGGTCGCCCCGCGCGGACTGCGCAGAGCCGCCATGAACAGCGCGGCCCGCTGGATCATCGAGCGCCAGGAGAACGACGGCTGCTGGGGCGGCATCCAGCCCCCGGCGGTGTACTCGGTCATCGCGCTGCACCTGCTCGGCTACGACCTCCAGCACCCCGTGATGCGCGCGGGACTGGCGTCCCTGGACCGTTTCGCCGTCTGGCGCGAGGACGGCGCCCGGATGATCGAGGCGTGCCAGTCGCCGGTCTGGGACACCTGCCTCGCGACGATCGCCCTCGTGGACGCGGGAGTCCCGCCCGACCACCCGCAACTCGTCCGGGCCGCCGACTGGATGCTCGGCGAGGAGATCGTCCGCCGCGGCGACTGGGCCGTACGCCGGCCCGGACTGCCCCCCGGCGGCTGGGCGTTCGAGTTCCACAACGACAACTACCCCGACATCGACGACACCGCCGAGGTGGTCCTCGCGCTGCGCCGGGTCCGCCACCCCGACCGGGAGCGGATGGAGCGGGCGATCGGGCGCGGCGTGCGCTGGAGCCTCGGCATGCAGTCCCGGGACGGGGGCTGGGGCGCCTTCGACGTCGACAACACCAGCCCCTTCCCCAACCGGCTGCCGTTCTGCGACTTCGGCGAGGTCATCGACCCGCCCTCGGCCGACGTCACCGCGCACGTCGTGGAGATGCTGGCGGTCGAGGGCCTGACCCGCGACCCGCGCACCCGGCGCGGCGTGCGCTGGCTGCTCGCCGAACAGGAGCCGGACGGCTCGTGGTTCGGGCGCTGGGGGGTCAACTACGTCTACGGCACCGGCTCCGTCGTACCCGCCCTGGTCGCGGCCGGCCTCCCCGGGACGCACCCCGCGATCCGCCGGGCCGTCGGCTGGCTGGAGTCCGTCCAGAACGACGACGGCGGCTGGGGCGAGGACCTGCGCTCCTACCGGCACGCCGGGGAGTGGAGCGGCAAGGGCGCCTCGACCGCCTCCCAGACCGCGTGGGCGCTGATGGCGCTCCTCGCGGCGGGGGAGAAGGACTCCACGGCGGTCGAACGGGGCGTCGCGTGGCTCGCGGCCACCCAGCGGGCGGACGGCTCCTGGGACGAGCCGTACTTCACCGGCACCGGCTTCCCCTCGGACTTCTCGATCAACTACCACCTCTACCGGCAGGTCTTCCCGCTCACCGCGCTCGGCCGCTATGTGTACGGGGAGCCCTTCGCCGACCGGGCGGAGGGCCCGCTCACCGAGGCCAAGGGGGCCTGATGAGCCCGCAGCCCGCCCCCGCCCCGCTGCTGATCGCCTGCGCGCTCGGTATCGAGCAGTTCGCCCTGCGCACGAGCGAGCGCGGGGACGCCGGCGGACCGGTGACGGTCCTGCGCACCGGCATGGGCCCCCGGGCGGCGGAGCGCTCGGTGTCCCGGGTGCTGGCCGACCCCGCGCTCGGCGGGGCCGCCGTGCTCGCCACCGGGTTCTGCGCGGGGCTCGCGCCCGGGATGCACCCGGGCGACCTCGTCGTCGCCGAGGAGACCCGTGATCCGGCGGGGACCGTCGCCTGCGTCGGGACGGACCTCCTCGTGAAGGAACTCACGCGGTCCCTCCCGGGCCGCACCGTCCACACCGGTCCGCTCACCGGATCGGATCACGTCGTGCGCGGCCCGGAGCGCGGCGATCTGCTCGCGACCGGCGCGATCGCGGCCGACATGGAGTCCGCGGCCACGCTCCTGAGCGCCGTGCGGACGGGCGAGCGCCCGGTTGCGGCCGTCCGGGTGGTCGTGGACGCTCCAGAACACGAACTCGTCCGGATCGGAACGCTGCGCGGTGGAATATCGGCTTTCCGCGTTCTTCGCTCCGTTCTGCCCGCTTTCCATGAATGGCACCGTTCCTTGCTGCTCCCCAGGAGGTGAGCCAGATGGCCATGCCGCTGCGTCAGTCCATCAAGGTCGCTACTTACTTGGCCGAACAGAAGCTCCGCAGGCGGGACAAGTTCCCGCTGATCGTCGAGCTGGAGCCGCTGTTCGCCTGCAACCTCAAGTGCGAGGGGTGCGGCAAGATCCAGCACCCGGCCGGCGTGCTCAAGCAGCGCATGCCGGTCGCCCAGGCCGTCGGGGCGGTGCTGGAGTCCGGCGCGCCGATGGTGTCCATCGCCGGCGGCGAGCCGCTGATGCACCCGCAGATCGACGAGATCGTGCGGCAGCTGGTGGCCCGGCGCAAGTACGTCTTCCTCTGCACCAACGCCATGCTGATGCGCAAGAAGATGGAGAAGTTCACCCCGTCGCCCTACTTCGCCTTCGCCGTGCACATCGACGGGCTGCGCGAGCGGCACGACGAGTCGGTGGCGAAGGAAGGCGTGTTCGACGAGGCCGTCGAGGCGATCAAGGAGGCCAAGCGGCGCGGCTTCCGGGTCACCACCAACTCGACCTTCTTCAACACCGACACCCCGCAGACCGTCGTCGAGGTGCTCAACTTCCTCAACGACGAGCTTCAGGTCGACGAGATGATGATCTCGCCGGCCTACGCCTACGAGAAGGCGCCCGACCAGGAGCACTTCCTCGGCGTCGAGCAGACCCGCGAACTGTTCAAGAAGGCATTCGCGGGCGGCAACCGCAGCCGCTGGCGGCTCAACCACTCGCCGCTCTTCCTGGACTTCCTGGAGGGCAGGGTCGACTTCCCGTGCACGGCCTGGGCGATCCCGAACTACTCGCTGTTCGGCTGGCAGCGCCCCTGCTACCTGATGAGCGACGGCTATGTGCCGACGTACCGGGAACTCATCGAGGAGACCGACTGGGACAAGTACGGCCGCGGCAAGGACCCGCGCTGCGCCAACTGCATGGCGCACTGCGGCTACGAGCCCACCGCCGTCCTCGCCACCATGGGCTCGCTCAAGGAGTCCCTGCGCGCCATGCGCGAGACCGTCTCCGGGAACCGGGAGTGAGACCGTGACCCCGATCCCCCCGGGCGTCCCGGAGGTACCGGTCCGGCCGGTCGCCGAGCGCCGCGGGAGCCGTCGGACCCAGGTCGGGACGCCGGCGGTCGGCGGGGGTGCCGCGGTGTCGGTGCGGTCGGTGACGACGACGCGTACGGCGGACGTCGGGGCGACGTTGCAGCGGATCGCGGAGCCGACGGCGTCGGGGTGCCAGATCGTGCGGGTGGCGTGTCCGACGCAGGACGACGCGGACGCGCTGTCGCCGCGAGCGCCCCGGCCGGTTCGGGGACACCGGCAGTGACGGTGGGTTGAAGCGAGGCACGGACCGAGAGGGGGCCCGAGCGTGACGATTCTGGAGAGCATCCGGGGACCACGTGACCTGAAGGCGCTGTCCGAGGCGGAACTCGGCGAACTGTCCGACGAGATCAGGGAGTTCCTGGTGCACGCGGTCGCCAGGACCGGGGGGCACCTCGGGCCCAACCTGGGGGTGGTGGAACTCTCCGTCGCGCTCCACCGGGTCTTCGAGTCGCCGGTCGACCGCATCGTGTGGGACACCGGCCACCAGAGCTATGTGCACAAGCTGCTGACGGGGCGTCAGGACTTCTCCAAGCTGCGCGGCAAGGGCGGTCTGTCCGGCTACCCCTCGCGCGAGGAGTCCGCGCACGACATCGTCGAGAACAGCCACGCCTCCACCGCGCTCGGCTGGGCCGACGGGCTCGCCAAGGCCCGGCAGGTGCGGGGGGAGGAGGGGTGCGTGGTCGCCGTGATCGGCGACGGGGCGCTGACCGGCGGCATGGCCTGGGAGGCGCTGAACAACATCGCCGCGGCCAGGGACCGGCCGCTGATCATCGTCGTCAACGACAACGAGCGGTCCTACGCGCCGACCATCGGCGGGCTCGCCGACCACCTCGCCACCCTGCGCACCACCGACGGCTACGAGCGGTTCCTCGCCTGGGGCAAGGAGGTCCTGCTGCGCACCCCGCTGGTCGGCGGCACCGTCTACGAGTCCCTGCACGGCGCGAAGAAGGGGTTCAAGGACGCCTTCGCGCCGCAGGGCATGTTCGAGGACCTCGGGCTCAAGTACGTCGGTCCCATCGACGGCCACGACATCGGCGCCGTCGAGTCCGCGCTGCGGCGGGCGAAGCGCTTCCACGGACCCGTCCTCGTGCACTGCCGCACGGAGAAGGGGCGCGGCTGTGAACCCGCCCTCGCCCACGAGGAGGACCACTTCCACACCGTCGGCGTGATGGACCCGCTCACCTGCGAGCCGCTCGCCCCGTCCGCCGGGCCGTCGTGGACGTCGGTGTTCGGCGACGAGATCGTGCGGATCGGGGAGGAGCGGGCGGACGTCGTGGCGATCACGGCCGCCATGCTGCACCCCGTGGGACTCGGCAGGTTCGCCGAACGGTTCCCGGACCGGGTCTGGGACGTGGGCATCGCCGAGCAGCACGCGGTGGTCTCGGCGGCCGGCCTGGCCACGGGCGGGCTCCACCCCGTCGTCGCCGTCTACGCCACCTTCCTCAACCGCGCCTTCGACCAGCTCCTCATGGACGTGGCGCTGCACCGCTGCGGGGTGACCTTCGTCCTGGACCGGGCCGGGGTCACCGGGGTCGACGGCCCCTCCCACAACGGCGTGTGGGACCTGTCCGTCCTCCAGGTGGTGCCCGGCCTCAGGATCGCCGCCCCGCGCGACGCCGACCAACTGCGCGCCCAGCTGCGCGAGGCCGTGGCCTGCGACGACGCTCCCACCCTGGTCCGGTTCCCGAAGGAGTCGGTCGGACCCTCCGTCCCGGCGGTGGACCGGGTGGGCGGCCTGGACGTGCTGCGCGGGGACGACGGCGAGCCGGACGTCCTGCTCGTCGCCGTCGGCGTGATGGCCCCGGTCTGCCTCCAGGCGGCCGACCTGCTCGGGGCCCGCGGACTCACCTGCACCGTCGTCGACCCGCGCTGGGTCAAGCCCGTCGACCCCGCCCTCGCGCCGCTCGCCGCACGGCACCGGATCGTCGCCGTCGTCGAGGACAACAGCCGGGCGGCGGGCGTCGGCGCGGCCGTGGAACTGGCCCTGCGGGACGCCGACGTGGACGTGCCGGTACGCCGGTTCGGCATCCCGGAGCAGTTCCTCGCCCACGCCAAACGGGGCGAGGTGCTGGCCGACATCGGCCTCACCCCCGTCGAGGTCGCCGGGCGGATCAGCGCGAGCCTCGCCCTCGGGGAGGCCGGGGACACCCCGGCCGGACCGCGGGCGAACGGCGGCCAGGACGGCCGTACCGCAGTGCCGGCCAAGGAGAGGACCCCATGACCACGGAGTTCGACCTCGGTCACCTCCTCGCCGCGCGCGGGGCCGAGCGCTACGAGCTGCACACCCGGCACCTCAACCACCAGCTCCCGCGGATGCTGCGCACCATCGGCTTCGACAAGGTCTACGAGCGGGCCGAGGGCGCCTACTTCTGGGACGCGGACGGCGACGACTACCTGGACATGCTCGCCGGGTTCGGGGTGATGGGCCTCGGGCGGCACCACCCCGTCGTCCGCAAGGCGCTGCACGACGTCATCGACCTGGGCCTCGCCGACCTCACCCGCTTCGACTGCCAGCCGCTGCCCGGTCTGCTGGCCGAGAAGCTGCTCGCGCACAGCCCGCACCTGGACCGGGTGTTCTTCGGCAGCAGCGGCACCGAGGCGGTCGAGGGAGCGCTGAAGTTCGCCCGGTTCGCCACCGGCAGGCCGCGCGTCCTGTACTGCGACCACGCCTTCCACGGGCTGACCACGGGCTCCCTGTCCGTCAACGGCGAGTCCGGCTTCCGGGACGGCTTCGCCCCGCTGCTGCCGGACACCGCCGTACCCCTCGGCGATCTCGACGCGCTGGCGAGGGAGCTGAAGAAGGGCGACGTCGCCGCCCTGATCGTCGAGCCGATCCAGGGCAAGGGCGTCCACGAGGCGCCCGGCGGGTATCTGCGGGCCGCCCAGGAACTGCTGCACCGGCACAAGGCGCTCCTCATCGCCGACGAGGTGCAGACGGGACTCGGACGCACCGGCGACTTCTACGCCTACCAGCACGAGGAGGGGGTCGAGCCGGACCTGGTGTGCGTGGCCAAGGCGCTGTCCGGCGGCTATGTGCCGGTGGGCGCCACGCTCGGCAAGGACTGGATCTTCAAGAAGGTCTACTCGTCCATGGACCGGGTCCTGGTGCACTCCGCGAGCTTCGGCGCCAACGCGCAGGCCATGGCCGCCGGCCTCGCGGTCCTGTCCGTCATGGAGAACGAGCAGATCGTCGCCAACGCCCGCGCGACGGGAGATCTGCTGAGGTCCCGGCTGGCGGCCCTGACCGGCGGATACGAGCTGCTGGCCGACGTACGCGGCCGGGGGCTGATGATCGGCATCGAGTTCGGGCGCCCCGACTCGCTGAAGCTGCGCAGCCGCTGGACCATGCTCCAGGCCGCGCGCAAGGGCCTGTTCGCGCAGATGGTCGTGGTGCCGCTGCTGCGGCGGCACCGGATCCTCACCCAGGTCAGCGGCGACCACCTGGAGGTGATCAAGCTGATTCCGCCGCTGATCATCGGCGAGCGGGAGGTGGACCGGTTCGTGGACGCCTTCACCGATGTGATGGACGACGCACACAGCGGGGGCGGACTGATGTGGGACTTCGGTAAGACACTGGTCAAGCAGGCGGTGGCGAACCGCTGAGAGCCGGTCCCGTCCCGGGCCCCGAGGGTGCTTTTGCCTCAGGGGCAACAAATTTGCCCCTGAGGCAATGCTGCGGCTGAATGGGGAGCATGAGCTCTCCCGAGAACGGGCCCGAAGGCGAGGCGGCGGGGCCGGCCGAGGTGGCGGGGCCGGCCCAGATCCTGCCCGTCGTCGCCCCTCAGCTGCGCGCCCTGCGCCGTCGGGCCTCCCTCACCCTGGAGGCCGCGGCCCGCTCCGCCGGACTGTCGCCCGCCCATCTGTCCCGGCTGGAGACCGGGCAGCGGCAGCCCTCCCTGCCGATGCTGCTCGCCCTGGCCCGCATCTACGGCACCACCGTCTCCGAACTGCTCGGGGAGACGGTCGCCGACCGCGACGCCGTGGTGCGCGCCGCCGACATGGAGCCGACCGCCGCGGGCGGCTGGACGTACTGGCAGGCGGGCGCCTCCGGGCGCGGGATGCAGGCCCTGCGCGTCCATGTGCCGCACCGCTCGCAGGGTGACATCGTGCGCGTGCACCCCGGCGAGGAGTGGCTCCACGTCCTCAAGGGGGAGCTGCGGCTGCGTCTCGGGGACACCACCCACCGCCTCGGCCCCGGTGACAGCGCGCACTTCGACTCGCTCACCCCGCACCGCATCGCCGCCCAGGACGAGGGCGGCGTCGAGCTCCTCTTCGTCCACACCCTGATGCAGAGCCCGACGGCCACGCTGTGCCTGGGCCCCACCCCTGGAGAGACGTCATGAGAAACATGGAGGAGAAGTTCCCGCGGGCCCTGTGGGTGCGGCTGCTCATCTACATCGCGGTCGGCCACGTCTTCGCCGCCTTCATCTACCTCCTGTTCGAGGCGGGCGCGAAGTAGGCGGGGCGGCCCGGCGGCGGCCCGCCGGGGGTCAGTCGAGCAGCCGGGCGCGCAGCCGCTCGCGGGTCTGCGGGGTGACCCGCAGACCCTGCTCCAGATAGGCGTCGACGCCGCCCCAGGTCTCCTCGATCGTCGAGAAGGCGGCCGTCAGGTACTCGGCCCGCGCGTCGAACAGCGGGCTGAGCAGCTCCATGACCTCAGGCGAGTAGGCGGATGCCCCGGTGCCGCTGCGGCGCACCTTGTAGCGGCGGTGCTTGGCGTTGGACTCCAGGTAGTCGGCGACGATCGCCTCACGCTCGACCCCGAGCGCGAGCAGTGTCACGGCGATGGAGAGGCCGGCCCGGTCCTTGCCGGCCGCGCAGTGCATGAGCGCCGGGACGCTGTCCTGCGCGAGCGCGTGCAGGACCCGGGAGTGCTCGCCGGTGCGCTCCTTGATGATCGCGCGGTAGGAGGCGATCATCCGCTCCGCGCCCTTGTCGTCCGCGAGGATGGCGCGCAACTCGTCGAGGTCGCCGTCGCGGACCATCTTCCAGAACTCCGCCCCGTCCGCCGGGTCGGACAGCGGAAGGTTCACGTTGCGCACGCCCGGCAGCCCGACGTCCGGGCCTTCGAGCTTCTGGTCGGCCGCGTTGCGGAAGTCGAAGATCGTGTGCAGCCCCAGGGAGCCCAGGAAGGCCGCGTCGTCCGCGGTCGCGTGCGCGAGGTGCCCGCTGCGGAACAGCACGCCCCGCCGCACCCGCCGTCCGTCTCGCGTCGGCAGTCCGCCCACGTCGCGGAAGTTGCGCACCCCTGCCAGCTCGGGCTCGGTCGAGGGGATCTGCTGCGTCACGGGTGGCTCCTCCCGGTCGGCCCCGCCGGCGCGGCTCGGCGATGAGGCCGGCGGGGTGCGTCCCCGACGATACGACATGCGTTCCACGGCCGATGAGTTGTCCACAGGCGTCGCCCGGCAGGCCGTACGCCCTTCTCGTGCCCCTCGCGCGTTCTTCCGCGCCCCGTCGCGATCCCGACGGTCGAAGTTCGCGAAACGGACTAATGGTGCGATGGTTGCCCCCTTGTGCGGGGCGGGTATTTCATCCCCTTTTGCCGGGTTGACCTGCCGCGGTGCATATCCAATCTCGTCACATCCGGATACTTCTGTCCGAATTGCTTCCTTCGTTCTAACTCGCCCTGGATTAGGGAAGGCTGGAGCAGGGTCACGTGAGGAGCGTCATAACCGTGACGGTGCGTCGTTAGTCATGTCCACGCAATTCGTATGGTTCTCATGGGGTTTCGAGGCGTGTGGACTCCTGGAATTCACTCAGGGTGACCGGGAATTCCCGCAAGGGATCAACGGGAACGCATTCGGACGGAACCCGTCACTTGTTCCGGTGCGTCCTCCTCGCTTACGTTCGCCACCAATCCGGACGGACGCCGAATCCTGCCGCCGACCGGATCCCGCGCCAACTCACCCGTGCACGGCAGGAGCGGGGGACCCACAGGCACCACCGCCTGTTCCGGTCTCCGGAACAGGCTTGGGGTTAAGTCGCGCCTCGGCGCGGCCGGGCATCTCCAGCTCGCACCCGACAGCTCACCTCGCAGGCACCGGAGAGGAAAAAGCCATGCCCGCGAAGGGTAAGCACCGCCGTCCGAAGTCCCTGCGCTTCACCCGTTCCATAGCCGTCGCCGGAACCGGTGGCGCCGCTCTCGCCCTCCCGCTCATGGGGGCCACCGGAGCCTTCGCCGCTCCCGCGCAGCCCGTCACCGAGAAGGCCGTGCAGTCCGCTCCGGTCTCCGCGAAGAAGGCCGTCGAGAAGAAGACCGGTGAGCGGCAGACCGCCGCGAAGAAGACCGGCGTGCGCTCCTATTCGGTGAAGGCCGGGGACTACCTCGCCAAGATCGCCGACGAGCAGAACGTCAGCGGCGGCTGGCAGAAGCTCTACAGCGACAACCGCGACGCCGTCGGCTCGGACCCCGCTCTGATCCACCCGGGCCTGAAGCTCGTCCTCGGCGGCAAGAAGGCCCACGCGGAGAGCTCCAAGCCGTCCGCCGCGACGCCTTCTTCGGCGGCCAAGCCGTCCGCGAAGGCCCATCAGGAGACCGCCCCCGAGAAGACGGCTCCCCGGAAGACCGTCGCCAAGGCCGCGAGCGCCGCCACGGCGAGCGGCTTCTCCGCTCCGACGGACTCCGCGTCGGTCGGCACCAACTACAAGGTGCCGGGCAGCATGTGGTCGAGCGGCTACCACACCGGAGCCGACTTCACCGCCCCGATGGGCACGCCCCTCAAGGCCGTCGGCTCGGGCACCGTCGTCTCGGCCGGCTGGGCCGGCCCGTACGGCAACCAGATCATCATCCGGCTCGCCGACGGCTACTACGCCCAGTACGCCCACATGTCCTCGCTGGCCGTCTCCAGCGGCCAGACGGTGACCGCGGGCCAGCAGCTCGGCCTCTCGGGCGCGACCGGCAACGTGACCGGCCCGCACCTGCACCTGGAGATCCGCACCACCCCGAACTACGGCTCGGACGTGGACCCGGTCGCCTACCTCCGCTCCAAGGGCGTCTCCATCGGCTGACGGCCCGCCCGCGCGCGCGACCCGCACCACCTGCCTGACACGCGGCCGAAGGCCGGACCCCGATCCCCGGGTCCGGCCTTCGGCCTTTCCCGCACGTGCTCGTACTCGTGCCCGCATTCGTGCTCGTGCGCGGGCTCGGGGCCGTATGCGGATTCCCGGCCGGGGATTGCGGTGGCGGCGCCCAACGCGCCGTGCCGGAACGTTATTCCGGGTTTGGTGAACACTTTGGCAGTGGCTTATCTCACCGCCCGTCAACCCTTTCCTACGGTCGCGTAGGTCACATTCGAAGGTGAATCATGTGCCGTTGTGACAGACGATTCGAAGAGTGACAACAGATCAGTGATCGGGTCGTACGTCGCGGTGGGGGACAGCTTCACCGAGGGCGTAGGCGATCCGGGCCCCGACGGCGCGTTCGTCGGCTGGGCCGACCGTTTCGCGGTCCTCCTCGCCGACCGGCGCCCCGAGGGCGACTTCACGTACACCAACCTCGCCGTGCGGGGGAAACTGCTCGACCAGATCGTGGCGGACCAGCTGCCCAGGGCCCTCGAACTCGCCCCGGACATGGTCTCGTTCTGTGCCGGCGGCAACGACATCATCCGCCCCGGCACCGACCCCGACGAGGTCGCCGAACGCTTCGAGCGGGCGATCGCCACGCTCACCGCGGCCGTCGGCACCGTCATGGTGACGACCGGCTTCGACACCCGGGGCGTACCGCTGCTGAAGCACCTGCGCGGCAGGATCGCCACCTACAACGGCCATGTACGGGCCGTCGCCGACCGGTACGGGTGCCCGGTGCTCGACCTGTGGTCCCTGAAGACCGTCCAGGACCGCCGCGCGTGGGACGGCGACCGGCTCCATCTGTCTCCCGAGGGGCACACGCGCGTGGCGCTGCGCGCGGGCCAGGTCCTCGGACTGGAGACCCCGGCCGACCCCGACCAGCCGTGGCCCGCACTGCCGCCCCGCGGCACGCTGGAGATCCGGCGGGACGACGTCCACTGGGCGCGCGAGTACCTGGTGCCGTGGATCGGACGGCGGCTGCGCGGCGAGTCGTCGGGCGACCAGGTGAGGGCCAAGGGCGCGCTGAGTCCGGGCGACATCAGGACGCGGATCGCGGCGGTGGCCTGAGACTGCCGTCGTCGGTGGCGTCACGGACGAGAGCCCGACCGGCGGCGTACGGGCGTGAGCGCGACCGGTGCCGAACGGACGTGACCGCGACCGGCGGCGTACGGGGGCGAGCGCGATCCGCGGTGGGCGGGTCGCTCACCGCGCGTTCACCGTACGGCGGCCGTCAACGCCTCCCGCCGTACCTCCAGTTCCCGGGCCAGCGCCTCGTCCGCCCACTGCTGGGCCCGCGCGCGCGAGACCGCGCCCGGGTACGACGTCAGCTGCGCGGCGAGCCCGTCGAGGAGGGCCGCCGGAGCAGTGACGTCCGGGGCCGCCGGAGCAGCGCCGCACCCGGACTGTCGGTGCGGCCGACCATAATGGAAGTCTCGCCCATTACCTGGAGGTACCGTGGCCGGTTTCCGTCTCCCGAGCGCCGGGGTCGGCGTCCCGCGTCCCGCGGCCTTCGGCGTGGACCCGAGCGGGCAGCGCCTGGAGCGCATCCGCAGGTCACCGCACTTCCGTGACGGGGTCTTCCAGAACCCGGGCGGTGCCGCGCGCACCAGACCCTCCGGTTCGATGCTGGAGTTCGCCAAGGTCTTCTTCGACAGGGACACGCGGCCCCGCCGCACCCCGAGGGGCACCGTCCCGGTGCATCCGACCACCTACGCCGATCTGGCGAAGCCGCCGGTCAGCGGCCTGCGGCTGACCTGGATGGGCCACTCCGGCGTGCTCGCGGAGATCGACGGCCACCGGGTGCTCTTCGACCCGGTCTGGGGCGAGCGCTGCTCACCGTTCCCGTTCGCCGGGCCCAAGCGGCTGCACCCGGCCCCGCTGCCGGTCGCCGCGCTCGGCCCGGTCGATGCCGTCGTCATCTCGCACGACCACTACGACCACCTCGACATGCCCACGATCAAGGCGCTGGCCGGGTCGGACACCCTGTTCGCCGTGCCGCTCGGCGTCGGGGCCCACCTCGAACACTGGGGCGTCGGCGCCGACCGCCTGCGCGAGCTGGACTGGCACGAGACGGCGAAGATCGGCGGACTCTCCCTGACCGCCACCCCCGCCCGCCACTTCTGCGGCCGCGGACTGCGCAACACCCAGCACACGCTCTGGGCGTCCTGGGTCGTGGCCTGCGAGCGGCACCGGATCTACCACAGCGGGGACACCGGCTACTTCGACGGCTTCCGCGACATCGGCGCGGACCACGGCCCGTTCGACGCCACGATGATCCAGGTCGGCGCCTACTCGGACTTCTGGCCCGACATCCACATGAAGCCCGACGAGGGGGTGCGCGCCCATCTGGACCTCCAGGGCGGCGGTCCGGGCGGTGTCCTGCTGCCGATCCACTGGGGGACGTTCAACCTGGCGCCGCACGCGTGGGCGGAGCCGGGGGAGTGGATGAGGGACGCGGCGGAGGAGGCCGGCCAGGCGGTGGCGTTCCCCCGTCCGGGTGAGCCGTTCGAGCCGGCGGGGACTCTCCCGTCGGAGGCGTGGTGGCGGGCGGTCGCGGGTCCGGTCGCGCACCCCTGGCGCCGTCCCGGGCCGGCGCGGCCCGCCGCCGGGGCCAAGCACGATCTGGGCCTCGCGGGCGACCGCTGACGGCGGACGCGGACGAACCCGGTCGGGGTGCGCGCCCTCCGGCGCGTGCCGCGGCGGGGAGCGGGACCCTCTGGCGCGTTCGCCGGGCGGCGCGCTCGACGCGGGCGTTCGAGCCGTGTCGCGCAGGTTCAGCCCCCGCCGACACGGCGGGGACCGCACCCGTTCGTCGCCCGGACACGTACCGCGGACCGCCGGGCCGCGCCCGCGGACCGGACGCGGCCCGTCCGGCGGAACCCGGTCGGTGCTCGGTCCGGTTCGGCGCTCGGCCCGGTTCGGTGCGGTCGGGTCACCGTGCGTCCGTGTGCCCGCCCTTGGTGACGGTTGGGCCGAACTGGCGCACCTGCGGGACGGTGGTGACCATGTGTGCCACCACTCGTTCGCTCAGGCAGACGTGCCGGTGGGGCGTGTCGCCGGGGAAGCGCACGAAGCCTGGGCGGCAGGCCAGCCGCGTCGCCGGGGGGCGGCATCCGCCCGCACGGCATGACCGGCACCTCCCGGACCCCGGCGCGGGAGCAGGTGCGCTGTCCGTGTCCGTCCCCGCCTTCCGAAGGCGGGGACGGACACGGCCTGGGTTCAGCGGTCCGACCCGCTCCCCAGCAGATCGAGCGCGATGTCGACGATCATGTCCTCCTGCCCGCCGACCAGTCGGCGGCGCCCGACCTCCAGCAGAATGCTCCGGACGTCCACGCCGTACCGCAGTGCCGCGGCCTCGGCATGGCGGAGGAAGCTCGAGTAGACGCCCGCGTACCCCAGGGTCAGCGTCTCCCGGTCGACCCGCACCGGACGGTCCTGGAGCGGGCGGACGATGTCGTCGGCGGCGTCCTGGAGGGCGAACAGATCGCAGCCGTGCTTCCACTCATGGAGATTCGCCACGGCGATGAACGGCTCGATGGGGCAGTTGCCCGCTCCCGCGCCGTGTCCGGCGAGTGAAGCGTCGACCCGGTTGACTCCCTCCTCCACGGCGACGACCGAGTTGGCCACGGCCAGCGACAGGTTCTCGTGGGCGTGGATGCCGATCTGCGTCTCGGGGGAGAGGACGTCACGGTAGGCGCGGACCCGGTCGCGGACCCCGTCCATCGTCAGGCGCCCGCCGGAGTCGGTGACGTACACGCAGTGCGCGCCGTAGGACTCCATGAGCTGTGCCTGCCGCGCCAGCTCCGGGGCGTCGGCCATGTGGCTGAGCATGAGGAAGCCGGACACGTCCATCCCCAACTCCCGTGCGGCGGCGATGTGCTGGGCGGACACGTCGGCCTCGGTGCAGTGGGTCGCGATCCGTACGGAGCGCACTCCGAGGGAGTAGGCGTGCCGAAGGTCCGCGATGGTGCCGATGCCGGGGAGCAGCAGCGTGGTGATGGTCGCGTTGCGCAGGACGGACGCGGCGGCCTCGATCCACTCCCAGTCGGTGTGGCTGCCGGGGCCGTAGTTGAGGGAGCCGCCTGTCAGGCCGTCGCCGTGGGCGACCTCGACGGCGTTGACGCCGGCCGCGTCGAGCGCGGCCGCGATCCGGGCGACGTCGGCCGGCTCCATCCGGTGGCGCACGGCGTGCATGCCGTCGCGCAGGGTGACGTCCTGGATGTAGAGGTTGACGGTCATCCCCGGGCCTCCTGGCGTGCGTGCTGGGCAATGCGTTCGCCGGTGCGCAGCGCGGCCGACGTCATGATGTCGAGGTTGCCGGCGTAGGCGGGGAGGTAGTGGGCGGCGCCCTCCACCTCGAGGAACACCGACACCCGAGTGGTGACCGGGGCGGAGCCGTCCGGCACCAGGGTGTGCACGGGCTCGTCCGCGGCCACCGGGGTGAACTGCACCTCCTGCTTGAGGCGGTACCCGGGCACGTACTCGGCGACCTCGGCGACGACGTCGGCGACCGAGGCGCGGATCGCGTCGTGGTCGGCGTCACCGATGAGGCAGAACACGGTGTCGCGCATGATCAGCGGTGGTTCGGCCGGGTTGAGGACGATGACGGCCTTCCCCCGGGCGGCGCCGCCGACCGCCTCGACGGCGGACGCGGTGGTCTCCGTGAACTCGTCGAGGTTCGCGCGGGTACCGGGTCCGGCGGACTTCGAGGCGATGGACGCGACGATCTCCGCGTACGGCACAGCGGTCGTCCGGGCCACGGCGTGCACGACCGGGATGGTGGCCTGGCCGCCGCAGGTCACCATGTTGACGTTGCCGGACGCGAGATGGGCGTCGAGGTTGACCGCCGGGACGACGAACGGCCCGATGGCCGCCGGCGTGAGGTCGATCAGCCTCTTGCCGTACGGCGCGAGCCGCGCGGCGTTGGCCCGGTGCGCCTTGGCGGAGGTGGCGTCGAAGACGATGTCGATACCGGAGAAGCCGTCGAGGGCGATCAGACCGTCGACGCCGTCGGAGGTGACGGGAACGCCCAGGCGGCGGGCGCGGGCGAGCCCGTCGGACTCGGGGTCGATGCCGACGAGGGCCGCCATCTCGAGCGTGTCCGACGTACGGAGGATCTTGATCATCAGGTCGGTCCCGATGTTGCCGGAACCGATGACGGCGACCTTGGTCCTGGTCATGCGCAGTCCTTTTCGAGGAAGGTGGCGGACACGGTTCCCAGGCCGGAGATCTCGGCGTGGACGCGGTCGCCGGGGGCTACCGCCGCCATCGGGCCGAGCGCCCCGGACAGCACGACCTGTCCGGCCTTCAGCGGGTCACCGAAGGCGTACGCGGTACGGGCCAGCCACAGCAGAGCGTTGAGCGGGTCACCCAGGCAGGCGCTGCCGGTCCCCTCGGAGACGGGAGCGCCGTTGACGTGCAGACGCATCGTCGTCTCACGGGGCTCGAAGCCGTCGAGGGTGACATGCCCGTCCCCGAGGACGTACAGACCGCAGGAGGCGTTGTCCGCGACCGTGTCCACCAGGGTGATGTCCCAGCCCGCGACACGGCTGTCCACGATCTCCAGTGCCGCCGCCGCGTACGCGACCGCGGCGCGCACCCGCGCCGGCGACGGGTCGTCCGTGTCGAGGTCGGCGCCGAGGACGAACGCGATCTCGGCCTCCGCCTTGGGCTGCAGCAGCAGCCCGGCGGGTACCGCACGACCGGAGTAGTCCATGTCGTCGAGGAGAACACCGAAATCAGGCTGGTCGACGCCGAGTTGCCGCTGGACCGCGGGTGAGGTGAGTCCGATCTTGCGGCCGGTGACACGCGCGCCGGCGCCGAGCCGCCGGTCCACGAGCATGCGCTGCACCCGGTATGCCGCGCCGACGTCGCCCGCGCCCAGCAGGTCCCGCACCGGGGCGCAGGGGGTGCCGCTCTCGGTGGCGGCGGCCAGCCTGGCCGCGGCCTCCACGACCGGCACGTCGCGATCGGGCGTCGTCATCGGCCCGCCCCCGACTGCGCGGTCACCACGGCGAACCCGGCGATCCACTGCGGGATCGGCCGGTAGGAGCGGGAGGTGAACCGGTAGTCTCCGACGGCGGCGAGGGAGGCGAACGCCGCGACCCAGGTGCGCACCTCGTGCGCGGAGCCCCCGCCCTCGGCACCCATCCACTCGGTGCTCCAGGCGTCGACGGCGGCGACCGCGTCCGGCGCGGGGTCGTTGGCGCCGGTGAGCGGCGACCGGGAGGGGCCTACGACTGCGGCGGTCATGCGGTGCTCCTCGCCGAGGGGGAATCGGTCGGGTGAAGGACGGGCTTTCCGGTCGGCAGCCCGTCGGTCATGAGCTGGAAACCCCTGTGGATCTCCGTCAGCGGCAGCGTCCGGTCGATGACCGGACGTACACCGGTGGCCTCCATCGGCTTCAGCAGGGACACCGGTTCGCCGCGGGTGCAGCCCAGGATGCGCTGCTGGAGGTAGAAGACCCGGCCCAGGTCGGCGCCCGGATCGGTACCCGAAGGTGGCTCCGGCGACGACGACCGTGCCCCCCGGACGCAGTGACTTCAGCGACGTGGCGACCACACGGACCAGGGACCGGCCGGGCTTCGGTTCGGGTTTGGCTACGTCCCCGGGTACGAGCCCGGTCAGCGGGTCGCTCGGGCTCCGGGAGACGGCGGTTGCAGCAAGCATGCCGTCACGCTCGCCCACCCTCCCACCCGGCGACAGCAGGTGTCCCGCTCTGTGGAACAACGGATGGAACTGCCCCGACCTGCTGCTGTCGCCCGGCGCCATGACCTCGACGAGCGAACCCCGGGGCGCGGCCACCCCGGCCCCGCGGGGAGCCCTGCGGCGCCCGGCAGACCTGGCCCCCACTCTCGGTGTCTCCGGGCTCGTCGACACCGAGGGCGGGCTGCTGGACGGCGGAATCTACGCGGCGTACCGGGAAGCCGACCGAGTCGAGAGCCGGGGCGGCAGCCGAACGGCTCTGCTCGCACGCGTCGCGAACGTCATCTCAGGCCGCTGAGCGGGAAGGACGACGCTCCGCGGCGCGTTCGGCGGGAGCGGCGCGTTCGGCGCGTGCGGCGGGAGCGGCGTGCGGGGGACGCAGCGCGATCGGCGTACGGGACCGCGCGTGTCGTCCCGGCCGGTCGGCGGAGTGCGCCGGCCCGCCCGGCCGCTCCCGGCGCCCAGGCCGTGGCAGTCGTCAGGGCTCGTCGGGGGCGGTGAACACGGCGACGCAGTTCTGCCCGCCGAAGCCGAAGGCGTTCGCCATGGCGGTCCGCACCGGCAGCCGGCGCGCGACGTGGGCCACATGGTCCAGGTCGCACTCCGGGTCGGGGGTGTCCAGATTGATGGTGGGGGGAACGGCGCCGTCCCGGATGGACAGCGCGCACACCATCGCGCTCAACGCGCCGGCGCCCGCGAGCAGATGACCGGCGGTCGACTTCGGACTGCTCACCGCGATCCGGTCCGCCGCCGGGCCGAGCGCGGTGCGCAGGGCTCTGCTCTCGGTGGAGTCGTTGGCCTTGGTGGACGTGCCGTGCGCGCACACGTAGTCGATCTCGTCCGGGGAGACGCCCGCGCGCCCGACCGCCGTGCTGATCGCGGCCGTCGTGTACGCGCCGGTCGGGGACGGCGCGCTGACGTGGAAGGCGTCACAGGTCAACGCGCCACCGCTGACGGCGGCGTACGCGGTGGCGCCGCGCCTGCGGGCGTGCTCGGCCGATTCGAGGACCATGACCACCGCGCCCTCGCCGAGCACGAAACCGTCCCGGTCGGCGTCGAACGGGCGGCTCGCCCCGGCCGGGTCGTCGTTGTTCCGCGACAGCGCGCCCATGGCGGCCATCCCGGTGATGAACACCGGCGCGATCGCGGAGTCGGTGCCGCCGCAGATCACCACGTCCGCCTCGCCGGCGAGGATGAGGCGCCGCGCGTCCAGCAGCGCGTACAGGCCGCTCGCGCAGGCCAGCGCGTTGGCGTTGACCGGGCCGTGCACGCCGAGGTCGATCGCCACCTCGCAACTGGGCATGTTCGCAAGCGAGTACGGCACGAAGTAGGCGCTCGGGTCGGCCTCGGCGACCACCCGCCGGGTGGCGGCCTCGATGGTGTCGAAGCCCGCGACGGCCGCGTTCACCACGATTCCGACCCGGTCCCGGTTGTCGTCGTCGATGCGGAGTTTCGCGTCGGCCACCGCTTCGCGGGCGGCCACGACTGCAAACGCGGTGAACCGCGAAATGCGCCGGGAGCGCTTGGCGTCGAAATGGTCGGACGGCTGGAAACCCCATACTTCCCCGGCGATTTGAGTGGCCATTCCGGTCGGGTCGAAAGCAGTGATCCGTGCGATGCCCGACCGGCCCGCCAGCATTGCTTCCCAACTGCTCTCCCGATCGTTTCCGACCGGGGTGACGGCCCCTATGCCTGTTATCACAACATCGTTGCGCATCATGCTCACAATACTGTCCGGGGACCGCGTGAACAATACGGTCTGCCAGTTCCTGCAAGGTGCCGCAGAAGTCTGGACACGGATTACGGACGGGTGTCAGAGTAGGGAGGCGTGCAGGATGATGACGAAAAGCGCGTGGCAATTGTCGGGATGAGTCTGCGTGCGCCTCGTGGAGTGGCGGACGTCGACGCGTACTGGGAAGCCGTCAGGAACGGCACCGACCTCGTCACCGAGTTGCCGCAGGAGCGCAGGGCCGTCTTCGGTGCCGAATGGGACGGCATGGTGACCCGCGGCGGATACCTCTCCGGCGCGTTCGACTTCGACGCCGGCTTCTTCCAGGTTTCCCCACGTGAGGCGCGAGTCGTCGACCCGCAGCAGCGGCTTCTGCTGGAGGTCGTCTGGGAGGCGTTCGAGGACGCCGCCATTGTGCCGGCCGACGTCGCGCCGGCCGCGGGGGTTTTCGTCGGCGTCAGCGGCCAGGATTACCGGCGCTGGTTCACCGGTGAACCGAGTGCCCACTGGACGGCCGGCAACGGGCACAGCTTCGCGGCCGGCCGTATTTCCCACACCCTCGACCTCCAGGGTCCGGCGTTCGCAATCGACACCGCCTGTTCCTCGTCGCTGGTGGCGCTGCACACGGCCTGCCGATCGCTGGCCGCCGGGGACTGCGACACCGCGGTCGCGGCCGGCGTCAACCTCGTTCTCGCCCCGTGGACCACGCTCGCCCTGGACAAGACCGGCGCGCTCTCGCCTGAGGGGGCGTCCCGCCCGTTCGACGCCGGGGCGAACGGTTTCGTCCGAGGCGAGGGCTGCGCCGCGCTCGTACTGAAGAGGCTGGCGGACGCGGTACGCGACGGCGACCGCGTCATCGCGGTCGTCGACGGCAGCGCCATCAACCACGACGGGCGCTCCAGCACCTTCGCCGCCCCGAATCCGCGGGCGCAGACCCGGCTGATCTCCTCCGTCCTGACCTCGCTCGCCCTGTCCGCCACCGACATCGGCTACCACGAGGCGCACGGCACCGGCACTCAACTCGGCGACCGGATCGAGCTTGAGGCGATCAAGACCGCACTCGCGGGCGGCCGGCTGTACGTGGGATCGGTCAAGGCGTGCCTCGGACACACCGAGGCGGCCGCCGGGCTCCTCGGCGTGATCAAGGCCGCGCTGTGCCTGCGCCACCGCCGCATCCCCCGGCAGCCGCACTTCGACCGGCTCAACCCCGGTGTCGACCTGGCCGGCACCGGCATCACCATCACCGGGCAGGAGGAGCCGTGGCCGCCGGACGCCGGTGACCGGGCCTCGGTCAGCTCCTACGGGATGAGCGGGACCAACGCGTACGTCGTGCTGTCCCCCGCTCCGGACGCGGCTTTGGACGTAGCGTCGGACGCGGCTCGGGACGCGGCTCCGGACGCGGGAGCGGATGCCCGTCCGGGGCCCGCGGTGTCCGGCTTCGCCGTGTCCGCCCGCGCCCCCGGCGCGCTGCGCGCACTGGCCGGCCGCTACGCCGCGCACCTGGCCGGGACCGGCTCCGCCGGCTACCCGGCGTTCGCCTACACCGCGAGCCACGGCCGCACCCGGCACGAGCACACCGTATGGGTGGACGCGGACCGGCCCGGGGCCGCGATCCCCGCCCTGCACGCGGTGGCCGCCGGGGAGCCGCATCCGGCGGTGACCGTGCTCGACCCGGCGCAGCCGCTGCCCCGGCCGCCCGCCGCGGTGCGGCGCGCGGTGGCCACGCTGCCCACCTACCCGTGGCAGCACGGCAGTTACGCGGTCCGGCCGATCGGCGCCACCGGTTGAGCCACCGGGTCGTCCGGCCCGGTCGCCCGCCGTGCCGCCCGGGTCGGCAGGGAGAAGTGCAGCGACGCCATCGCGACCAGCCAGTCGCGGCCGTCGGTCACCCGGACGTCGGTGACCGCGCTCCGCAGGCTGAGCTGCACGATGTCGACCGCGATCCGCAGCGCGCCGGGCTGGGCCGGTTCGAGGAAGCTCATGCTCGCCTGCGCCAGGACCGCTGAACGCATCTTCCCCACACAGGCGTTCACGGTCAGGAACGCGGCGTAGTCGACCAGCTTGAAGAGCGTCGGCCCGGACACCGATCCGCCGAGCGCGTACTCCAGTCCGTCCGGACCGGCGGCGCACACCAGCCGGTGGGGTGGCCGCACCTCGACCACCCGCAGCCCGTGGTCGCCGGGGATCAACTCGGCGAGCACCGCCGCCGCCTGCTCCAGCGTCGGTCGGGATTCCGCCACCTGCTCACTCACCGGCAACCGCCAATTCAAAAAGGGGAACAAGGCATTCCCGATCAGGAACGCGCCTCACCGGGCCGGGTAATTGGCGGTGCGGGCCGTTGTCGCCGTCGTCAAAGGGCCCCGCACACGTGGGCATTCGCAGCGTAGCCAGGCTATTCGGCCGGTGTCCAGCAGGTGTTTCGCGGGACCGCCGCCGGTTTTCCGGAATACGCCCGTCCGGTGCCGTCATCAAGGTGTTGACGCTCCCGAATGGCTGGGATACGGTCAACGCCGCAGCTGGCCATGTGAAGTGACGATGCGTCAGATGCACTGGGCATTGCCTGCTCAGGGGGCCGGACGTGACGTTGACTCACTTACGGGAGGGCGAGCGTGGCATTAACGGTCTTTGCTGATGAAGAAGTGGTGGTCCGTACTCCGGAAGAGTTCAAACGGATGCCCAAGGACTATCAGAGAATTCTCATCAGTCAGGTGACGATCAACACCGAGGGTGAGATCTCCGGCGGCGACGACTACGTCCAGATGTTCCTCCCGATGGCGCCGAACGCCGAGGAGATGCAGGTCTGCGCCGAGCGGGCGGCCGAGGAGTACGACCACTACAAGATCGGCAAGAAGGTCCTCGCCGACATCGGTGTCGACACCAGCCACATGGAGTCCCAGACGCTCGCCGAGCGCCGGCTCTTCGCCGACGACCGGCTGCACACCTGCACCACATGGGCCGAGCGCGGCATCTTCTCGTACTTCGGCGAGGCGGCGGTGCTGCTGATGCTGCGGGAGTTCGCCGACAGCAGCTACAAGCCGTGGGCCGACGCGGTCAGAACCATCATCATCGACGAGAAGATCCACATCGCCCACGGTGCCCGGGTGTGCCGCAACCTGGTGGCCGAAGGCCGCACCGACGAACTCCAGGCCGCGCTCGACCGGCTGTGGCCGACGTTCGAGGGCGTGTTCGGCAACCCGAACTCCGAGCGCTCCAAGCTGGCCGTCCGCTACCGGCTGCGGGCCACGACCAACGGCGAGGCGCTGGAGCAGTACCGCACGGACATGGCCGAGCGCATCACCGCGCTCGGGCTGAACCCGCCCTACGCGGTCTGACCGGGGAGCGGCGCCGACATGAAGACGGACTTACGGCTCACCCCACCGCAACCCCGGCCGCCCAGCCGGCTGGAGGCCAAGACCAGGCTGCGCGAACTGCTGGCCCAGCGCCCCGACCTCGCCGAACGGCTCCGGGTCCTGCGCGACATGGGACGCCGCGTGCGCGCCTGCGAAGTACACCTCACCACCACCTGCAACATCCGCTGCAAGGGCTGCTGGTACTTCGAGGGCGGCTTCGACACCGCGCTCCCGGAGACCGGCGATCTCGGCGTCATCAACGCGTTCGTCGACAAACTGGTCGCCGACGGAGTCACCCAGGCGACGCTCATCGGCGGCGAGCCGACCCTGGTGCAGAAGCGCATCGTGCCGTTCATCGAGAAGATCCCCTACATCACCATCTCCTCCAACGGACTGCGCCCGCTGCCGAAGACGGGGTTCGAGAACGTGGGCGTGGCGGTCAGCCTGTTCGGCGGCGGACCGCTGGACGACCAGCTGCGCGCACACCGGCCCAACGGCACCGCCTTCACCGGGCTGTTCGAGACCGCCCTCGGGCACTACCGCGACGACCGGCGCGTGACGTTCGTCCTCGCACTCAACGAGGACGGCCTGGAGTACGTCGAGCCGACGGTCCGCGCCGTCCAGGACAACGGCAACCAGGTCAGCTTCAACTTCTACAGCGCGCACGGCACCGATCATCCGCTGCGCATGGAGAACGAACAGCGCACCCTCGCCGAGGCGTTGCGGGTCCAGGAGCGCTACCCGGACACCGTGGTCAGCCCCCCGTACCTGATCGAGGCACTGATCACCGGACGCTCGCACTGGGGCGGGCACTTCGGCTACGAGGTGTGCCCGAGCATCAGCGTCGACCTCCCCGAGCACGCCGACCGCGTCCGCAACGGCAACCCGGTACTGGAGGGATTCGCCGTCTACGGCGCCGACTTCAAGACCCTCCAGTTCTGCTGCACCTCCGGGAACTGCGCCGAGTGCCGGGACAGCCAGGGCGTGTACAGCTGGCTGCTGGTCAGCATGAACTGGTTCCTCGACTCGACGCAGCGGCTGGAGACCTGGCTGGAGGTCGCCGAGAGCTACTGGCGCCAGTGGTACTGGGCGCAGCGCTTCTCACCGAACTTCTCCCGCCGCACCCTCCCCGCCTAATGCGGTGACCGGGAGGGTTCACCGGCTCTCGACGCCCGGCACGGCACCTCGCCGCGTGGTCGCCTCACCCGGGTACGTCCGGTACGAGGAGGAGGCTCCGCCTCGCGAGGCACCGCACCGGACGCCGCGGGCCTCCGGCGAACCCTCCCGGCCACAGCACCAGCCCCGCGGCACCCGCCCGGCAGCACGCGTTCCGCACGACCACAAGGAGAAGAAGCATGTCCATGCCCGTCGAGACGACCGCGGAAGCCGTGCACGAACTGATCCGAGCCGAGCTCGTCGACCTCGGCATACCGCGGGAGACCATCGCCCCGGACACCAAGTTCGACACCATGGAGATCGACTCGCTCGACGTCGCCGACCTGATGACCACGATCAAGCGCCAGTACGGCGTGGACATCCGGCGCGCCGAACTCGCCGATGTCACCATCGGTGAACTGGTCGACCGCATCGTGTCCAGCACCTCCTGTTGATGCCGACCCTCGCCGGCCGCAGGTACCTGATCACCGGTGTGCTCAACGACGAGTCCATCGCCTGGCACGCCGCCGCCGCGCTGCAGAAGGAAGGCGCGGAGATCGTACTGACCTCGTTCGGCCGGGCGGCGCGGATCACCCGCAAGGCCGCCGGCCTGCTCCCCGTCCGCCCGGACGTGCTGGAGCTCGACGTCACCCGGGACGAGGGCTTCGCCGCGCTCGCCGACGAACTGGACCGCCGGTGGGGCCGGCTGGACGGGGTCCTGCACAGCATCGCGCACGCCCCACCGGACGCGCTCGGGCGGGCGTTCCTCACCACACCGCCCGACAGCGCCCTGGCCGGGTTCCGCACCTCCGCGTACTCGCTCCAGCAACTGTCCGCCGCCCTCGCGCCGTTGCTCGCCCGCTGCGAGCACGGCGGATCGGTCGTCGGCATGACGGTCGACTCCGCGAGGGCGCTGCCGGGCTACGACTGGATGGGCGTCTACAAGACGGCGCTGGAGGCCGTGGCCCGCTACCTCGCCTGCTATCTCGGGCCCTCGGCGATCCGGGTCAACCTGGTCGCGGCCGGCCCCGTCGAGTCCGTGTCCGGGCGCGGGGTGAGCACGTTCGACGACATCGCCGAGTACTACGAGCGGTGGGCGCCGCTCGGCTGGGACCGCACCGACCCCGGCCGCATCGTCGGCGCGGTGCTGTTCCTGCTGTCCGACCTGGCCAGGTGGTCCACCGGCCAGGTGCTGCACGCCGATGGCGGGATGCACGCGCTGGCCGGCGGCATCGGGGTGCCCCCGGCCGGCACGGGCCGACACGAAGGCGGAATCTGAATGACGGACGCACAGCACGTGGTGAGCCGCGGCGAGTTCGACGCGGAGTTCGCCGCATTCGTCGGCGGACTCGGCGACGGGCGGACCATGACCGGGGTCGGCGGTGACGACAACCTCTTCGACGCCGGGGTGCTCGACTCCTTCTCGGTGATCAAGCTGATCGCGCTGATCGAGAACCTGGTCGGACGGCCGATCGACCTGGAACAGGCGACCATCGACATCTTCGCCACCACCGACCGGATCTACGGCACCTTCGTCGGCCCCGGCCCGGCGAACGGCGCCGGCGGGCAGAACTGACCGCGGGATGAGGCACGTCGACTTCCTGTCCCCCGAACTCGGGGACGAGCTGTGGCGGGTGTTCGCCCGATGCCGCCGGGAGCGGCCCGTCACGTGGGTGCCGTCGGTCCGGATGTACTGCGTGTTCCGCCACGCCGACATCAAGACCTGCCTGACGAGCCCGGACTTCACCGTCGACTACCCCTTCAGGGTGTCGCGGCAGGTGTTCGGCCCGACACTGCTCGACTTCGACGGGCCGCGGCACACCCGGCTGCGCCGCGGACTGGGCAGCCTGCTCGTCGGGCGGGACGCCAACACGCCGTTCGCCGGACCGGTCGCCCGATGCGTCTCCGACGTCCTGGACGGACTGGCCGGCCGGGACGACGTCGACTTCGTGCCCGCGGTGGCACGGGCACTGCCGGAATCCGTGACCGCGGCCTTCCTCGGCATCCCGCGCGGGGAGCGGGACTGGGTGTTCGGCCACCTGCGCTACCTGCTGGCACACCTGGACGGCAGCAGCAGGGACTTCGCCGTCGCCACCGCACTCCGCCACGAGGTCCGCGACCTGGCCCGGCGCCTCCTGCGAGACCCGCACCAGGACGGCCGGACCGTCATCAGCCGGCTCGGCGCGCTCGTGCGGACCGGCGAGCTGGACCTGGAGGACGCGGTCGGCATGGTGCTGCTGGTGCTCGCCGCGGGCGTGGAGACCTCGACCGGGGTGCTCGCCAACACCATGGTCGCCCTGACCCGGTTCCCCGAGTGGCGCGCGAGGGGGCGCGCGGACGAGGCCGTACTCGGCAGGGTCGTGCGCGAGGCGATCCGCTGGCAGCCGCCGCAGATGGACACCGTGCGCTTCGCCCGCACCGACACCCGGCTGGCGGGCGTGCCGGTGGCCGCGGGCCGCCCGCTGAAGCTGCTGCTCGGCAGCGGCAACCGGGACGAGTCCGTGTTCGCGGACCCGGACGGCTTCCGGCCCGACCGGGAGGAACGGGCGGGCCTCAGCTTCGGCCACGGGCCGCACTCCTGCCTCGGTACCCACCTGGCGGTGGACCTGGCGACGCGGTTCTTCGCGGCCTTCCTGCGCAGGTTCCCCGACGCCGCCGTGGTCGGCACGCCACCCCGGATCGACGGATGGACCTTCCGGCAGCCGGCCGCGCTGCCGATGAGGCTCGGCGGGCCGGACCGCACGGCCGTGGCCGCGACGGAAGGCGGGCACCGATGAGCCAGGCCCCCACCTCCCGGCCCGAGGACACCAGGGAGCGGGTGCGCACGCTGTGGCGCGACGCGCTCGGCCTCGACGGCACCTGGTCCGAGCAGGCCACCTTCGTCGAACTCGGCGGGTACTCGCTGCTGGCCCTGTCGCTGGCCTCCCGCATCGGCGACGCCCTCGGGGTGGAGGTGCCGCGCACCCTGATCCTGGAGCACCAGACCTTCGCCGCGGTGACGGCCTGGCTGGAGCAACCCGGGGCCGGCGCACGCCACCCCGCGTCCGCGCCACCGGCCGACGCCCCCGGGCCCGCGGCACGGCAGGCCGAGGCGTTCCCGATGTCCGCGCTCCAACAGGCGTACCTGATCGGCGAGACCGGCGGATACGACCTCGCCCGCCCGGCGGTGTTCTGCGAGGACTACCGGGTGACCGAGTTCGACCTCCCGCGGTTCACCGCCGCGATCCTCACCCTGCTGCGCCGCCACGAGGCACTGCGCCTCGCGTTCCGCGCGGACGGCACCCAGCGGGTGCTGCCGCCACCGCAGCAACCGCCCCTGAGCTACCGGGACCTGCGGGGCATGGCGGACGGCGAGGCGGAAGCGGCACTGCGCCGCAGCCGCGCCGAACTGTCGGAGCGCGTTCCGGCGGCCGACTCCGGGACGGTGCTGTGGTTCCGGGTGTTCCGGCTCGCCGACGGCCACCGCGTCCAGGTCGCCGGCCGGCTCCTCGCGTTCGACGGCGCGTCCGGCGACCTCCTCGCCGACGAACTGCGCGCCCTGCTCGCCGGACGGCGGCTTCCCCCACTGCGCTACACCTACCGGGACTACCAGGTGGCACGCGCCGCGCGGCGGGCCTCCGGCGCCGACGCGGACAGCAGGCAGTACTGGCTGCGCCGCCTTCCCGAGCTGCCACCGGCTCCCGAACTTCCGCGCAGGAAGGGCGAGTCCACCGCGGCCGGCATGACCCGCCGCACCGCGGTGCTCGAACCGCACCAGTGGCGGACGTTCAAGGCCGGGGCCGCCGCGCACGGGGTCACCGTCACGGTCGCCTTGTGCGCGGCGTTCTGCGAGATACTCCGCAACTACAGCGCGGCACCGGACTTCACACTCAACGTGATGTACGGGGAGCGGCAGCCGCTGCACCCGGACGTGCCGCGTGTCCTCGGCAACTTCAGCGACACACTGCTGCTGGAGTGCCGGTCCGGGGCCGACACCTTCGCCGGCCGGGCCGCGTCGCTCGGCGCCCGGCTGGCCGCCGACCTGGCACACGGCGCGTACAGCGGGGTGGACGGCATCCGGGAGCTGAACAGCCGCCGCGGCGCCGCCAGTTCCCCCGCGATGCCGGTGGTGTTCGCCAGCGTCATCGGCGGCGGCACCAAGGACGGCGTCTTCCTGGAACGCCTGGGCTGGCGGCGGGTCGGCGGCGCCATCCACACCCCGCAGGTCAGTTTCGACCACCAGGTCTTCGACAGCGACGACCGCCTCGTCGCCAACTGGGACACCGTGGACGGGATCTACCCGCCCGGCCTGGTCGACGCGATGTTCGCCGACTACCGCGCCCTGCTGCACACCCTGTGCGGCACCCCCGAGGCGTGGCGGTCCGCCCGGCTCGTCGCCGCCCCGGCCGCGCAGCTCCACGTCCGGGCCGGGGTCAACGACACGGCCGTACCCGTGCCACCGACCACCCTGCACGAACCGGTCTTCGCCGTGGCCGACTCCACCCCCGACGCGCCCGCGGTCATCGCCCCCGACCGCACCCTCAGCTACGGCGAGCTGACCGACGCGGCGTCGACCGTCGCGCACGCGCTGCGCGCGGCCGGCTGCGAACCCGGCGACCTGGTCCTCGTACAGGCGGACCGCGGCTGGCGCCAAGTGGCCGCGCTGCTCGGTGTGCTGAGTACCGGCGCGGCGTACGTGCCGGTCGGCCCGCGGTGGCCGGCCGCCCGCATCCGGCAGGTGATCGACCGGGCCCGCCCCCGCTGCCTGCTCACCGACGACACCTCAGGCCCGCCCGCGGCGCCCGACCTGCCCCGCCTCGGCCTCGACCACGTGCTCGCCGGACGCTCCGCTCCACCGGGACGGGAGCAGCCTGCCGCGCCGCCGCCCCCGGTGAGCCCGGAGTCCCTCGCCTACGTGATCTTCACCTCCGGCACCACCGGCGAGCCGAAGGGCGTGATGATCCGGCACCAGAGCGCCGCGAACACCCTCGCCGACCTGCTGACCCGGTTCGGCATCGGACCGGACGACCGGGTGCTCGCGCTGTCGGAGGCCACCTTCGACCTGTCCGTGTTCGACGTCTTCGGCACCCTGGCCGCAGGCGGCACGGTGGTCGTGCCGCGGGACGGCGCGGCCCGTGACCCCGCCGCGCTGCACGAGACGTGCGCCGCCGCGCGGGTCACCGTGTGGAACAGCGTCCCCGCCCACCTCGGCATGCTGCTGGACTACCGGGAGGCCGCAGGCCGCCCGGACCTGCCGACGCTGCGACTGGCCATGGTCAGCGGCGACTGGGTGCCGGTCAACCTCGGCGACCGGCTCGCCGCGACCCTGCCCCGGGTCCGGCTGGTCAGCCTCGGCGGCGCCACCGAGGCGTCGATCTGGTCGAACTGGTACCCGGTGCCGCGTCCGGTGCCGGCCGAGTGGACCAGCGTCCCGTACGGACACCCCCTGGCCAACCAGGGCTTCCGCGTGCTGGACGCGCACCTGGCCGACCGCCCGGACTGGGTGCCCGGCGACCTCTACATCACCGGCCGCGGCCTGGCCGACGGGTATCTCAACGACCCGGAACTGACGAAGGCGGCCTTCCTCACCCACCCGTCGGACGGCACCCGCCTCTACCGGACCGGCGACCGCGCCCGCTACTGGCCCGACGGCACGCTGGAGTTCCTCGGCCGCCGCGACGGCCAGGTGAAGGTGAACGGCATGCGGGTCGAACTGAGCGAGGTGGAGTCCGCGCTGCTCGACGAGCCCGGGGTGCGCGCCGCGGCGGCCGTCGTCCGCAGGGACCTGCGCGGCGGCGGCCTCGTCGGACACGTCGCGCTGGACGCGCCCGGCGCCCGGCACCCCGACGACCTCCTCGCCGCCCTGCGCACCCGGTTGCCCGACTACCTGGTGCCCGTCTCGCTGGTCGTGCACGAGCACCTCCCGCTGACCGCCAACGGCAAGGTGGACCGGGCCCGGATGGCCGCACACCGGGCCGAACCCGCGGCCGCCGCCGTGGCGCCCGCCGGCCCGGCCGAAGCGGCCCTCCTGGAACTGTGGCGCCAACTCGTCCCGGTCCGCGGCGTGCTGGACGACTTCTTCGCCAGCGGAGGCCACTCGGTGTCCGCCGCCGTCCTGCTGAACAGGGTCGAGCGCGAGTTCGGCGTCCGGCTGCCGCTGGCCACCCTCCACCGGCAGCGCACCGTCCGGGACCTGGCCGCCGTGCTCGCCCGCCACACCGCGTCGACCACCGTCACGTACATGGACGGCGCCGGCGAACCCCTGGTGCTGATCCACCCGGTCGGCGGCGACGTGCTGTGCTACCGGCCGCTGGTGCGCGAACTGGCCGCCGACCACGCGGTGTACGCGATCGCCGCCGACACCGGCACCACCGGCGAGCACACCGTGCCGAGCATGGCCGAGCGCTATCACGCCCGCATCCGTGCGGAGTTGCCCGACAGACGCGTACGGCTGGTCGGTTGGTCGTACGGGGCGGCCGTCGCCTACGAGACGGCCCGGCTCGCCGAGGGCGCCTGGCCCGTGGTGATGCTCGACCCCTGGCTGCCGGCCCGGCCCGGCAGCCGCCCGGCCGAAGCCGAACTGCGGCGCTCCTTCGCCCGCGACCTCTCCGGCGGACAGCACGACGACTCCGACGACCCGGACGGCCCCGACCTCTCCGACACCGTCCTCACCGCCCTGTTCGACCGCTACCGGAGCAACGCCGTCGCCCTGTCCGACTACCGGTTCACCCCCGATCCGAAGCAGCCGGTCACCGTCGTCACGGCCGAGGACGGCTTCGGCACCGCCCGCCCGCGGCACCTGGTACCGCTCCGTTGCGCCGTGGACCCGGCCGCGCTCCCCGGAGCACGCTGGCACACCCTCACCGGGGACCACTTCAGCGTCGTGCGGCCCGCCCGCGCGGCCGAGGTGGCCGCGCTGATCCGACGGGCGGTACACGGATGATCCCCCTGGTACAGGTCGTCGGGTTCGGACCCGCCACCCTCGGGCTGCCCCTGGCCGCCGACCGCATGGGCGAGCTGGACCGCTTCGCCGCGCAGGGCATGGCGTTCGTCGAGCGCGCCCTCGGCCCCGCCGTGCTGCGCGCCAACCGCTTCCCCTTCCTGATCGAGTCCAACTCCCCGGCCCGCGACTTCGTCGCCGGCGTCGATCCCGCAGGCCGGTTCGGCGGCGTCCTGGACCGCCCGGCCGGACGCGAACTGGTCGAGCACGGCGAACGGCGAGTGCCGCTCCGGCACGTCGGCGCGTACCTGGCCGACCTGGCGGACGAGATCACCGGCTGGCTCCACGCCCACACCGGCCAGATCAGATACGGGCGCGAGGTGCGCAGGGTCCGGCGCAACGCCGACGGCACCTTCACCAGCCTCTGCACCGCCGGCCGGCCGGTGCTGCGCAGCCACGCGGTCGTACTGGCCACCGGCGCCGCCGAGGACACCGCACGGCACGGAGTACCCGGCGACCGGCTGGTGCCGTCCGCCCGGCTGCTGGCGGGCGACGTCGACCAGGTCGCCCACGCGGTCCGGGCGGGCCGCCCGGTCGCGATCCTCGGCGGCTCGCACAGCGGGTTCGCCGCGGCCGACCTGGTGCTCACCCGGCACGGCGGCGCGGTGCGGCCGGGCCAGATCACCGTGGTGCACCGGGAGATCGCGCTGGGCTTCGCCAGCGTCGCCGAACTCGCCGCAGCCGGGCCGCTCCCCGGCACGCCACCCCTGAAGCCACCGGTGATCTGCCCGCAGACCGGTGCGGTGAACCGGTTCACCGGTCTGCGCGGCGCCGCCCGACGGCTGTGCATGGCCGTCCTGGCCCGCGCGGAGGACCGCGTCCGGCTGTGCCCGGCCGGCACCGACGAGGCACGGCAGGCACTCGCCCGCGCCGCGGTCGTCGTGCACGCCGGCGGCTACCGCGGCACCGCCCCCGAGGTCGTCGGCGCCGACGGCACGCCCGTCCCCCTGCGACGCGAGCACGGCCGTATCGCCGTCGACGAGGCGTGCCGGGTCCTCGGACCGCACGGGCCGGTCGCGGGCGTCCACGGACTGGGCATCGGCTTCGCGCGGAGGGACGACGACGGCGAACGGCGCGCCGCCATCAACGTGTTCCACGGCCGCGACGCCGAGGACATCGTCAGAAGCCTCCTGGGACGGGCTTCGCCCCTGACACCGGCGACGACACCGCCGAGCGCACCAGCGACGACGAGGAAGGGACAGTGACGTGGCCAAAGCCATCGGTGACACCGCGGGACCGGGGGAGGACCGGCCCTGGTCGAACAGCCTCGGGCGGGGCCGGGTGCCGGGGCCGCGACTGCCCCAGCAGCGGGTCTTCGACGACGTGGTCGGACCCAGCACCCAGAGCGTCCACAGCGGGACGTACATCGACCCGGTGACCGGCGCGGTCGGCACGCCGATCTTCACGAGCAGCACCTTCGAGTTCAACGAGCACACCTACGGCGCCTTCGACCAGGGCCACATCCGGGACGTACCGATCTACGGCCGCTACGGCAGCCCCAACCAGTGGGTGGTCCAGGAGAAGGTCGCCGCCCTCGAGAACGCGGAGAGCGCGGTGGTGTTCGCCTCCGGCATGGCGGCCATCACCACGACCCTGCTCGCCCTGACCAACCGCGGCGGACACATCGTCACCTCCCGCGACGTCTACGGCGGCAGCTACAACCTGCTGCGCGAGGACATGTACCAGCTCGGCCGCGACGTCACGTTCGCCGACGCGACCAGCATGGACGCGATCGTCGCGGCCGTCCGGCCGCAGACCCAGGTGCTGTTCTTCGAGACACTGACCAACCCGCTGCTCAAAGCGCTGCCGCTGGCCGAACTCGGTGAGTACGCCGAGCGCAACCACCTCCTGCTGGTCGTCGACAACACCTTCCTCACGCCGTACTGCCTGCGCCCGCTGGAACTGGGCGCGCACGTGGTGATCCACAGCGCGACCAAGTACCTGGGCGGCCACAGCGACGTCACCGCGGGACTCGCGGTCGGCTCCCGCAAGTACATGGACCGGCTGTGGAAGCAGATGCTGAAGTTCGGCGGCTCCATCGACGCCTTCCCCTGCTTCCTCCTCGAACGCGGCCTGAAAACCCTCGCGTTGCGGATGAGGGCGCACGTCGCGAACGCGGACGCGCTCGCGGCGTTCCTCGCCGGGCACCCGAAGGTGCGCACCGTGCACCACCCGTCGCTGCCCGACTACGGCTACCCGGCGATCCGGGAGATCTGCCGCGACGGCTTCGGCGGCATGGTCAGCTTCGAGGTCGCGGGCGGCGACGAGGCCGCCCTGAAACTCCTCGAACGGCTCACCATCCCCCAGGTGGCCACCAGCCTCGGCGGGGTGGAGTCACTGGTCAGCCTGCCGTTCAACACCTCGCACAGCTTCCTCACCGAGGCACAGCGCCGCGACATCGGCATCGAACCGGGACTGGTGCGCCTCTCGGCCGGCGTGGAGGACACCGCCGACCTGATCGCGGACATCGACCAGGCCCTCAACGGAATCTGAAGGTGGATCACCTATGCGCAACGGGCTCGACATCAGCGGCGCATCCGAGTTGGTGCACGAGATCGGCGACAAGCCCATCGAGGCGGTGATCGACTTCAACGCCACCGCCGTGCCGGGACTGCACGGCGCGCAGGTCAGCATCCGGACCGCCCACCACGGCACCCAGCGGATGGCCCGCTCCTTCCGGATCCCGTTCACCGAGGACAGCGCCCGTCCGCTCGGCGGCCTGTCCTCCCACGAGGCCGCGGTGGCCGCGCTCGGCGCCTGTGTGCTCATCACCCATGTGCACGGCTACTCCGCCCGCGGAGTGACGATCACCTCGCTCCGGCTCACGGTGACCGCCGCGGTCGACGTGGACGCCCGGGGCCGGTGGGCCGGCGGCGACAGGGCACTTCACGACGTGCGCTACCTCGTCGAGGCGGACTGCGACGGCCCCGCGGACAGCGTCAGGGAGGTCAGCCAGTTCGTCACCTGCTTCAGCCCCAACCACCGGGCGTTCCTCGACGAGGGCGGCTACCGGCTGGCCGCGGTGGCGGTACGACCCGACGGCACACCGGACGCCGTCGAACTCGACCAGGCCGCCCCCACGCCGGCCGCCCCCGGCGCCACCCGGCTCGACCTGACCGCCGAACTCACCTGGGAGTACGGCGTACAGGCCACCGCCACGACCACCTTCGCCCCCGGCGCGCAGGCCCGCCGCGAGCGACCGGCGCTGGTCGTGGACCAGTCCAAGCAGATGCTCGGCCTCGACTCCGGCCCCAACCCGCAGGAACTGCTGCTCGCCGCCGTCTCCGCCGACCTCACCCACCAGGTGCACGCCGAGGCCGCCGAGCACGGCATCACCCTGGCCGGCGCCGAAGTCGAGTCCTCCGGGCGGCTCGACATCCGCGGCATGCTCAACGTGTCGCCGGACATCCCCGCCCGCTTCCACAACCTCCGGTTCCTGGTACGCGCCGACACCGGGGCCGGGGCCGATCTGGCCGGCCTGGTGCGCCGGGCCGCGGCCCGCAACGTCCTGCTGGCCACCCTCCTGCGCGCCAACTCCGTGGAGGTGGAGGTGCGTACACCAGACGGCGAGCCGACCGGCTTCACCAGCGACGCCGGCCAGGTCGCCGCCTTCCTCACCGAAGTGGCCCGCAGGCAGGCGGCGGCCGCGGCCAACAACGCGCTGAGCGGCCAGCGGTGACCGAGCCGGGCGCCGGGCTGCCCCGCCTCTTCCACACCTACCTGCTCGCACGCGCCGCCGAGCGGGGACCGGCGCCCGCGGTCAGCTCGGCCCGGCTCACCCTGAGCTACACCGAACTGGCCGCGCTCACCGAGGAGTACGCCACCACGCTCGACGAGCACGGCCTCAGAGCCGGCGACGTGGCGGTGCTGGAGCTGTCACCGAGACCCGAGGCCGTCGCGCTGATGGCCGCCGCCGCCAGCCGCGCCGTGATCTTCGTCAACATGAGCCCCGACCTGCCCGCGGCACGCAAGGCACACCTGCTGCACCGGGTCGGTGCCGCCGCCCACATCGGCGTCACCGCACCGCGGGACAGCCCCTGCGCGGTGACCGGAGCCCTCACCGACGACAGCCGCCTGCACCTGACGGGCGGCATCCCGGCCCGGACCGCGCCGCGGCCCCCGGCCGAACACGACCTCGCCTACCTCGTGTTCACCTCCGGCTCCACCGGGATGCCGAAGGGCATCATGATGTCGCACCGGGCCGTGGTGTCCTTCTGGCTCGGGTTCCGCGGGTTCGGCGTCGCGCCCGGAGTCCGGCTGGGGAGCATGGCACCCCTGCAGTTCGACTTCTCCCTCCTCGACCTCGGCATGGCACTCGGCGCGGGCGGCACCCTGGTGCAGATGTCCCGACTGCTCGCCCAGCAGCCGGCCGGCTTCGTCCGGGCCCTGCGACGCCACCGGGTGGCGCAGATGAACGGGGTCCCCGCCATCTGGCGCGCCCTGCTGGCCGACGCCCACCTCGAAAGGCTGGCCGACACCCCGCTCGACACCGTGCTGTACGCCGGCGAGGGATTCCCCGTCGGGGGACTGCGCGCCCTGCGCGCCGCCAAGCCCGGACTGCGGCTCGTCAACGGATTCGGCCACTCCGAGTCGATCGCCTGCGCCTACCACGTGCTCGGTGACGTCCTCGCCGACCCGCACGGACGCGTCCCGTTCGGCGAGCGGGCCATCGACGGGATGCGCATGTACCTGGTGGACGAGGAAGGCGCCGTGATCACCGAACCCGGCCGCGTCGGCGAACTCCACGTCGAGGGCGACGCGTTGTTCAGCGGCTACTGGCAGGACACCGCGACCACCGCGGCCGCGCTGGTGCCCAGCCCGCTGTCCGGGCCGGGCGTGCGCGCGTTCCGCTCCCGCGACCTCGCCTACACCGACGAGGCCGGACAGCACCACTTCCACTCCCGCGCCGACACCCAGATCAAACTCCTCGGCCACCGCATCGAGTTGGAGGAGATCGACCTGCACCTGCACACCCACCCCGCGGTGGCGGCCGCGGCCACCGTCCTCGACACCTCCGGCGAGGAACCCCGGCTGGTCTCGTACGTCCTGCCCACACCCGGCCACGACCTGGACAGCGGACGGCTCGACGCCGCACTGCGGCCGCACTGCGCGCAGACCCTCCCGCGCTACATGGTCCCCGCCCGATTCGCCCTCGTCGCACACCTGCCGACCACGGTCAACGGCAAGATCGACCGTGCCGCCCTGCCGGCCGGGGAGCGGACCGGATGAGCGCCCCCGCGGTCGTGGTGAACGGGGTCAGCCACCGCAACGGCCGGTGGCACGACCTCGTCGACCTCACCGAGCGCGGGCTCGCCGACCTCGCCGACCTCGCCGCCCTGAGCCGCGGCGGACTGAGCCGCTACTCGGTCTTCGACAGACCCGTACGGGAGTACTTCGCCGACTGCGCCTCCGACTCCCTGCACACCGCCGGTGTCGAACCGTCCACCGTGGACGCCGCGCTGTTCTTCTCCTCCACCTTCTCCAGCTACGACGACCACGGCGACCTGACCGCCCTCTGCCGCGAGCTGGGCATGCAAAAGGCCCTGCCCGTCGGCCTGTTCCAGGCCCAGTGCAGCAACTTCTCCTACGCCCTGATGATCGCCGCGTCCCTGATCCGCACCCAGGGCATGCGCACCGTCCTGCTGCTCGGCGCGGACGCCCTGGACGAGAGCCGCGCCGGCCGACTCCTTCCGGCAGCCGCGTCGGTGTTCAGCGACACCGTCCTGAGCTGCGTGGTCAGCACCGACGCGACGGACGGGTACGCGGTCGAACACATCGGCCACCAGGTCGAACACGAACTGTCGGCGCTCGATCCCGTGCAGCACACGCTACGGTTCATGGACCTGTTCGCGGCCCGGCTGGAGCGACTGTGCGCCGACACCTACGCCCGTACCGGTGCCGGTCCACAGGACTTCAGCCACCTGGTGCTCGCGAACCTCGCCCTGCCGGTACTGCGCAACTACGCGGGGGTCGCCGACATCCCGTTCGCCCGGGTGCCCACCGGAAACATCGCCGCCTTCGGGCACTGCTTCGCCTACGACCAGCTCATCACCCTGGCGACACTCGCCGAAGCCGAAGAGATCAGCGCGGGCCAACTCGCCCTCGTCCTCGGCATCGGCGCCAACCACCTGTTCAGCTCGACCGTCCTGCGCAAGCTCTGACGGAGATACGGAGAACGTGACCATGCAGTGGAGCGAGCAGGAGGCGGTGGCCTTCGTCGAACACCACATCGACGTCTGGAACAAGCACGACCTGGAGGAGATCCTCCAGCTGTACTCCGACGACGTCGAGTTGGTGTCCCCGTTCGCCGGGCAGGTCGTCGGCAGCGACGTGGTCCGCGGCCGGGAGGGCCTGCGCGCGTACTTCGGCACCGCCCTCGCCAGGAACCCCGACCTGCGGTTCGAGACCGTCGACGTCCTGCGCTGCGTCGACAGCGTCACGATCTACATGCGCAGCGTCGGAGGCCGCATGGTGGCCGAGGTCCTCTTCGTCGACGACGACCGGCTGATCACCAGGGTACTGGCGCACTACACCTGTCGCACGCCGTGACCGAGGCCATGCTGTCCGAACCCGCCTACGCGCTCGGCCGGTTGGTCCCCGTCGAGGAGGTCACCGGCCGGCCCGCGCTGGGCGCGCGGCTGCGCGAGTACGGGTTCGGCACCTGCTCGGTCGCCGACCGGCCGCCGTCCCGACTGGCCGCGGCCGCGGTGGCCGAGCTGCTGCCGCGCCGCGGCCTCACCGGCACCGACGTGGACGCGGTGGTGTACGCCACGTGCGGCCACCGCGGCGAACAGACCGGCGACCGGGACGTACGGGCCGGGCTGGACCGGCTCGGGCTGAACGGCGCCCGCCTGTACGGCGTGTGGCTGGGCGAGTCGGGCAACCTCGCCGGCGCCCTCCGCCTCGCACACGCGCTGCTGCGGACCACGGACGCGCGCACCGTCCTCGTGGTCGTGGCCGACGCGGTGCCCGAACGCCCGGGGGAGTACCGGGCGATGCCGAACGCGGTCACCGTCAACGGCGACGGCGCGGCCGCCTGCCTGCTGTCCACGGTGCACCGCGGACCGTACGCACTGGAGGGCGTCGGACACCGCGCGCGCCCGGCGGCGGCCGCCGCCGGACGCGCCACGGGCCTGCGGGAGTACCTGGCGTTCATGGCGGGGGTGCGCGGCGCGCTCACCGCGCTCCACCGCACGTCCGGCACCGGGCCGCACTCCTACCAGTGGCTGGTGGCCAACAACTACAGCACCTCCCACCTGGACGACTTCGCCGACCTGGCGGGGCTGCCCCACGACAGGGTCTTCCGCGGCAACGTGGCCCGGCACGGCCATGTGTTCACCGCGGACGGCCTGATCAACCTGGCCGCCCTCACCGGCACGGCCGAAGTCACCGCCGGGGACCGGGTCCTCGTGCTGTCCACCGGCCCCTTCAGCTGGGGCGCCATCGGATTGCGGCGAATCGAGAACTGACGAAGGGCAGAAGCCATGCAGATCACCGAGGACTTCCTGCGCGACCCGTACCCGGTCTACGCCGGTATGCGCGCGTCGGCACCCGTCCACCTCTCCGACGCGAACACCGGGCGGACCTGGTTCGTACCGCGCTACGCCGACGTGATCGACGTGCTGCGCGACGACAGGTTCTCGGCGGCGCTGAAGGCGCCCGGCTTCATCAACCAGTTCCCGCCCGAACAACGCGCCGAGTTCCAGCCCTTCAACCGGTCCGTCGCGGGCTGGGTGGTGCTGCAGGACCCACCGGCCCACCGCCGGCTGCGCCAGCTCATGAACAAGGGCTTCACCCGGCAGCTGGTGGCCACACTGAGACCGAAGGTCACCGAGATCGCCGCCGGACTGATCCACGACATGGCCGAGCGGCGGTCGGGGGACTTCATGACCGACTTCGCCCAGCCCTTCCCGGCCGCGGTGATCGCCACCATGTTCGGGGTGCCGACGGCCGACCTGAGCACGTTCATCTCCTGGTCGGACGACATCGTCCTGTTCGCCGGCTCGTTGCGGCCCACACCGCAGGTCGCCAGATCCGCCCAGCACGGGCTGCTGTCCATGACCGAGTTCTTCCGCGCGCTGCTGCCGCAACGGCGGGCCGACCCCGGCGACGACGTGATCAGCCTGCTGGTGAGTGTCCGGGAGAACGGCGAACAGCTCACGGACGAGCAGGTGTTGGCCAACTGCGCCCAACTCATCGTGGCCGGACACGAGACGACCCGGAACCTGGTGGCCAACGGCCTGTGGACGCTGCTGAACCACCCCGACCAGCTGGAGAAGCTGAAAGCCGACCCGTCCCTCATGACCAGCGCCATCCGGGAGATGATGCGCTTCGAGAGCCCACTGCAGTTCGTCCGCAGGGTGGCGCGCGAGGACTTCACCCACCTGGGCGCCCGGATCAAGGCACACACGGCGTGGTGACCATGCTGGGCTCGGCCAACCGCGACCCCGAGGTCTTCACGGACCCCGACCGCTTCGACGTCACCCGCAATCCGACCGGCCATGTCGCGCTCGGATACGGTCCCCACGTCTGCCTCGGCGCGGCGCTGGCCGAGATGGAGACCGAGGTGGCGCTCAGCCTGCTTCTCGACAGGTTCCCCGATCTCAGGGCGGCGGACACCGAGCCGAAGCGGGTGATGAACCCGATGCTGCGCGGATTCGCCGAACTGCGCCTGGCCTGGTGACCGGCGTACGGACGGGCGCTGAAGTCACCGTGACCGCGGCGCCGGACGCCGACCCTGTCGCCCTCGCCGGGGCGGCCGTACGCGGACTGCTGGACACGGCACCGCTCGATCCGGCCGGGGTCCCCCTTCTCGTGGTGGGCTGCGCCGACCCGGCCGACTGGCCGCGGTCCACCGAATCCGCCCTGCTCGACGGCGAGTTCGCGGCCGACGTGGTGCGTCGGGTGCTCGTCGGCAACGGTCTGGTGGCCGCCGTGCCGCTCGGCGTCTCCCTGGACCCCGCCCGCGTCGAGGACCTGGCAGGCGAAGCCGCGGCCGCGCTCGTGACCGCCGAGGGCCTGGACTGCGCGCTGGTGGTGACGACGTCCGTCCGCGACGGGAGGCTCATCGCCACCGCCGCCGCACTGCACCCTGCTTCCCCCGACGAACCCGTCGACCGAGAAGGGGCGAGCGTCCCTTCCTGACCGGTGGTGGGCGGACAGGGCCGCCGGCTGGGATTTGTTGGGCTTTGTGTGGGGTTCCGGTCGGGCTCGGCCGGGCGTGAGGAGTCGAGCGTGGACGACACGGGGAGGGAGGCGCTGCGTGACCGACTCACTGGCCGTGGTGGCGCGTACGGACGAGGTGCTGCGGCATCCGCTGGCAGGCCCGCACCTGCTGAACGAGGCGGAGCGGACGCGGCTCGCGCGGTTCCGCCGGGAAGGAGCGCGCAGGGACTTCATCGCCGCGCACACCCTGGTCCGGCTCTGTGCGGGGCAGTTGCTCCACGCAGCCCCGACGGCGCTGGCCTTCGCCCAGTACTGCCCGGACTGCCACGGAACCGACCACGGCCGGCCGCTGCTCACCGACCGGCCGGACGTCCACGTGAGCCTGTCGCACACGGACGGCGTGGTGGCCGCCGCCGCCGGTCACGTCCCGGTGGGCATCGACGTGGAGCGCAGCGGACGCAGCCGCGGCATCGAGGTCATGCACCGCGTACTCACCGCCGCCGAGGTCGACTTGGTGACCCGGCACCGGGACCCGCACTTCGCGTTCCTCCGCCAGTGGGTCCGCAAGGAGGCGCTCATCAAGACAGGCCGTACGACCATGGACTCACTCGGAGCACTCGATCTCTCCGCCCTTCCGCTGGACGCGGACCGGACACCCCTGCGCTTCGAGGACATCCACGTCACGGACCTGACGGATCGTCAACGAGGCGCCCTGGCAACGGCGGTCAGTGTCGGGCCACCACAGGCGTCCGTGCGCTGGCTGACGGGGTGCGCCGACTTCGGTGGTGACACTCGGGAGGGACGTGTGGAGCCGAGCGCGGGGTGAACCGTGGGGTGGAGGCGGAAATCTCCGGCACAGGTCCGCGGTGCGGCCCGACGGCGGTCCGGTACAGGTCCGCGGTGCGGCCGGACGGCGGTGAGGGTGGCCCGCTCCCGGCCGCGGACGAGACGCGGCGAGGGGGTTCAGCGCACGGTGAAGTCCGCGGCCCGGGTGTCCAGCGTGGTGCTGCCGTCAGTGCCCGTGGCGAGAACCGCCACACGCCAGGGGCCCTTCGGGGACGACTTCGACTCGGCGGCGGTCACCTTGACGGAGTAGGTGCAGCGGGCGGTGTCCTTGCCTGCGGGCACGCAGTCCGCCGACTCCACCGAGGCCATCTCCTTCGCGGTCGGCCCCTTCTCGGCGACGGAGGAACCCGCCGGATAGGCGAGCACGCGCACGTTCTTGACGCCGGAGGACGCCGTGACCTCGGTCGTGAAGGTGAGCGAGCCGTCCCGGCCGCCGTCGGGTGCGGTGTAGCGGGCCGTGCTCTGGGCCAGGGCGGGCGGCTGGTCCCCGGCGTAGGCGAGGGCGAAGGCTCCGGCGCCGCCCACGACGACGACACCGGCGGCCAGGGACAGGGCAACACGACGGGACATGAGGTACTCCATAACGGTCTCGATGGTGTGGAGCCGGCGCGCTCTCGGCTGCGCCGCTGCACCGATACTCGCCGCGCGTGGCTGCCCCGGGCATGAGTACCGGTACTCAACTCGATCTAGGCACAGGTGGATTGACGCGGGGGCGCCTCCCCGGTGATCTGTGGCTGCCGTCTGCCGTCTGCCGTCTGCCGTCTGCCGTCTGCCGTCTGCCGTCTGGTGCCTGCCGTTTGGTCCCGGTGCCCGGTGCCCGGTGCCCGGTGCCCGGTGCCCGGTGCCCGGTGCCGGTGCCTGATGCCGGTGCTTGGTGTCCGGTCACGGCCCGGAATCAGCCGCGCCCGTCGCGGTGTCGGCGCCGTCTGCTCGGTGGGGAGCCGCCGCGTCGGGATACCGGGCCGGTGAGCAACGCCGTCGCCCGGTACGAAGCGGTTGCCGAACCGTTGATGCGAAAGGTCCACCCCGGTCTGCGCCAGGGCAGTCTCGCCCCTCAGGATGTCGTCGCCCTCGCCTGTGAACTGCTCGACCGATTCCACGGCGGCGATGCCGTCCTGGAGCGCGTCGAGCCGAACCCGGCCCTGGTGCCGCCGGTGGAGACGACCGCGCTGGCCCGGCGCATCCTGGACGACGCGGGTTTCGATCCCGGGTTCGACCTCGCTCCCGAGCGGTGGGAGACGTTGCGCGCCGCGCTGCGCGTCGTGGCCCATGACCTGCCGACGCGTGGGGTCGAGGGCGAACCGTCGATCGAGATCCTGGAGGACTCGTTCCCGGTGGCTGCGGCAGTCCGCCGTGCCGACGGCGAACGGCTCAACCGGGGCGGCCTCATCCTGCCGGAGACGGGTGACGACCCTGCCGTCGCAGCGACCGCCCTGGCGACCCTGATCCAGGAGAGTCTGCTCGAACGCACTTGGCAGGTCTGGCCGGTGTGCCCCGGGCACGACCTCGGCGTCCATGCCTCGGTGCGCGACGGTACGGCCGTGTGGTGGTGCGCGGGCGACGGCGGACACGCGCTGGCGCCGGTCGGCGCTCTGGCGCGTGTCCTCGGTCGTGGTCGCCCCCGATAGTCGCCCCCGATAGCGGCGGAGGGCGTGTGGGGTGCCGGCGGTGTTGTTACGGACAGTCATGCTTCGGGGTGGGGTGGTCGAGGTGTGTTCGGGCTGTGTGGAGTACCCACACGTCCCGTGCGGTGACGTTCGGAGGCCCGGAGCCGCGGTGGTCGCGGGGTGGTGCCCGAGGCGGGGCGCACTCCTCGACGCAATCGGGTGACCGCTTCTGAACAGGTCTGATCGATCCGTTTTGCCTTTCGGGCGCGCGTCGTGACCGGTTATCGGTCTGTCGTACGAGCCCTCATACCAGAGCGGGACGTCGCCTGCGGGAGTTTGTCAACTGCCCACCGCACTTGATGCGGAGGCGACTACTGTGAGTGTCCGTCGGGCGACACGCAGCCGAATCCGTCGGTTCCGTCGACCGGCATCACCATGGCGCATGCCCAGGACCGCACGCATCGCCGCGCACCCCGGGCCCGACCCGACGGACCAGCACGAGGACCCCGATGTCTCAACTCCGCGCCCCGGCCGCACGCGCTGACCGCCGTGAGGGCGGGAGGCACGGGCGCCCGCCCGCCCGCACCACACCCGCGCTGCCCGAGACCCACATACGGCCACAACTGCTGCGGCTTGCCGTGCTGCCACCCGTCGCGGTGAGCCTCAGCGCCTGCGCCGCCGTCCTGTTCGTCGTGCGCTCCACAGGCGCTCAGCCCGGCGCCGCCTCATGGGCCGTGCTCACGGGAGCGGCGTCCGTGGCCGCGGCGGCCGTCCTGATCGCCGCCGTGGCCGCCAACCGCACCGCCAGGTCCGTGACCGAACGCGTCGGCGCACTGCGCCGCAGCAGTGCGCGGGGCGAGGCCGATCTACGTGCCCTGGTCGAGACGCTGCGGCGCGGTGACGGACCGCCGAAACGCAAGCCGCGCGGCGGCCCGCCCGACGGCGCCGACGACTTCGAACTCCTCGCGGCCGACCTGGCGCGTGCCCGCGACGGAGCCGTCAACGCAGTCGTCCAGGCGGCCCAGCTCTCCAGCCAGACCGGAAGCGAGCAGAAGCTCGAAGTCTTCGTCAACCTCGCCCGCCGCCTCCAGTCGCTCGTGCACCGCGAGATCTCCATCCTCGACGAGCTGGAGAACGAGATCGAGGACCCGGATCTGCTCAAGGGCCTCTTCCACGTGGACCACCTCGCCACCCGTATCCGCCGCCACGCGGAGAACCTCGCCGTGCTCGGCGGCGCCGTCTCGCGCCGCCAGTGGAGCAACCCGGTCTCCATGACCGAGGTGCTGCGGTCCGCCATCGCCGAGGTCGAGCAGTACTCGCGGGTCAAGCTCGTACCGCCCGTCGACGGCACCCTGCGCGGACACGCCGTCGCCGACGTCATCCACCTGCTGGCCGAACTGGTCGAGAACGCCACCGTGTTCTCCGCCCCGCACACCCAAGTGCTGCTCCGCGCCAACCTGGTGACCTCGGGGCTCGCCGTCGAGGTCGAGGACCGCGGACTCGGCATGCCGGTCGGCGAACAGACCCGGATGAACGCGCTGCTCGCCGACCCCGATCAGGTCAACGTCGCCAGCCTGCTGGCGGACGGACGGATCGGCCTGTTCGTCGTGTCGCAGCTCGCCAAGCGGCACGGCATCCACGTACGCCTCCAGTCGAACATCTACGGTGGCGTCCAGGCCGTACTCGTCGTCCCCCAGGGGCTGTTGGGCACCGATCCGGCGGCCCACGCAGCGGCGGTCCGGACGCAGGCGCCGCAGGGCACGCACAGTGTGTCCGGCACACACATCGCGCACGACACACACATCGCGCAGGTCGCGCAGGTCGCGCACAGTGTCCTCGGCACGCAGGGTGCGCTCGGCGCGCCGGGTGTGACGGCCGCACATGGTGCCGGCTCACCCCCGCATCCCCCGGCCCAGGCACCTCCGCAGCGCCCGCGGCAGCAGGACGGGCCGAAGCCGCCCCAACGGCATCGCAAACCTCCGGCGGGTGCGCCGGAGGGCGGACGCAGGCGTGCGGCGGACGCCGCCCAGAACGCCGCGCCGCGCCCGCCGCGGGATCAGGCGGGCGGTCCGGGAGCGGTCTCCCGGCCGAACGGCGGCATGCCCGCACCACTTCCCGTCCGCGACTCGCACCAGGAGCGGGCCAACCCGGCCGAGGCGGTACCGGGCATCAAGCCCGACGACCGCCGGTTCCTCGCGGAGGACACCGCCGCACCGCCGCTTCCGCGCACCGGTCCCGTCCGCGGCACCATGGGAAAGCCCCGACTGCCCCGCCGCCGCGCCCAGGAGCACATCGCCCCCCAGCTCCGGGACGGACCGGTCGTACGGCAGGAGTCCGACCAACTCGCCGGACACGACCCGGGGCTGATGGCGGCCTTCCAGCGCGGAGTCGGCCTCGCCGAGACACAGCAGCACATGGACGCGGCGCGGATCGGCCCGGCGGCGACAGGTTCGGCACCGACCGGCTCGGCGTCCGTAAGGCCGACACCCATGGAGCCGACGCCTGCGGGTGCACCGCACATGAGCGCAGCGAGCATGAGCCCTGGACACACCGGCCCGTCACACGCGGACGCGTCCCACACGGGCGTTGCGCACACGGACCATGGACACACGGCCACGGCACACACAGACCGAGCCCACATGGGCGCTGCACACACGGGCCTTGGCCACATGACCGTGGACCACGGGGGAGCGAGTCACCCACCCCCCTCGGCCCTCACCGCCCTGGAACACAGGGCATCCCGCCACACCGCCCCGCCGAACCCGGGCCCGGAACTCACGGGTGCCGATCACGTGGAGGCGGGGCACATGGGTGCGGCCCCCACAGGCGCTCCGCCCCTGGATCCCCCTCCCATGGATCCCCCGCCCCTGGATCCCCCTCCCATGGAACCCCCGCCCACGGACCCGGCCCCCCTCAACGCGACCAACCCCGGCCGCGAGTCCGGCACCGATCACACCCCCTGGCACGACGGGAGCGCACCAGCCGGATGACCACCCCTGGCACCGGCGTGCGGTCCGCCCGGACCCCCGCCCGCACCCCCAGCGCAGACCCACGTACCCCAAGGAGTCGATCCACCATGGCGAGCGAAGCACCGACCGCCCATGTCTCCGACCTCGACTGGCTGATGAGCGGCCTCGTGCAGCGCGTACCGCACACCACCAGCGCGGTGCTCCTCTCCTGCGACGGGCTCGTGAAGTCGGTTCACGGCCTCGACCCGGACAGCGCCGACCACATGGCGGCCCTGGCCTCCGGCCTGTACTCCCTCGGCCGCAGCGCCGGTGTCCGCTTCGGCGACGGCGGAGACGTACGGCAGGTGGTGGTCGAACTCGACTCGGCCCTGCTGTTCGTGACCACCGCCGGATCCGGCACCTGTCTCGCCGTGCTGGCGGGACGCGAGGCCGACGCGGCCGTCCTCGGCTACGAGATGGCGATGCTGGTCAAGAGCGTCCGCCCGTACCTCGTCACCGCGCCCCGGCAGCACGCCGCCGAACCCCCCGCGATGAGGCCTTGAAGGTGGCGGCGGTCGGCGACGGGCCCTGGCTCGACGACGCGGCCGGACGGCTCGTACGCCCCTTCACGGTCAGCAACGGCCGTACCCGGCCCACCGTCGCGCTCGACCTCATGTCGCAGGTCATGGCCACCGGGGCGACCCCCCTCGGCTACCTCGGCCCCGAGCACGACCAAGCGCTCGAACTGTGCCGCGGCCCCGTCTCCGTCGCCGAGGCCGCGGCGCACCTGAAGCTGCCGGCGGTGGTCACCAAGGTGCTGCTGTCGGACCTCGTCGACTGCGGGGCGCTCACCACCAAGAGCCCCGAGTTCCACCACAACCCGACTGACCGGGCTCTTCTGGAGGCAGTGCTCGATGGACTACGACGACAGCTCTGACCCCTTCCCCACCGCACTGAAGATCTTGGTGGCGGGAGGATTCGGGGTCGGCAAGACCACCTTCGTGGGCGCGGTGAGCGAGATCGCGCCGCTGAGCACCGAGGAACTGCTCACGACCGTCAGCGCGGCGACCGACAGCCTGGAAGGCGTGGAGAACAAGGTCGAGACGACCGTCGCCATGGACTTCGGCCGGATCACCCTGGACCCGGCACATGTGCTGTACCTCTTCGGCACCCCGGGACAGGAGCGGTTCTGGTTCATGTGGGACGAGCTCTCCGAGGGCGCACTCGGAGCGGTCATCCTCGCCGACACCCGGCGCCTGGAGGACTGCTTCGCCGCAGTGGACTTCTTCGAACAGCGGGGCCTGGGCTTCATCATCGCGATCAACGAGTTCGACGGCGGACACCGGTACGAACCCGAAGAGGTCCGGGCCGCCCTCGACCTCGACCCCGAGATCCCGGTCGTGCGCTGCGACGCCCGCATCTCCAGTTCCGGCGTCCAGACCCTGCTGACCCTGGTACGGCACCTCATCGCCCACGCACCCGCCCACGCGCCGAGCCATGGCGCCCACATGTGACACGCACCCACACCCCCTCGGAGCCGCATATGAGCTACGCCCACAGCGACGGAATCCGCCCATGAGCTACGGCCCACCGCACCCGGTCGCCCGTCTGCTGCTCACTCCCGACGACAAGGAACCCTCCGCGCGCGCCGCGCGGCTGCACGAACTGGGCCTGGGGGAGCAGCCCGATCCGGCCCTGGACGTCTTCGCGGACCGTCTCGCCGAGCTGACCGCGGCGCCCTACGCCATGGTCAACTTCATCGGCGAGCACCACCAGTTCTTCGCCGGGCTGCATGTGCGCGACGCCGTGAACCTCTCCCGGGGCGGCGACCGAAAGCCCGCGCTGGTCCGCCGTATGGGCTGGGACCATGGCTTCTGCCCCCATGTGGTCGTCCGACGCAAGGCACTGGTCCTGGAGGACGTCCGGGACTATCCGCGGTTCGCCGGGAATCCGATCGTCGACGAGCACGGCGTCCGCTCGTACCTGGGCGCCCCGCTGACCGACTCCACGGGGACGGTGCTGGGCACGGTGAGCGTCGTCGACATGGAGCCGCGGCCCTGGGGGAAGGCCGGGCTGGAGACCATCAAGGCCGCCGCGGCGGACCTGGTCGCACGGCTGGAGCGCCGGCAGGCGGACGGGCTTCCGCTGCTCTGAGCACCCGGACGCGTCTCTCCCGGCCGACCGGTGCATTACCGCCGTCACGCCGCGTGCGGGACGAACCAGCGACGCCCGGCAGAAGAGTCTCGCCTGTCTGTTCGGGAACCTCCCCCCGGAGCCGGGCAACCGGACCGAGGGCGTACGCGCGCGGCTCCCGGGGCCCGACCGGCCTCGGCGCGTATCTCCGCGACACCGAGGCCGTACGCGCGGCTCCCGGAGAACTTCGAGGCACAGGCCGACATGGTCGAGGCGGTCGTCGCGCAGGCGTGCGAGCGGGGCGAGGCACATGTGGCGGACCCACCGAAGGCCGCGTGGGCGGTGGTGGCCCAGTCGGAGGGCCAGGTCAGGCTCGCGAAGCTCCACCGCAGCACCGAGCGCCCCGGCCCGCCGCGGGGCAACCGCCTGGCCCTCCCGTGCGCCCGCTGACGACGCCCCTCTCAGGACACGCCGACGGTGCCCTTCCCACGACACGGCCTAGAAGCCGCGCCAGACGTTGTCGAAGGCGGCGTCCTCGATGGCCCGCCGCTGGCGTACGGCCTCCAGTTCCATCACCGCGTCGCCGAGGGCGGCCAGCACGGCCGTGACCCTGTCGTCGTCCGGGTCCGTGTTCTGGTCGGGCACATCACCCTCCACCCCGGCGGCGTCGGCCAGGGCGACCAGCAGGGGCTCGCGCGTGCTCCAGCGTTCCTCGGCCCGCTGCCGGACCGCGGAGTCCACCGGCACGGTACGCCCGGTCCGCAACGGGATCCGGCGGCCGCGGGGCCGCACCGTGAGCCCCGCACGCTCCATGTCGGCGACGTAGGTCTGGCCGAGCCCGCGCCCCCGGCGCCACAGCCACTCCTCGACCGTCTCGTACGGCTCCCGCCGCACCAGCGAGGAGGCGGCGTCGTCCAGGAGCGGATCGCCGGTCGGCGCCTGGGCGTTGGGGGTGATGCGGTCGCCGTCGAGTGCGAGGGCACCGGCGTCCAGCAGGTCGAACACCTCGGCCGCGGCCAGCGCGAGCGAGAGTTCGCCCTGGTTCACGGGGTGGTCCTTGGCCAGGTCCAGGGCGACGATCGCGAGGTCCCGTGCGGTGTTCATGAGCGGCTCCAGGTCAGTCGGCCAGCGGTACGAGGGCGTCGCGGACGGCGTCGGCGGTCCGGGTGCCCGTACCGATTCTCGCTCCGTTCCGTGCCTAGTGGGGCCTCCTGCGACCATGGCGGGTACGGAGCCGAACCGCGGCACGGTGACGGCCGCGGCCGTGTGCTCGGGTACGCCGACGCCGACGCCGACGCCGACGCCGACGCCGACGCCGACGCCGACGCCGACGCCGACGCCGACGCCGACGCCGACGCCGACGCCGACGCCGAGTTCACGTTCACCGGCCGTGCCCTCGTCACCGTCAGGCCGGCCGTCCTCGCGAGACGGCCGGGGGACGGCCGGTACATCGCGCGCTACCAGGTCTCGCGCCCGGGACAGCGAGCCCGGCGACCCGCCGCACCGCCCGGCGGCCGACCCGGAAGCCGGCCGGAGCCCCGCCCTCCGCCCCGCGCGCCCTCTGCCCCGCCCGGTCACCCGTGTGGGGCAACGGGCGCGACGGGGCCGTGCGCAGGGTGTGAAGTAGAGCTGTGACGCCGCTTAAGAAATCCTCGATGGACCAGGGAGCCGAGGTGCGGCAGATTCTAGTGCTGTGGCCGGAAACGTTCACCGGCTCGCGACGCCCGGCACGGTCCCTCCCGGCCCACAGCACCAGGCGATTCCACCCCACCCCCCGGCCGCGGCCCCGCTCGGTGCGCTCGCGGCAAGGACGCACCCCACAGGAGCCGTAGCGTTGAAGGCGCTGGTCAAGCAGAAGGCGGAGCCCGGACTCTGGCTCGCGGACGTGCCGGAACCGGCCGTCGGGCCCGGCGACGTACTGATCAAGGTGCAGCGCACCGGCATCTGCGGCACCGACCTGCACATCCGGTCCTGGGACGGCTGGGCGCGGCAGGCGATCCGCACCCCGCTGGTCCTCGGTCACGAGTTCGTCGGCGAGGTCGTCGAGACCGGCCGCGACGTCAGCGACATCACCGTCGGCGACCGGGTCAGCGGCGAGGGCCACCTGGTGTGCGGCAAGTGCCGCAACTGCCTGGCCGGGCGGCGCCACCTGTGCCGCGCCACCATCGGCCTCGGCGTCGGACGCGACGGAGCCTTCGCCGAGTACGTGGTCCTGCCCGCGGGCAACGTGTGGGTGCACCGGGTGCCCGTCGACCTCGACGTGGCCGCGATCTTCGACCCGTTCGGCAACGCGGTGCACACCGCGCTGTCCTTCCCCGTGGTCGGCGAGGACGTCCTGATCACCGGCGCCGGACCGATCGGTCTGATGGCGGCGGCCGTGGCCCGCCACGCCGGTGCCCGCCACGTCGTCGTCACCGACGTCAGCGAGGAGCGGCTGGAGCTCGCCCGCAAGATCGGCGTCACCCTCGCCCTGAACGTGTCGCGGACGTCCATCGCCGACGGCCAGCGCGCACTCGGCCTGCGCGAGGGCTTCGACATCGGCCTGGAGATGTCCGGCCGGGCCGAGGCCATGCGCGACATGATCGCCAACATGACGCACGGCGGCCGGATCGCCATGCTCGGCCTGCCCGCCGAGGAGTTCCCCGTCGACTGGGCCCGGATCGTCACCTCGATGATCACCGTCAAGGGGATCTACGGCCGCGAGATGTTCGAGACCTGGTACGCCATGTCCGTGCTGCTGGAAGGCGGCCTCGACCTCGCACCCGTGATCACGGGCCGCTACGGGTACCGCGACTTCGAGGCCGCGTTCGACGACGCGGCGAGCGGCCGCGGCGGCAAGGTCATCCTCGACTGGACCGCGTAGCCCGCCGCGTCAGCCATCCGCATCCCTGGGAGCTTTTGACATGTTCGACTCCGTGCGCGACGACCTGCGCGCCACCCTCGACGAGATCCGCGCCGCCGGCCTGCACAAGCCCGAGCGCGTCATCGGGACCCCGCAGTCCGCGACCGTCAACGTCACCGCAGGCGGCCGCCCCGGCGAGGTCCTCAACTTCTGCGCCAACAACTACCTCGGCCTCGCCGACCACCCCGAGGTCGTCGCCGCCGCCCACGAGGCGCTGGACCGCTGGGGCTACGGCATGGCCTCCGTCCGCTTCATCTGCGGCACGCAGGAGGTGCACAAGGAACTGGAGGGCAGGCTCTCGGCGTTCCTCGGCCAGGAGGACACGATCCTCTACTCCTCCTGCTTCGACGCCAACGGCGGTGTGTTCGAGACACTGCTCGGCCCGGAGGACGCGGTCATCTCCGACGCCCTGAACCACGCGTCGATCATCGACGGCATCCGGCTGTCCAAGGCCCGCCGCCTCCGCTACGCCAACCGCGATCTCGCCGACCTGGAAAGGCAGTTGAAGGACGCCGCCGACGCCCGGCGCCGACTGGTCGTCACCGACGGAGTCTTCTCCATGGACGGCTACGTGGCCCCGCTGAGCGAGATCTGCGACCTCGCCGACCGCTACGACGCCATGGTCATGGTCGACGACTCGCACGCCGTCGGCTTCGTCGGCCCCGGCGGCCGCGGCACCCCCGAACTCCACGGCGTCATGGACCGCGTCGACATCATCACCGGCACCCTCGGCAAGGCCCTCGGCGGCGCCTCCGGCGGCTATGTCGCCGCCCGCGCCGAGATCGTCGCCCTGCTGCGCCAGCGCTCGCGGCCCTACCTGTTCTCCAACACCCTCGCCCCGGTGATCGCCGCCGCCTCCCTGAAGGTCCTCGACCTGCTGGAGTCCGCCGACGACCTGCGCCTACGGCTGGCCGAGAACACGGCGCTGTTCCGCCGCCGCATGACCGAGGAGGGCTTCGACATCCTCCCCGGCGACCACGCCATCGCCCCGGTGATGATCGGCGACGCCTCCGTCGCCGGCCGGATGGCGGAACTCCTGCTGGAGCGCGGGGTCTACGTGATCGGCTTCTCGTACCCGGTCGTGCCGCAGGGCCAGGCCCGCATCCGCGTCCAGCTCTCCGCCGCGCACTCCACGGACGACGTCGACCGCGCCGTCGACGCCTTCGTCGCCGCCCGGAGCGAACTGGAAGGCTGACGTCCGGCATGCCGGACACCTTGCGATAATCGGTCCCATGATCGAGGCGCGGCGGCTCCACATCCTCCGTGCGGTGGCCGACCACCGCACCGTGACGGCGGCTGCCGCCGCGCTCTACCTGACCCCCTCCGCGGTCTCCCAGCAGCTCACCGCGCTGGAGCAGGAGACCGGGCACCGGCTGGTGGAGCGCGGCGCCAAGGGCGTACGGCTGACCGCGGCCGGTGAGATCCTGCTCAGCCACACCAACGCCGTCCTCGCCCAGCTGGAGCGCGCCGAGGCCGAGCTCGCGGCGTACGGCTCCGGCGAGGCGGGCACCGTCACCGTGGCGTCCTTCGCGACCGGGATCGCCCTGGTCGTCGCCCCCGCGGTGGCCCGCCTCGCCAGGACCGCCCCCGGCATCCGCATCCGGGTCCAGGACGCCGAGGGCGACGCCAGCCTGCCGATGGTCCTGGACCGGCAGGTCGACGTCGCGGTGGCCGTGGAGTACCGCGGTGCGCCGCCCGCCGACGACCCCCGGCTGACCCCTGTGCCGCTGTACGCCGAGCCCTTCGACGCGGTCGTCCCGGTCGGCCACCGGCTCGCCGACACCGCCGAGGTCCCGCTCGCCGAGCTGGCCAAGGACACCTGGATCGGGCCCTACCCCGGCAATCCCTGCCACGACGTGGTGGTCCTGGCCTGCGAGAGCGCCGGTTTCCAGCCGCGCCTCGCCCACTCCTCCGACGACTTCCGCGCGGTCGTCGCGCTCGCCTCGGCCGACGCGGGCGTGGCCCTCGTGCCGCGCTCCGCCCTGCGCGGCATGGACCTCACCGGAGTCGTCGTACGGCCCGTGGACGGTGACGCGCCCACGCGGCGGGTCTTCGCCGCCGTACGCCGGGGGGCCGAGGCGCATCCCCTGATCCGCCCCGTCCTCGAGGCACTGAGCCGGGCAGCCGCCGAGTGAGCGTCCCGCAACACGGGCGTCTCATGGGCGGCACAGCGTCACGGCCATGAGACGGACCACCGCCGACGCCGCCCCGGACACCGCCGCCGCCCGCGCACGCGACGTGACCCCGTGCGGCGCCGGGCAGCGCCACGGCACCGGCGTCCGCCCGCGGACAGGGATGCGGTGGCCGACGCTGCCGCGACGCCCCGGTCCCGGCGGCGCGCGGTACGCGCGCGTGGCGGTGCTGGCGTGAGCGTCACGCGCGTGGACGCGGCCGGGCTGGACGAGAGGATCGAGGGCCTGGCGGAGCTGCTGGTGGACGCCGTGCGCGACGGAGCCTCCGTCGGCTTCCTCGCGCCGCTGGACCCGCCCGCGGCGCTCGCCCGGTGGAAGGGGCGCTCCGGCGCCGTCGCCGACGGCACCCCGCTGGTGTGGGCGGCGCACGACGGCGGCCGGGTCCTCGGCACGGTCAGCCTGGCCCTCGCCGGCAGGCCCAACAGCCGGCACCGCGCCGCACTGGCGAGCTGATGGGGCACCGCCACGCGCGCGGGGGCTGCCTCGGACGCGCGCTCCTGGCCACCGCGGAGGACGCGGCCGTACGCGCGGGCATCACCCTGCTGCATCTGGACACCGGGAGCGGCAGCCCCGCGGAACGCCTGTACGGCTCGGCCGGCTGGACCCGCGCCGGAGTGGTCCCCGGCTGCGCGGCCGTCCCGGACGGCGCCCCGCGGCCGACGACGCTCTCCTGCAAGCACCTGGGCCCGCCCGCCGCCGCGGGGTGATTGTCAGAGGCGGCCGATAGCGTGCCTGCCATGCCGGACGCCGAAGACGTACGCCGTATCGCCCTCTCCCTGCCGGACAGCTCGGAGAAGATCGCCTGGAACATGCCCACGTTCCGGGTCGCGGGGAAGATGTTCGCGACACTGCCCGAGGAGGAGACCTCCCTCGCGGTGCGCTGCCCGAAGGAGGAGCGCGGCGAACTGGTGCTCGCCGAGCCGGAGAAGTTCTGGATCGCCGGACACGAGGCCCAGTTCGCGTGGGTGCGGGCCCGGCTCGCGGCCCTGGAGGACGAGGCCGAGTTGCGGGACATCCTGGCCGACTCCTGGCGCCAGGCGGCTCCGCCCCGACTCCTGGACGCCCACCCGGAGTTGGGCGCGGGCTCCGGGGATTGAGGCCGAGGGGGCGCCGCGGGGCCCCGTGCCATGGTCCGCGGTGGCGTCGGCGGCCGGACGTCCCGGGCGGACGGCGCGGGGCCGACGGCGCGGCCGGGAAGGGTCGGGCGGGGATGGGCAGGACAGC
>NZ_AGBF01000024.1 GCF_000225525.1 Streptomyces zinciresistens K42 | reverse complement strand
GTCCCCGGGTCCGCGGCGTCCCACCCGCGCTGCCCTGCGCTAACGTCGTCCCACGGGTTATCCAACGCACCCACCCCGGAGGGGACTTCGTGGGGATCGAGAGCGACCAGGTCGTCTACGAGTATCTGAGCCGCGTCGGCGACGTCGCGCAGCAGCGGCAGTTGCCGTCGTCCACCCGCATGCGCCTGGTCAACGACCTGCGCGGGGAGATCGACCGGCGCCGCGCCGGAACCCCCGTCGACAGCCCCGCCGCCGTCCGCCGGATCATCGCCCACCTCGGCACCCCCGACGACGTCGTCACGGCCGCCGGAGGCGGCGCCGCCCCCGCGCCCCGGACACCGGCCGCCCCCGTGCCCGCCCAGCCCGTCGGCCGCGACCACGACACCGCCGCCGAACGCCCCAAGGGCCTGCGCCGACTCGTACCGCGCCCCCGCCGGGCCGAGCCGGAGACGGCCGACGACGCACCCGCGCCCCCGCATCTGGCGGCCACCCGGGACCCGGCCGACGGCACGCGCCGGGCGGACTGGTGGCGGGTCGACAGCACCCCCTTCGGACCGGGCGAGGACGTGCCCGGCTTCGTCGGCGGCGTCGAGATCCCCGAGATGCTCCGGCACCCGCCCGCCCAGGACAACCCGCGGCCGCCGGCCGAGCAGAAACCCGCCGAACCCGCACCCGCCCCCGTGGAGAAGGCCGCCGCGCCCGGCGCACCCCGCCTGCGGCGCCTGCTGGGCCGCCGCCCGGCCGGCACCGGGACCCGCTGGACCAACCCCCTCCTGCTGCTCGCCGCCGCACTCCTCGTCGCCGGAGCGGCCCTCGGCAACCTGGTCGTCCTGCTGCTGGGCTGGCTCATCGCCTGGGCCTCGCGCCGCCTGAGCGCCGCCGAGACCAAGTGGGCGGTCGTCATCCTGCCCGGCCTCTCCCTCACCGCGGGCGCCGTCTGGCTGTGGGGCCGCACCGCCGGCCGCTGGGGCGACCCCGTCGCCGACGGCCGGACGGGCGCCGCCCTCGCCGAGACCTGGCCGTGGGTGCTGCGCGGCGCGGCCGTGGCGTCGGCCCTGTTCCTCGTGTGGCGCTCACAGCGCCGCCGCTGACCCCCGGCCGCCGACCCCCCGGCCGGGGGACTGCCCGTCAGGCCCGCACCACCCCCTGGGCACAATGGCCCATATGGCACTCACCGTCGGCTTCGACCTCGACATGACCCTCATCGACTCCCGCCCCGGCATCCACGCCTGCTACACGGCGCTCGCCGAGCGGACGGGCACGTACATCGACGCCGATCTGGCGGTCACCCGCCTCGGGCCGCCGCTGGAGGAGGAGCTGGTCAACTGGTTCCCCGCGGACCGGGTCGCCGCGATCGCCGGGCTGTACCGGGAGATCTACCCCGCGATCGCCGTCACCGCGACGCCCGCCCTGCCCGGCGCCGCCGAGGCGCTGGCGGCCGTACGGGAGGCGGGCGGCCGGGCGATCGTCGTGACCGCCAAGTACGAGCCCAACGCCGAGCTGCACCTGAAGCACCTCGGCATCCGGCCCGACGCCCTCGTCGGCGACCTGTGGGCCGAGCGCAAGGCGCGGGCGCTGCGCGAGCACGGCGCGGGCGTGTACGTCGGCGACCACGAGGGGGACATCCGCGCGGCCCGCGCCGCCGACGCGCTGTCGGTCACCGTGGCGACCGGGCCGTTCGACGCCGGTCAACTGGGGGCGCTGGGCGCGGACGTGGTCCTCGACGGCCTGACCGCGTTCCCTGAGTGGCTCGCCGGCTACCTGGCCGCGCCGCGCGCCTGACGCCTCCCGTCCGCGGCGGAGCGGAACACGCCCGCCCCCGCGATGAGGAATCCGACGCCCATGAGCATGCTCAGTCCGAACATGAACGTCGGGAAGGGCGTCGTCCCGAGCAGCAACGGGGCCACCGTGACCACAGTGGCCACGGCGCCGAGGAAGAAGACGACCGCACCTGCACGGATCAGCCGGTCGCCGGGGGCAGCGGAATTCGCTTGGGTTTTGTCACGCACCCCACCAGGGTAGTTCCCTGCGCGAGGGAACGACCGGGCGACGCCTTGTCACCCGCCCGGCGAGCACTAGCCTTGGCACAGGCGGGTCCAGACCGACCCGCCGCAGTGCTCTCAACAGCCGTTTTCAGAAGCATTTTTCCGACGAGTACGAGGACGAGGACAGACGTGCCTACCGGCAAAGTCAAATGGTTCAATAGTGAGAAGGGCTTCGGCTTTCTCTCCCGTGACGACGGCGGTGACGTCTTCGTTCATTCCTCGGTCCTGCCCGCCGGAGTCGACGCTCTCAAGCCGGGACAGCGTGTGGAGTTCGGAGTGGTCGCCGGTCAGCGCGGCGACCAGGCGCTGTCGGTGTCGATCCTCGACCCGACCCCCTCCGTGGCGGCCGCCCAGCGCAGGAAGCCGGACGAGCTCGCCTCCATCGTCCAGGACCTGACGACCCTCCTGGAGAACATCACGCCGATGCTGGAGAAGGGCCGCTACCCCGACAAGGCGTCCGGCAAGAAGATCGCCGGTCTGCTGCGCGCGGTCGCGGACCAACTCGACGTGTAGACCGCGCGGACACCGGGTCACCCGGGCGGATTGCCGGTGTCCTCCGGGGACCGGGAGAAGTCCGGGGCCCCGGGGAAGTCCAGGGCCCCGGGGCCGAGGGGCGGGAGCAGTCCCTCGGCCGCCGCGCGGGTGAGCAGTCCGCGGACGGCCGCGTAGCCGTCGTCGCCGAGGTCGGCGGTGAACTCGTTGACGTACAGGCCGATGTGCTGGTTGGCGACGGCCGGGTCCATCTCCTGGGCGTGTTCCATGACGTAGGGGCGCGCGGTCTCGGGCTCCTCCCAGGCGGCCCGTACGGACGCGCGGATCGCGTCGGCGAGCCGGGTCAGGGTGCGGGCGCCCAGCGACCGCTTCGCGATGATCGCGCCCAGCGGGATCGGCAGTCCGGTCGTGTCCTCCCAGTGCTCGCCCATGTCGGCGAGCCGGTGCAGCCCGTAGTCCTGGTACGTGAAGCGCGCCTCGTGGATGACGAGTCCCGCGTCGACCTTCCCGTCCCGCACGGCGGGCATGATCTCGTGGAACGGCATCACCACGATCCCGCCCACCCCGCCGGGCACCGTGTCCGCCGCCCAGAGCCGGAAGAGCAGATAGGCCGTCGACCGCTCGCCGGGCACCGCGACCGTGCGGCCGGTGAGGTCGAGCCCGGCCTCCCGGGTCAGCACCAGCGGGCCGCAGCCGCGCCCCAGGGCGCCGCCGCAGGGCAGCAGCGCGTAGGTGTCGAGGACGTGGGGCAGCACGGCGTACGACACCTTCAGGACGTCGGACTCGCCGCGTTCGGCCATGCCGTTGGTGATGTCGATGTCCGCGAAGGTGACGTCCAGCCCGGGGGCGCCGGGCAGGCGGCCGTGGGCGAGGGCGTCGAAGACGAAGGTGTCGTTCGGGCAGGGGGAGTACGCGATCTGCAGCGGCTCACTGGTCATGTGGGTTCCAACTCCGGAGGACGGGCGCGAGCTTCCCGAAGGCGTCCCCGAGGGCGGCCAGGGCGTCGCCGATGCGCCAGGCGGCCCGGTCGCGGGGGCCGACGGGGTTCGAGACCGCGCGCAGTTCCAGCACGGGTGTGCCGTGGGAGGCGGCGGCCTCGGCCACGCCGAAGCCCTCCATGGCCTCGGCGAGGGCGGTGGGGTGGCGTGCGCGCAGGTGTGCGGCGCGGGCGGCGGTGCCGGTCACGGTGGAGACGGTGAGGACGGCGCCGGGGCGTGCGCCGGTGGCGGCCGCGACCGCCGCGACGAGGGGCGCGGGCGGGCGGTGGGTGACGGTGCCGAAGCCGAGGTCGGTGACGGGCAGGAAGCCGTCGGGGGTCTCGGCGCCGAGGTCGGCGGCGGTGATCTCGTCGGCGACGACGAGGGAGCCGAGGGGGGCGTGCGGGGCGAAGCCGCCGGCGATGCCGGCCGAGACGACCAGGCCGTAGGGCCTGCCGGCGAGGGCGGCCCGGGTGAGGGCGGTGGCGGTGCTCGCGGCGGCGCGCGCGGGGCCGACGCCCGCGGCGATCACCTGGGCGCCGGGCAGGGCGAGGCCGTGGGCCACCGCGTCCCGTTCGGCGGGGACGGCGGTGGCCACGAGGACGCGGACGACGGACGTGGTCAGCTGTCCTTCTTGAGCTTGAAGGTCCACAGGCCCGTCACGTCGCGCTCGCCCTCCTTGACGGAGACCAGCGTCGAGTTGCCGCTGGCGCCGTACTGGGCGTTGAAGAACACGCTGCCGGGCACGGTGCGGTAGGTCTTGGTGCTGGCGTCGGTGAGCGGCTGGCCGTTCATGAGGATGGTCCAGCCCTTGTCGGCGATGTCCGGGTCGACGCCGAAGCGCACGGTCTCGTCCGGGTCGACGGAGATGGACTTGATGTCCGTGTTCTTCAGGCACTGCGCCAGTTCCGCGGGCTTCAGGGCGTTGCCCTCGCCGCCGCAGGTGGCCTCCGAGTTCACGGAGGAGGTGCCGACCGTGATCGTGGCCATCGGTGTCGGCTTGTCGCAGGCCGACAGGACGAGCAGTCCGGCGGAAACGGTGCCGGCGGCGGCGAGCGCGCGGCGGCGTCGCACAACGGATTGCAGCGTGGTCATGGGCGAAGGCTATCGGGCGCGTGTGGCGCTCTCTCCATGCGGGGGCGGCGTGCCGTGCGCGGTGCGGGCGGAAAAAGCGGGGGGCGGGCGGCTTCAGGCGACCCGGGGCCGGGTGTGTCCGCCGTGCCGTGCCGAACCGATCAGGCCCTTGACGGTGGTCAGCCAGCCGGTGGCGACGATGGCTGCGCCGATGAGCAGTCCGAACGAGCCCTTGAGGGGCAGCACGATGCCGATCGCGCCGCCGAGGACCCAGGCCATCTGGAGCAGGGTCTCGGAGCGGGCGAAGGCGGAGGTGCGGACGAGTTCGGGGACGTCCCGCTGGATCAGCGCGTCCAGCGAGAGCTTGGCCAGCGCCTGCGCGAACCCGGCGACCGCGGCCAGGCCGGCCACCATGACGGCGCCGAAGAAGACCGCGGCGGTGATCGCGACGCACAGGACGAGGCCCACGACGGCGACGATGATGATCTCCGGTGCCCGGGAGCGGAACCAGGCGCCGACGGCGGTGCCGAGGGCGTTGCCGGTGCCGGCGGCGACGGCGACTATGCCGAGGGAGACGGCGGCGCTCTGGCCGGACATCGGGTGCTCGCGCAGCAGGAACGCCAGGAAGAAGATCAGGAACCCGGACAGGCAGCGCAGGGCCGCGTTGGCGCCCAGGGCGTGGGTGACGGCGATGCCGACGGTGCGCAGTCCGGGGCGCTTGACGGGCCGGCGGTGCGGGCCGTGCAGGTGCTGTTCGTCGGCGGCGAGCAGGGCGGTGTCCTCGCCCTTGGCCGAGTCGACCTTGTGCGGCAGGGTGAAGGACAGGAACGTACCGGCGATGAAGATCACGAAGGCGCCGAAGAGCGGCCAGCGGGGGCCGAGGGCCTGGAGCCCGGCGCCGATGGGTGCGGCGACACCGGTGGCGAGGAGTCCGCCGAGGGTGACCCGCGAGTTGGCCTTGACCAGGGAGAAGCCCGGTGGCAGCAGCCGGGGCACGACGGCGCTGCGCACCACCCCGTACGCCTTGGAGGCGACCAGTACTCCGAGTGCGGCCGGGTACAGCTGGAGGTCGCCGCTGACGACGGCGCTGGACAGGACCAGGGCGAGCAGGGCCCGCGCGAGCATCGCCCCGGCCATGGCGGCGCGGCGGCCGTGCGGGAGGCGGTCCAGGAGGGGGCCGATCACGGGGGCCAGCAGGGTGAAGGGCGCCATGGTGATGCCGAGGTAGAGGGCGACGCGCCCGCGTGCCTCGTCGGTGGGGACGGAGAAGAACACGGTGGAGGCGAGGGCGACGGTGATCATGACGTCGCCGGCGCCGTTCACGCCGTGCAGTTCGATCAGTTTGCCGAGGCCGGACTCGCCGGCGCCGTGCGCGTGGGTCGCCTTGCGGATGCCCCGGGCTGGGCCGGTGAAGGGGAGGCGCAGGGCGCGGCCGACCGCGCGGAGGGAGCCGCGCCTCCGGCCCGTTCCGCGGCGTCGGTTCCGGCCGCCCTTGCCGCCGCCGATGCCGGTGGCGCCCTGGGGCGTCCTCGCGGTTGCCACGACGCAATAGTGCCCCGAGATGGGGGTGGGTAGTGCGGTGACGGCGCGTATGGTCCACGGTCCGGGCCCGTCCGGGCCGCTCGGGCGGGGTGCGGGACGCGCCGCGGAGCGCCGAGAAGCTACGTCGGTGTAGGCCCAGCGGCCGCGAACAGGTAGCGTGCGTATCTCAGCCATCCCGCACAATGGATGACGTAGGTGCGCCCGAGCGCGATTCGGATGCGGACGTCGACGCGGCCCACAGGTCCGCTCCGTTCGCTCCGCCGCCTTCAGGCAGCCGCACCCGAGTGACGGCGTAGGAGAGAAGCGATACCTGTGAGCGCAGCGACAACGCGAAGCCGCACCCCCGACCGTCTGTGCGCCGAGGCGGTCGATCTCGCCCGCGGTGCCGCCGAGGAGGCCGCCGCGCCCGGTGTGGTGGGTGAGCACGCGGGTCTGGTCTCCGAGGGCGACCGTGTCGTCACGCACTTCTTCGCGTGCAAGGAGTTCGGCTACCGCGGCTGGCGCTGGGCCGTGACGGTGGCCCGCGCCTCGCGGGCGAAGTTCGTCACGCTCGACGAGGTGGTGCTGCTGCCGGGTCCGGACGCGCTGCTGGCGCCGGAGTGGGTGCCGTGGAGCGAGCGGCTGCGCCCCGGTGACATGGGTCCGGGTGACCTGCTGCCCACGGACGCCGAGGATCTGCGGCTGGAGCCGGGCTACTCCGGTGAGGACGAGCCGGGGCCGAACTCGCCGCTCTCGCACGAGATGGCGGACCTGGTGGAGGCGGAGGACGCCGAGATCACCGGGGGCACGCCCGTGCTGCCGCTGCCGACGACGCCGTCCCGGGGCTCGATCGCGTCCGTCGCCGACGAGCTGGGCATGCGCCGGGCCCGGGTGCTCTCCCGCTACGGCCTGCATGTCGCCGCGGACCGCTGGGAGGAGTCGTTCGGCGCGAAGACCCCGATGGCGCAGGCGGCTCCGGCCTCGTGCGTCAGCTGCGGTTTCCTGTCCCCGATCGGCGGTTCCCTCGGCCAGGCCTTCGGGGTCTGCGCCAACGAGTTCTCCCCGGCGGACGGCCGGGTGGTGGCCCTGACGTACGGCTGCGGCGGGCACTCGGAGGCGGCGGTCATGCCGACGCCGCCGCGTCCGCCGGAGCCGGTCGTCGACGAGACCCGGGTGGACCCGTTCCCGCTCCGCCCCTCACCCGGCTCGGACCCGGTCCCGGCGGCCGACGAGAAGCCGGCGGAGCCGGGGCACGCGTAGGTTCCGGCGCGGGTCGGCGCCGGTTCTGACGCGGGTCCGCGGGGTTCTGGCGGGGCTCCGGCGTGGGTCCGCGGGGCTCCGGCGGGGTCCGCGGGGTTCTGGCGCCGGTCCGCGCGGTCCGCGGGAGGGGTCGGTGCCGGGCGGGCGGCGTGTCGCCGGGCGGCCGGGACGTACGGCGTCGGCGTTCGCCGGGTCCGGGCGGCTCCGGCGCGGTGGCGTGCGGTGCCCGGCGGAACCCGGACAGCGGACCCCGCCCACCCCGGTGGACGAGGGCGCACCCCTCCCGGCGAGAGCCGTCAGCCCCCTTCCGGCCCGGCCTCCGAGCCGTCGGTCCCGTGGTCGGCGCGGGGCGGGTGGCACCCGGCGCCGGGGCGGCCGGGCGGGCCGTGGGCGTGGGCCGCGGGGGGTTTCCCGTCGCGGTACCTTCATGGTCACGCCGACGAGGAGAGTGGCATCGTGAGCAAGTTCGTGCGGCCCGCTGGTGAGGGCGCGGACCCGTTCGGTACGGCCCGTCTGCGTCGTGGTGTGCTCGATGCCTGGGCCGCCGGCCCGGCCCGCTTCCGGGAGGACGCCAACGCCGAGGAGGACCTCGTCCTCGGCGGGTACCGGGACCGGCTCGTCGTGGAGCTGGCGCAGAACGCCGCCGACGCCGCGGGCCGGGCCGGGGTGCCCGGCCGGCTGCGGCTGACCCTTCGCGAGGGTGTTCTCTTCGCCGCCAACACCGGCGCCCCGCTGGACGCGGCCGGCGTCGAGTCGCTGTCCACGCTGCGCGCGTCCGCGAAGCGGGACACGGACTCCGTGGGCCGCTTCGGCGTCGGTTTCGCCTCCGTGCTCGCGGTCACGGACGAGCCCGCCGTCGTCGGCCGGCACGGCGGTGTGCGGTGGGCGCTCGCCGAGGCCCGGGACCTGGCCCTGGAGACCGCGGGCGGCAGCGCGGGGCTGGGCGAGGAGATCCGGCGCCGCGACGGCCATGTGCCGCTGCTGCGGCTCCCCTTCGCCGCCGAGGGCACCGCCCCCGACCCGTACGACACCGTCGTGATCCTGCCGCTGCGCGACACCGCCGCCGCCGGTCTCGCCGAGCGGCTGCTGCGCGCCGTCGACGACGCGCTGCTCCTCGCCCTGCCCGGTCTGGAGGAGGTGGTGATCGAGGTGGGCGACGGCGAGCCCCGTACCGTGCGCCGCCGCGCCGACGGCCCCTTCACGGTCGTGGAGGACTCCGCGGGCGGGGTCACCCACTGGCGTACGGCCGCCGCGGGCGGTCCGCTGGGTCCCGAACTGCTCGCCGACCGGCCGGTCGAGGAGCGTCTGCGCCCGCACTGGTCGCTGACCTGGGCGGTGCCCGTGGACGCCGCCGACGGCACGCCCGCCCGGCCGCGCACGGCGCCCGTCGTGCACGCGCCCACCCCCAGCGACGAGGCCCTCGGGGTGCCGGCCCTGCTCATCGCCTCCTTCCCGCTGGACACCACCCGCCGGCACGCGGCGCCCGGCCCGCTCACCGACTTCCTCGTGCAGCGCGCGGCGGACGCCTACGCGGAACTGCTCGCGCACTGGCGCCCGGTGGACGCGGGCCTCATCGACCTGGTGCCGGGCCCGCTGGGCAAGGGCGAACTGGACGGCGCGCTGCGCCAGGCGGTCCTGGAGCGGCTGCCGCGCACGTCGTTCCTGCCGCCCGCCCTGGAGCCGCCCGAGGACGACGCCGAGCTGCCGCGGTCGCTGCGGCCGCGGGAGGCCGAGGTCGTCGAGGGCGCCGGCGCGGACACCGTGCGGGTGCTGGCCGAGGTGCTGCCGACCCTGCTGCCCGCGGGCCTGGAGCGGCGCGTGGAGCTGCGCACGCTCGGGGTCGCCCGGGTGCCGCTGGCCGACGCGATCGACCGGCTGGCCGGGCTGGAGAAGGAGCCCGGCTGGTGGCGGCGGCTCTACGACAGCCTCGCGGGCGTCGACCCGGACCGGCTGTCCGGGCTGCCGGTGCCGCTGGCCGACGGCCGCACCACCATCGGCCCGCGGCAGGTGCTGCTCCCGTCCTCCGACGGCGCTTCCGTCGAACCGGAGACGCTGGCCCGGCTCGGCCTGAAGGTGGCCCACCCGCAGGCCGCGCACCCCCTGCTGGAGAAGCTCGGCGCCCTGCCCGCCACGGCCCGCGCGGTGCTGACGACGCCTCAGGTCAGGGCGGCCGTCGCCGCCTCGCTGGACGACGACGGCGGGCTGGACTGGGAGGAGGACGCCCCCGGCGCCGAGGAACTGGCCGACACCGTCCTCGCGTTGGTGCGCGACGCCGGACTGGAGCCCGGTGACGAGCCGTGGCTCGGCGCGCTGGCCCTCCCGGACGAGGAGGGGGAACTCGCGCCGGCCGGTGAACTCGTCCTGCCCGGCAGCGCGTTCGCCCAGGTGATGCGGGAGGGCGAACTCGCCTTCGCCGACGCGGAGCTGGCGCGCACCTGGGGCGAGCAGCCGCTCGCGGCCTGTGGCGTGCTGGCCGGCTTCGCCCTCGTACGCGCCACGGACGTGGTGCTGGACCCGGACGAACTGGAGCCGCGCGAGGGCGACTTCGCCGAACCCGACGACGCGGGCCTGCTGGACGCCGTCGACGTCTGGTGCGAGGACATCCTGGACCGGTTCCCGGACACGCCGGTGCCGCCGGTGGCCACCGAGCTGATCGCCGTACGCGACCTCGATCTGGTGGACGACGACAAGTGGCCCCAGGCCCTGGCGATGCTTGCCCGGCCGCCGCTGAGGGACGCGCTGACCCAGCAGGTGCGGATTCTCCTGCCGGACGGCACGCACGAGGTCGTACGGCCTTACACCGCCTGGTGGTTGCGCGGGCAGCCGGTGCTGGACGGCCGCAGGCCCGCCGGACTGCTGGCCTTCGGCGGCGACCCGCTGCTGCGGGGTCTGTACGACGAGGCGGACGCGACCGGGTTCGACGACGAGCAGGTGCTGCGGGCGCTGGGGGTGCGCACCTCCGTCGCCGCGCTGCTCGACGAGCCGGGCGGGGCCGCCGAGCTGCTGGACCGGCTCGCCGACCCGGCCCGCTCGGTCACCGCCGCGCAACTGCACGCCCTCTATGGGGCGTTGGCCGACCTGGACCCCGACCAGGTGACTCTGCCGGACGAGCTGCGGGCCGTGGTGGACGGGCGGGTCGAGGTGGTGGACGCGGCCGGGGCGGTGGTCGTGGACTCCCCGGACCTGCTGCCCTTCACCGCAGGTGTCCCGCTGCTGCCGGTGCGGCCCGCGCGGGCCGCGGAGCTGGCCGAGCTGTTCCAGGTGCGGCGGCTGAGCGAGTCGGTCACCGGGGAGGTGACGAGCGAGGGCACCGCGCACGAGGTGCCGGAGCCGGTGCGGGTGCTGCTGGGCGCGCGCACGCCGGCGTCGTACGCCGAGCACGGCGAACTCGTCGTCGACGGCGTGGAGATCGACTGGCGGCTGGCCGACGACGGCACGCTGCACGCCTCGACCCTGGAGGGCGTGGCCGCGGGCCTGGCCTGGGCGTCCGGCCAGTGGCCGCGCCGCTTCGAGGTGGCGGCCCTCCTGGAGGACCCGTCCCGCACCCCCGAACTGGCCCGTGACCGCTGGTTCGACTGACCTCCGGACCACCCGCCGGGGTGGTCCGTCCGCCGCGGACGGCGGGAGGCAGCCGTGCCCCCGCCCCACGGCCGTCCCCGCCCGCACACGTGGGTACGAGAACTTCACGAGTCGTACAACCTTTCGCCCCCTTCGGTGATCTGATCACCGAGCCAACAGGCTCGACGATCACTCGGGACCCGGTCGCGCGCCGCGTGCCACGCGGCGCGACCAGGGCCGGTCCCCCTTCTCCCCGTGGGGAACGCATGCGCATTCGAGCCACCGTGGCCGCCGTCTCCGGCGCCCTGGCCCTGTCCGCCCTGGCCGTCCCGGCAGCACAGGCCGACTCCGGCGTCGGCGACACGACGATCACCAAGGTCGTCGTGGACGGCGACAACCGGCTGAACGTGGGTGTTTCGAGCCCGAAGACCATCAAGGTCAGCGTGACGGCGCGGGACGACTCCGGCATCCGGGGCGCGGACGAGTTCACCCTCACGGGCCCCGACTACGGGTACTTCTCGACCTCCAGGCCCACCTGCACGGCGACCGGGTCCACGACCTCCACGTGCACCGCGTCGTTCCTGGTGGACCCGAAGGTGGACTACCTCACCAACGCCTCCGCCGGCACCTGGTACGTCGACGCGATGGTCGACGCCGAGGACGGCGACTTCATCTGGAAGGAGAAGGCCGGCTCCTTCATGTTCCAGCGGGCCTCGCAGCTGACGGTGAACGCCTCGCCGGAGCCGGTGAAGAAGGGCAAGCCGATCACGGTCACCGGCAAGCTCTCCCGCGCCGACTGGGAGAGCCTCAAGTACCGCGGCTACACGGGCCAGTCGGTGAAGCTGCAGTTCCGCAAGAAGGGCAGCAGCACCTACACCACGCTGAAGACCGTCAAGTCGAACGCGACGGGCGACCTGCGCACGACGGTCACGGCGGGCCAGGACGGCTACTTCCGCTACTCGTTCGCGGGGACCACGACCACCGCGGCCGTCAGCGCCGCGGGTGACTACGTCGACGTGCGGTAGCGGCATGTGTCGCGAACTCCCGGGCGCGGTCCGGGGGTTCGTGACGAAGGTCACCCGGTTTTCCGCGCGGCCGGACAACCGCGGCCGCCGGGCGCATGTCTGATCACACGGGTCAACAGACCCCTCGACCACCCGGGCCCCGACGTGACCGGCGGGGCCCGCTACGCATCAGGGGAACGCATGCGCATCAGAGCCACCGTGGCGGCCGTCTCCGGCGCCCTGGCCCTCTCCGCCCTCGCGGTTCCGGCCGCGCAGGCCGACGGCCCGGCCCCGACGCGGGCCGACGTCGCGACGATCCGCCAGGCGGCGCAGGCCGCGTCCGCCAAGGCCGGGAGCCGGGTGGGCGGGCCGTACGCCCTGAACGTCTCCTTCTCCGACTTCAAGATCGCCAGGACGATCAAGGTCGGCACGACCAACCGCGTCTCGACGTCCGTCACCTACACGCTGACGCACGGCGCGGACGTCGACATCAAGGCCGCCGACTTCATCACGGACCCGATCATCTACCGGGGCTCGTTCACCGCCCCCGACGCCTGGCTCCTCGGCGACAAGCCGGCGAAGTGCACCGCCGTCACCGCGACCACCGCCACCTGCAAGGGCACCGTCGACATCTACCCGGGTCCGGGCGTCCACGACCTGGTCAACACCGACGCCGGCGCCTGGAAGGCCGCCGCCGAGGCCACCGCCTTCAACGGCCAGGACCCCTCCGCCGAGGAGTTCGACATCACCGAGGTCGGCTACCGGAGCCAGAGCGGCCTCGGCGGCACCACCGTCCAGCGCTACTCCAAGCTGACGGTCAACGCCTCGCCGGAGCCGGTGAAGAAGGGCAAGCCGATCACGGTCACCGGCAAGCTCTCCCGCGCCAACTGGGAGGACAACACCTACCGCGGCTACACGGGCCAGCCGGTGAAGCTCCAGTTCCGCAAGAAGGGCAGCGACACCTACAGCACGGTCAGGACGGTCACGACCAACTCCACGGGCGAGCTGCGCACGACCGTCACGGCCGCGGGCGACGGCTACTTCCGCTACTCGTTCGCGGGCACCACGACCACCCCGGCGGTCAACGCCACGGGTGACTTCGTCGACGTGCGCTAGCGGGGACGACGCCCGGCTACGCGGGGAACCGGCGGTCGACCCACCTCCAGACGAACTCCAGGGCGACCGCCGACACCGCCGCGACGCCGACCGCGATCCACGGCATGGTCATCCCGACCAGCCGCAGCGCGAAGAACTCCTGGAGCCACGGCACGACCAGGACCAGCAGGAACGCGAAGCCCATCGCGGCCACCAGCGCGAGGCGCCACCAGGTGTAGGGCCGGGCGACGATGGCCAGCACGTAGAGCGAGATCAGGAAGAGCGTCAGCGTGGCGGCGCTCGTCTCGGCGTTCAGCGATCCCGCCCCCGTGTAGTGGTGACGGGCGATCAGATACGTCACGAAGGTCGCCGCCGCGGCCAGCGCGCCGCCCGGGATCGCGTACCGCATCACCCGCCGCACGAAATGCGGCCTGGCCCGCTCCTTGTTGGGCGCGAGCGCCAGGAAGAAGGCCGGCACGCCGATGGTCAGGGTGGAGAGCAGCGTCAGATGGCGCGGCAGGAACGGGTACTCCACCTGCGAGAACACCACCAGCAGCGCCAGCAGTACCGAGTACACCGTCTTCACCAGGAACAGCGTCGCGACGCGGGTGATGTTGCCGATGACCCGCCGTCCCTCGGCGACCACCGACGGCAGCGCGGCGAAGCTGTTGTCGAGCAGCACGATCTGCGCCACGGCCCGGGTCGCCTCCGACCCCGAGCCCATCGCCACCCCGATGTCGGCGTCCTTCAGCGCGAGGACGTCGTTGACGCCGTCACCGGTCATCGCGACGGTGTGGCCGCGCGACTGGAGCGCGCCCACCATGTCCCGCTTCTGCCGCGGGGTGACCCGCCCGAACACGGTGGCCGCGTCGATGGCGCCCGCCATGGCGTCGCGGTCCCGGGGCAGCTCGCGCGCGTCGACCGTCGTCCCGGCCAGGCCCAGCTTGCCCGCCACCGCGCCGACGGACACCGCGTTGTCCCCGGAGATCACCTTCGCGTGGACGTTCTGCTCGGCGAAGTAGCGCAGGGTGTCGGCGGCGTCCGGGCGCAGCCGCTGCTCCAGTACGACGAGGGCGGCGGGCTCGGCCCCCTTCGCCACGTCGGGATCGTCCAGCCCGCGGCCGGCCCGCGCCAGCAGCAGCACCCGCAGGCCCTGCTCGTTGAGGCGGTCGGTTTCGGCCAGCGCCGGATCGCCGGCGGGCAGCAGTACGTCCGGGGCGCCCAGCAGCCAGGTGCCGCCCCCGGCGTCGCCCTCGCCGAAGGTGGCGCCGCTGTACTTGCGGGCCGAGGAGAACGGCAGCGCCCCGGTGGCGCGCCAGCCCCGGCCGTCGGGATACGCGTCGATGACGGCCTGGAGGGAGGCGTTGGGGCGGGGGTCGGAGGTGCCGAGGGCGCCCAGCACCGTGCGGACGTGCCCCTCGTCGTGGCCGCCGAGCGGACGCAGCCCGGTGACGTCCATGCCGCCCTCGGTGAGGGTGCCCGTCTTGTCCAGGCAGACGGTGTCGACGCGCGCGAGGCCCTCGATGGCGGGGAGTTCCTGCACCAGGCACTGCTTGCGGCCGAGCCGGACGACGCCGATCGCGAACGCGACGGAGGTCAGCAGCACCAGCCCCTCGGGGACCATGGGGACGATGCCGCCGACGGTCCGGGCGATCGAGTCGTCCAGCGCGTTCTGCTTCACGGCGATCTGCGTGATGATCAGGCCGGTCGCGGCCGGGACCATCATCCACGTCACGTACTTGAGGATGGTGGAGATGCCGGAGCGCAGCTCGGAGTGGACGAGGGTGAAGCGCGACGCCTCCTCGGCGAGCTGGGCCGCGTACGCCTCCCGGCCGACCTTGGTGGCCTGGAAGGCGCCGCCGCCCGCGACCACGAAGCTGCCGGACAGGACCCGGTCCCCGGGGCGTTTGACGACGGGGTCGGCCTCGCCGGTGAGCAGGGACTCGTCGATCTCCAGCCCGTCGGCCTCGACGCACACCCCGTCCACGACCGCCTTGTCGCCCGGCCCGATCTCGATCAGGTCGTCGAGGACGATCCCGGAGGTGGCGACCTCGGCGGACGCGCCGTCCCGCCGCACCCTCGGCCGCGCCTCGCCGATCACCGCGAGGGAGTCGAGGGTCTTCTTCGCCCGCCACTCCTGCACGATGCCGATACCGGTGTTGGCGATGATCACGAAGCCGAACAGGCTGTCCTGGATCGGCGCGACGAAGAGCATGATCAGCCAGAGCACGCCGATGATCGCGTTGAACCGGGTGAAGACGTTGGCCCGCACGATCTCGGCCATCGACCGGCTGCTGCGCACCGGTACGTCGTTGACCTGGCCGCGGCCGACCCGCTCGGCCACTTCGGCAGCGGTCAGCCCGCTCGCCGCGACCGTGACGGAGGCGGGGTGCGCGGGTTCGCCCACTTCGGTGCCAGGGTCGGCATGCGTCATGCCTTCGACGGTACGTGCGGAGCGGGGCGTTCACCCGCCGAGGGGCGAGAAGTTCCGACCCGGGGAGGAGGGGTGTCGTCCCGGAGTCGTACGGCGCCGATGCCGCGACCGGAAGGGCTCACGGCTCAGTGACCGGAAGGATTCACCGGCTCGGCCGCCGGAAGCGTCCACCGGCGCGGCGACCGGAAGGGCTCACCGGCTCACGACACCCGGCCCGGAGGCCCCCGGCCCCGTGGACCCCGGCCCCGTGGACCCCGGACCCGTGGACCCCGGACCCGCGGACCCCGGACCCGAGCCGTCCGGCTCCGGGGGCGCCGCCGCCCACCTGATCGCGGCGTCCCTCCGGCGCACGTACCAGATGCCGATCAGCCCGAGCCCGCCGCCGGCCAGGCAGGTCCACACCCACCAGGTGTGGCCGTGGTCGGCGAACCAGCCGTAGAAGGGGAGCTGGACGACGAAGAGGACGAACCAGATGATCGTGCCGCCGGTGATGGTCGCGACCACGGGCCCCTCCAGGGGCTCCGGCGCCTCGTGCTTGGGGGTCCACTTCGCCATGGGACACAGCTTACGAGGCGTGCGGTTCTACGCGCGGAGATATGCGTACGGGGCCTTATATGTTCATACTGAAAAGGTTTGTGTCTGACCACTTCTCTTCGTAGGAAACTCCAACAGTATGCCCACCTCGGCTCCTGCCAAGGCCCCCACTCCGGAACAGCCGGGAGCCGGGCCCGCCCACGGCGCACTCGACCGCTACTTCAAGATCTCCGAGCGCGGCAGCACCGTGCCGCGCGAGATCCGCGGCGGTCTCGCCACCTTCTTCGCGATGGCGTACATCATCGTGCTGAACCCGATCATCCTCGGCAGCGCGAAGGACATGTACGGCAACCAGCTGGACAACGGTCAGCTGGTCACCGCGACCGCCCTCACCGCGGCCTTCACCACGCTGCTGATGGGCGTCATCGGCAACGTGCCGATCGCGCTCGCCGCCGGCCTCGGCGTGAACTCGGTCGTCGCCCTCCAGCTCGCGCCCCGGATGTCCTGGCCCGACGCCATGGGCATGGTCGTCCTCGCCGGCTTCATCGTGATGCTGCTCGTCGCCACCGGACTGCGCGAGCGCGTGATGAACGCCGTGCCGTACGGCCTGCGCAAGGCCATCTCCATCGGTATCGGCCTGTTCATCATGCTGATCGGGCTGGTGGACTCCGGTTTCGTCTCCCGCATCCCGGACGCGGCCCAGACCACGGTCCCGCTCCAGCTCGGCGCCGACGGCCACCTCGACGGCTGGCCGGTCCTGGTCTTCGTCCTGGGCGCGCTGCTCACGCTCGCGCTGATCGTGCGCAAGGTCCCCGGCGCGATCCTGATCTCGATCGTCACGACGACCGTGGTCGCCGTCGTCATCGAGTCCGTCGCGAAGGTCCCCTCGTGGGGGCTCACCGCCCCGAAGTGGCCGGGCAACCCCGTGGCCAGCCCCGACTTCGGGCTGATCGGCCAGGTCAGCCTGTTCGGCGGCTTCGGCAAGGTCGGTGTGCTCACCGGCGTGCTGTTCGTCTTCACCGTCCTGCTGTCCTGCTTCTTCGACGCCATGGGCACGATCATGGGCGTCAGCGACGAGGCGAAGCTGACCGACGCCCAGGGGCAGATGCCGGGCATCAACAAGGTGCTGTTCGTCGACGGCATCGCCGTCGCCGCGGGCGGCGCCAGCTCCTCCTCGGCCACCACCGCCTTCGTGGAGTCCACGGCCGGTGTCGGCGAGGGCGCGCGCACGGGCCTGGCGAACGTCGTCACCGGCGCCCTGTTCGGCCTGGCGCTGTTCCTCACGCCCGTCGCCACGATGGTCCCGTCCCAGGCGGCCACCCCGGCCCTGCTCGCGGTCGGCTTCCTGATCCTCGCGAACTCCGTCAAGGAGATCGACTGGGCCGACTACACCCTCGCGATCCCGGCGTTCGTGACGATGGTGATGATGCCGTTCACCTACTCGATCACCAACGGCATCGGCATGGGCTTCCTCACCTTCGCCGTGCTGCGCCTGGCGGCCGGCCGCGGCCGGGAGGTGCCCGTCGCGATGTACGTCGTGGCGGCGGTCTTCGGCTTCTACTACCTGATGCCGGCCCTGGGCCTGACCTGAGCGCGCGGAGCGGTTCCGCGGGGGCCGTCAGGTGACCCCGTAGAACCGCTCCGTCTCCTCGACGGCGGACTGGAACCGCTCGTCGAAGTCGTCGCGCACGAGCGTGCGCACGACATAGTCCTGGACGCTCATACCCCTTCTCGCGGCATGCTGTCGGAGCCGTTCGAGCAGCTCATGGTCTATTCGCAGGCTGAGCACGCTGGTCCCCATGCAGACGAGGGTCGCGGCACTCTTCGGTGCGGTGTGTGACGTTCCGCCGCCGGATCACCCAAATGAGTGATGTGACGCTTCAGTGGCCGGTGTCACGGGCATTGATGCGCGCCCCGAGTGGTCCTTAGCGAGAGTAATGAGTTACGCTAAATACCATGTCGGACCTTACCCATGGCGACGACGCTGCCGCCGTGAACTCCCTGCGCTCCGCCGTGATGCGGCTGTCGCGCCGGCTCAAGCACCAGCGGGTCGACGAGTCGCTGAGCCCCACCGAGATGTCGGTGCTGGGCACCCTCTCCCTCTGCGGCAAGGCCACCCCGGGTGAGCTGGCCCGCAAGGAGCACGTCCAGCCGCCGTCGATGACCCGCATCGTCGCGCTCCTGGAGTCCAAGGGCCTGGTCCGCCTGGAGCCGCACCCCGAGGACCGGCGCCAGAAGGTCGTCACGAAGACGGAGCAGGCCGAGGCGATGCTCGAGGAGAGCCGCCGCAAGCGCAACGCCTTCCTGGCCACCCTGGTCGAGGGCCTCGACGAGGACGAGTGGGCCGCCCTGCGCGCCGCCGCCCCCGTGCTGGAGAAGCTCGCACACCTGTAGGGACCACGCACGGCCGAAGGCGCCGTCGACAAGGAGGCGAACCCTGTTGAGTACGGGACCCGGAGCAGCTTCCGCCCCCGCACCACACACCGACCACTCCCCGCCCGTACCCGAGCGCACCTCCTCGATGTTCAGCTCGCTGAAGGTCCGCAACTACCGGCTGTTCTTCCTCGGCCAGGTCGTCTCCAACACCGGCACCTGGATGCAGCGCATCGCCCAGGACTGGCTGGTGCTCAGCCTCACCGGCTCCGCCACCGCCGTCGGCATCACCACGGCCCTGCAGTTCCTGCCGATGCTCCTCTTCGGCCTCTACGGCGGTGTCCTCGTCGACCGGCTGCCCAAGCGCGGCACCCTCCTGGTCACCCAGTCCGCCATGGCCCTCACCGGCATCGCGCTCGCCGCGCTGACCCTCACCGGACAGGTCCAGGTCTGGCACGTCTACCTGGCCGCCTTCGCCGTCGGACTGGCCACCGTCGTGGACAACCCGGCCCGCCAGTCGTTCGTCGCCGAGATGGTCGGCCCCGGCCAGCTCCAGAACGCCGTCAGCCTGAACTCCGCGAACTTCCAGTCGGCCCGGCTCGTCGGCCCCGCCGTGGCCGGCCTGCTGATCACCGGCGTCGGCACCGGCTGGGCGTTCCTCGCCAACGGGCTCTCCTTCGTCGCGCCCATCGCCGGTCTGCTGCTGATGCGGGCACGTGAGCTGCACGCCGTCCAGCGCGCCCCGCGCGGCAAGGGGCAGCTGCGCGAGGGACTGCGCTACGTCGCCGGACGCCCCGAGCTGATCTGGACCATCGTCCTCGCGGGATTCGTCAGCACCTTCGGCTTCAACTTCCCCGTCTACCTGTCCGCCTTCGCCGACGACGTCTTCGACGCCGGCGCCGGCTCCTACAGCCTCTTCAACACCCTGATGGCCGTCGGATCGGTCGCGGGCGCCCTGCTCGCCGCCCGGCGCGGCACGGCCCGGATGCGGGTGCTCGTCGTGGGCGCGGTGGCGTTCGGCGCGATGGAGATCGTCGCCGCCCTCGCCCCCTCGCTGTGGCTGTTCGCCCTGCTCATGGTGCCGATCGGCATGTTCGGCATGACGGTGAACGTCACCGCCAACAGCAGCATCCAGATGAGCACCGACCCCGTCATGCGGGGCCGGGTCATGGCCCTCTACATGATGGTCTTCATGGGCGGCGCGCCCGTGGGCGCGCCCATCGCGGGCTGGATCACGGACGCGTACGGCGTCCGGGCGGGCCTGGCGGCCGGCGGCGCCGTGACGGCCGCGGCGGCCGTCGCGATCGCCCTGGTCCTGGCCCGCGTCGGCGGCCTGCGGCTGTCGGTCGGCTGGCACCGCGGCCATCCGCACGTGCGCTTCGTGCCCCGCGAGCGCGAACGGCTGGCCGCGGCGGCGGCGTAGGCGCGTCGCCCGGTCCGCCGCCGGGTCCGTCCCCGGGGCCCGGCCCGGGGCGCGCGGACCCCGCTCGTACGACCCGGGTCCCGTCCCCCGGTCCGGCCCCGGGGGACGGGACCCGGCGGCGAGACTGGGGGCATGAGACTCTTCGCCGCGGTGCTGCCCCCCGACGACGTCGCCGGCGAACTCGCCGCCGCCGTCGGCCGGCTGCGCGCGCTGCCCGGCGCGGACCGGCTGCGCTGGACCGCGCCCTCCGGCTGGCACCTCACCCTCGCCTTCTACGGCGAGGTCGGGGACGACCTCCTCCCCGGCCTGTCGGCCCGCCTGGAGCGCGCCGCCCACCGCACCCCCGCCTTCCCGCTGGCGCTGCGCGGCGCGGGGCAGTTCGGGCACGGGCGGACGCTGTGGGCGGGCGCCGAGGGCGACCTGCCCGCCCTGCGCCTGCTCGCGGACCGCAGCGAGGCCGCGGCCCGCAAGGCGGGGGTGCCCATGGGGGAGCACCGCCGCTACCGGGCCCACCTGACGCTCGCGCGCAGCCGGGAGCCGCTGGACCTGCGGCCCTGCCTCGACGCCCTCGCCCCGTTCGGCACCCGCACCTGGACGGTGGGGGAGCTGGCGCTGGTCCGCAGCCGCCTGCCCCGCTCCACGGAGCCGGGCGCACGGCCCCGCTACGAGACGGTCGCCCGCCGGCCGCTCGGCGGGGCCGGTTAGTCTCGGACCGTGGACCCGAAAACCCGGAACCGGATCATGGCCGGTGCACTCGTGCTGATGTTCGTCCTCGTCGCGGTGGCGGCGGCGTTCGGCGGGTAGCCGCCGCGCGCTCCGCCCGCCACCGCGACGGGCCCGGCCGGGCGTCCCTACCAGGCGAACGCCTCCGGGGACGGCCCCGGGCCCGGGAAGACCTCGTCCAGCCCGGCCAGCAGCTCCTCGCCCAGCTCCAGCTCCACCGCCCGCAGCGCCGACTCCAGCTGACCGGCGGTCCGCGGGCCGACGATCGGGCCGGTCACACCGGGCCGGGTCAGCAGCCAGGCCAGGGCGACCTCGCCGGGCTCCAGCCCGTGCTTGTCGAGCAGATCCTCGTACGCCTGGATCCTCGCGCGGGCCGCGGGGTCGGCCAGCGTGTCGGCGGCCCGCCCGGACGCCCGGCGCCCGCCCTCCGCGGCCTTCTTCAGCACGCCGCCGAGGAGCCCGCCGTGCAGCGGCGACCAGGGGATGACACCGAGCCCGTACTCCTGAGCGGCGGGCACGACCTCCATCTCGGCACGCCGCTCGAAGAGGTTGTACAGGCACTGCTCGCTGACCAGGCCGATGGTGCCGCCGCGCCGGGCCGCGATCTCGTTGGCCTGCGCGATCTTGTAGCCGGGGAAGTTGGACGACCCGGCGTAGAGGACCTTGCCCTGCTGGACCAGGACGTCGACCGCCTGCCAGATCTCCTCGAACGGCGTCGAGCGGTCGATGTGATGGAACTGGTAGACGTCGATGTAGTCGGTCCCGAGCCGCTTCAGCGAGGCGTCCACGGCCCGGCGGATGTTGACCGCGGACAGCTTGTCGTGGTTGGGCCACGCCTCGCCGTCGGCGGCCATGTTGCCGTAGACCTTGGTGGCGAGCACGACCTTGTCGCGCCGCTCGCCGCCCTTCGCGAACCAGCTCCCGATGATCGACTCGGTACGGCCCTTGTCCTCGCCCCATCCGTACACGTTTGCGGTGTTCAAAGATCAATTTTGACGCCATGATCCGAACCGCATACCGTCACCCCTTGTGCGCGATGCGTGACACAGGGGAGAGGGAGAACGAGCATGGCGAGAGTTCTGGGTGTGATCCGTCTGTCGAGGGTGTCGGACGAGACCACATCGCCGGAGCGTCAGCGTCGGTCCATCCAGCGATGGGCCGATCAGGAGGGGCACGTCGTCGTGGGGTGGGTCGAGGACATCGACGTGTCCGGCGGGGTAGAGCCGTGGAAGCGTCCGGAGTTCGGCAAGTGGCTTCCCTCGACCATCGGGAAGGAGGTCAGCGCGATCGAGCACCGGATCGCGGTGGAGGAGTCGCGCGCCGACGAGTACGACATCATCTGCGCGCTGAAGATCGACCGTCTCTCGCGACGCGTGCTCCACGTGCACGCCCTCCTGGAGTGGTGCGAGAAGAACGGCAAGGAGGTCGCCACCGTCGAGGACGGGATCAACCTCAACACGCAGATGGGGAAGCTCCTCCTCAGCCTGATCGCGTCCTTCGCGGAAGGGGAGCTCGAAGCCATCAAGGCGCGGGCCAAGTCCTCGTACAACCACCTGGTGAAGGAGGGGCGCTGGCGCGGCGGCCGAACTCCGTACGGTTACCGGGAGGAGAAACAGGAGACCGGCGACGGATGGAAGCTCGTCCCGGACGACTACGGGACCGACACGGCCGGGACGCTCCGTGAGATCGTCCGCCGTCTCATCGCGGGCGAGTCGGCGAACAGCATCGCGCAGTGGCTCAACGAGGACGTGTCGAAGACCCCGACGTCACTCGACGCCCAGATGATCCGTAACGGCAAGACCCCGAAGGGAAGCCGCTGGACCGCCGCGAACACGGCCAAGGTCGTACGTTCCCGCTGCATCCTGGGGCAGATGGAGGTGTCCGAGGAGGTGATGGTCGACGGGGAGAAGACGACACGACGCCGGGTCGTCCGGGACGCGGACGGCCAGCCCCTCCAGCGCGCGGAGCCTCTGATCACGCACGAGGAGTGGGAGCTGGCCAACAAGAAGCTGGACGAGAACACCAGCAAGCGCAACGGCAACCGCAAGGGTGGGTCGCCCTTGCTCCAGGTCGCGTTCTGCACATGTGGGGAGCCGGCGTATCTCGCCCCTGGCCGTAACTGGCCCTACTACCGATGCGCCTCCCGTACCACGCACAAGCCGTGTCCGACCGGAAGCAAGGGCATCGCGGCGCACACGCTGGAGGACGCCGTGGGGAAAGCGTTCCTCCTCGCTGCCGGGGACGTCGAGATCGTCCGGAAGGTCTTCCGGCCGGGCGTGGACTACACGCGCGACATCGAGGAAGTGAACCGCGCCCTCTCGGACCTGAGGGAGGACCGCGAGGCGGGCCTCTACTCCAGTGAGCTGGGCAAGCAGGAGTACCGGGAGGCGTACAAGCGGTTGGACGCGCGACGTGAACAGCTCATCGCGCAGCCCACGCGCCCGGACACCTGGGAGGAGATCCCGACAGGAGAGACCTACCGGGAACGGTGGAGCACGTTGTCGACCCAGCACGAAAAGGGCAGGGAGCTACGCGCCGCAGGGGTCAAGGCCGTCATCCATGCCGAGCCGATTCCCGGGATGACCGCCGCGCAGCTCATGGCTCCCGATGGCCATGACGGGATGTGGCAACACCCAGTCGGGAGGGTTCAGGTTCTGATCCCCATGGACTTCAAGCAGCGTCTGCGCAACATGGCGGCGGTCCACAGCGAAGGCTGACCGACAACTGCATGCGACGAGGAGGGCCCTGTGGTCGGGGCCCTCCTGCGCGTTTGTAGGATGCCCGGCAGGTCGCCGCCGTCGCTCCCGACCGCAAGAGACCGAGTCCAGGCCCGATGCCCTGGGCGCCCAACCTGTGAAGCGCCGTGCCTCCCGCACGGCACCCCCGCGAAGAAGGGAGACACATGTCCCGCCGTCCGGCGGGGTCGCCGGCGCACCCTCGTGCGCCTCACAGGAAGGAGCCGCGAACCAGTGGCCATCAGCTTCGGTCATGACCGCCCGTGGGGCGGAGTCTCCCAGCGCGAATACCAGCGCAAGGCGCAGGACCCTCTACACCCGCTGGCCTACCGTGTCCACTTCGCCGCCATCGGATGGGCCGACCGTCACGGGCACGCAGCCTTCGCCCCTGGGAAGCTGGCCACCCTCCTCGGCAAGGACGGCAAAACCCCTGTCTGACCAGAGCACGAACAACGCGATCGCACGCGCCAAGAGGCTCGACCTTGTATCGCCCCGGTCGGGAGCCGCTTGCCTTGTTCTTGGTTCTCACCTCTTCCAGAAGGGGAAGGGCGCTCCGGTGCCGTGCCGCGTCCATCAAGACCGGTGAACAACACATCGTACGTGTAGCCAGCACACGCCAGGCGTGTACCGGCATTGCCAGTGGCCTGCGGAAACGTTCGCTTCCTCTCTCTTCTTCTTGTCCTCACTTGCGGCCCCGAAGGGGGCCGACAGAGGGAAGCCTCGTTCGATCTACGGCAAGCGCAGTAGGGGCGCGGTAGCGCCCCTAAAAGACGGGCATCGGCGAAGCGGTAGAGAGCATGGGCGGCCGAACGGCCGCCACAGTCTGCAGCCGCTACGACAGAGCGGCCCCGCCGGGGCCGACAGGAGCAAGACCAAGGGAGGCGCTGCCGCGCCCCCACAGGCAGGGCCGTCAGGCTCCGTTCCTTGCTCTCCCCCGCCGTCGCCAAGGAGGCAGCGCAAGTGGTTTCGACACCGTGAACCGATCCCGCTTGACGGTGGGATTCGGCACCGCTCAGCGATCTTTCGGGCATGTTCCGCCGATGGAATTTACCCCCAGCCATCCGAGCGGGATGCTGATCCAACACACCGGGGTCCGACGCGCGGGCATGGCAACGGGGGAGAAGATCGCTTTGATCGTTTGGGTGAACGGTGCGTTCGGCAGCGGGAAGAGCACGCTGGTGGACGAGTTGCGTCCGCGCTGGCCGGAGGCGCTGGTCTACGACCCGGAGATGATCGGCTTTGTGCTGCGGGAGATCGTGGAGGTGCCGACCGGCGACTTCCAGGATCTTCGGTTGTGGCGACGGCAGGTGGCCGACCTGGCGGTGGGGCTGGTTGAGGAGTACCACCGTCCGATCCTTGTCCCCATGACTTTGGTCAACTCCGGGTATGCCGATGAGATCTTCAACGCTCTGGAGGATGCGGGCATCGGTGTTCACCACTTCTTCCTCAAGGTCCCCCGAGAGGTCCTGGAGAAGCGGATCGAGGGCCGGAGCTTCACTCCAGACACCCCCGAGCAGGATGAACGGGTACGGCGCTGGTGCAAGGACAGGATCGAGTCGTGCATGGCCGCAGTCGACGCCCTGCCCAGCGACACGGTTTTTCTGGACGGCGAGTTGACTCCGCAGGAGCTTGCCGACCAGGTGCTGGTCCGGGTCCGGTCCGGTGGGACGCGCGGTGCATGATCGCGGTGGTGGTCTGTGGTCAGCCACGTACTGCCTGGAGGAGGGGCCGACCTGAAGGACCCTGAAACCGTGGCAGGATTTGAGCCGGTAAGACCCGGCGGTCGGCAAGCGCCCGCCAAGGGGTCATACCCCACCCCTCTCCGCTGTTGGCCTCTCGCCTTGTCTCGGCCCTCCTCTTCACTGTCGATCCGGCAAGTTCACTGTCGATCCGGCAAGCGTGAGCCCCTGCCTTCGCTCCGCCGTCGACAGGCTGGCCCTGCATCCCTTGGAAGGCGAACGGCTGTGCACCCGCGTGAGCGGTCGACAGGCCGCGCCCTCGGTAGTCGGCGAGAGCGAAGCGACAGACCGGCAGACAAGCCCACAGCCCCTTGCCGTGGCGACCGGGGCGCAGCACTGTCCGACACCGGGCAGAGGTGCGACACCCGACCGTGGCGCCGTGTGACCAGTAACGGCCGTCTCGAAAACCAAGGTTTGTGAGACGGGATGGCAAGCGTTCCTGAAGGGGGTGTGTAGCGCTGTTCAAAACCCGTCTCGAAACTCCAGTCTCAGGCTTGACGTATTGAGATGAGTTCTGAGACAGTCTCGGCCGTGACGACGAACACGATCATCGGTCAGCTCATCGGTTACGCCCGCGTCTCCACCGATGACCAGGAAGCGCAGTTGCAGCACGACGCGCTGACGGCCGCAGGCTGCGCCCGGATCTTCGAGGACAGAGCATCGGGCAAGAACACCGATCGGCCGGAGCTGCGGTCAGCACTCGACTACGCCCGCGCCGGCGACACTCTGTGCGTGTGGAAGCTCGACCGCTTCGCCCGGTCGCTCATCGACCTTGTGACCATGGTCGACACGCTTCGGGAGCGTGGTATCGGGTTCAAGGTGCTCACGGGTGCACTGGCCAACATCGACCCCAGCACGGCCGATGGCCGTCTCATGCTCCAGGTGGTAGGAGCCATGGCGGAGTTCGAGCGCAGCCTCATCATGGAGCGCACCCGCGCCGGACTCGACGCAGCCAAGGCGCAGGGGCGTACCGGCGGACGGCCGTCCGTCGTGAACGAGGACGTGCTGACCGTGGCCCGCGCGAGGAAGGCGAAGGGAGAGAGCGTCAGTGCCATCGCCAAGGCTCTGGGCGTCTCCCGGGCCACGCTGTACCGGCACCTCGGAGACGACTCCTGACGGCGGAACCTGATGCCCTTGCCTGGAGCGGACTCGAAGCAGTTGGCTTGTGGCCCATGAAGTACACCCAGCTCGGACGCACCGGACTCAAGGTCAGCCGACTCGTTCTCGGCACGATGAACTTCGGTCCGCAGACAGACGAATCAACCAGCCACGGCATCATGGACGCCGCTCTCGACGCGGGTCTGAACATTCTGGATACGGCCAACGTCTATGGGTGGGGTGAGAACAAGGGCCGCACCGAGGAGATCATCGGAACTTGGTTCGCCCAGGGTGGCGGGCGGCGCGACAAGGTCGTCCTCGCCACCAAGGTGTACGGGAACATGGCGGGCGACGGGGACGTCTGGCCCAACCACGACAAGCTCTCCGCGGTGAACATCCGACGGGCCGTCGACGCGTCCCTCAAGCGGCTGCAGACCGACTACATCGACATCTACCAGTTCCATCACATCGACCGGTCGACGCCGTTCGAGGAGATCTGGCAGGCGATCGACGTCCTGGTCCAGCAGGGCAAGATCCTCTACGCGGGGTCGTCCAACTTCCCCGGCTACAAGATCGCCCAGGCAAACGAGACCGCCGCCCGGCGCGGCCGCATGGGCCTGGTCAGCGAGCAGTGCCTCTACAACCTCGCTGAGCGCCGCGCCGAGATGGAGGTCATCCCGGCCGCGCAGGACTACGGCCTCGGTGTCATCCCCTGGTCTCCGCTGCACGGAGGACTGCTCGGCGGCGTCCTCAAGAAGGAGGCCACACAGGGGCGCCGGGCGAGCGGCCGCGCTGCCGACGCGCTCAAGGACACCAAGACACGCGAGCAGATCCAGGCGTACGAGAACCTCCTCGACAAGCACGGCCTCGAGCCCGGTGAGGCGGCACTGGCCTGGCTGCTGACCCGCCCCGGCGTCACCGGCCCGATCGTCGGCCCTCGCACGCAGGAGCAGCTGGACTCGGCGCTGCGCGCCCTACAGCTGGAGCTGAGCGAGGAACTGCTGACGTCTCTGGACGAGATCTTCCCCGGTCCCGGACCGTCTCCCGAAGCCTTCGCATGGTGAGGTAGCGGGTCTGTGTCGGAGTCGTCGCCTTCTGCTTGCGTTCGAGGCGAGTGGGAGGCGGCGGCTTCGTCGTTTCCACTCGGGGTCCGCAGGAGCGGTGAGCGTCAGCGATGCGCTGCTGCGGAACCTGGCGTCAAAATTGCCGGTTGGCGGTGTCGAAGTAGTTGATGCCGGCGTCGAGCGCCGCGTCCATGATCGCGTGGCTGTCGGCCTCGCCGGTCTGCGGACCGAAGTTCATCGTGCCGAGGACGAGTCGGCTGACCTTGAGTCCCGTGCGTCCGAGCTGCGTGTACTCCATGGCAGCCACGCTAGCGGTGTGGAGTGCGCTCCGGGCAAGGGGTCAGCGGGGGGTGTAGGGCTCGCCCAGGTCCCACGCCTGGTGCATCGCCCCCGCGAACGCCTCCGCGATCAGGTGCTCGCCGCGCGCGTTCGGGTGGGTGCCGTCGTAGGTGTCGAAGGTGATGTCGTACGACGGCGGCGGGGAGGCCAGGAGCAGGGGCGAGCGGGGCTCGTCCAGGTCGGCGACCGCCTTGGCCAGCAGTTCGTTGAAGCGGGCGACCTGCGCGGCGAAGGGGGCGTCGGTCTCGGCGCGGACGTTCGGGATCACCGGCAGGGCGACGACGCGCACCCGCGGGTTCGCCGAGCGCGCGCCGGCGACGAACTCCCTTACGTTGTGGGCCGTCTGCTCCGCGTCGGTGTAGAAGCCGAGGTCGATCAGGCCCAGCGAGACCAGCAGCACGTCGGCCCGGTGCGCGCGCACCGCCTCGCCGATCAGCGGGGCCATGTGCACCCAGCCCTCGCCCCAGCCGGCCAGGTGGGCGCGGGGGAAGGCGGGGTCGGCGTACTCGTACGACGTGGGCGTGTCGGTCGCCTTGTCGTGCAGCGCCTCGCGCGGGCCGACCAGCGCGAAGGGACCGCCGTACGTGTCGCGCAGGTGCTGCCACATGCGGTAGCGCCACGTGTGTTCGCCGGCGCTGCCGATGGTCATGGAGTCGCCGACGGGCATGAACCTGAGCATCCGCTCATGATGGACGATCTCCGCCCGGTGGCAGGGACCGGCGGGGTGTGAAGCCCGCCACGCGCCGGGCGGGCCCCGGAGGGCCCTCCGCCGCCGAACCGCCGCGCCTGATGGCAGGCTTGGGACATGCGCCGACCGCTCGCCCTGCTCGCCGGGGTCCTGATCACCGCCGCGTTCACCGTGCCCGCGTCCGCCGCCGACGGCGACCGGGACTTCACGATCGGGGACCCGCGGATCACCGAGTCCAGCGGCCTGGCCGCCTCCCGCCAGCACAAGGGCGTCTACTGGACCCACAACGACCAGGACGAGGGCGCCTTCCTCTACGCCGTCGACAGCGCCACCGGCAGGACCGTCGCCAGGATCACCATGACCGGCGTGGGCACCCCGCGGGACGTCGAGGCGATCTCCATGGGCCCGGACAACCAGCTCTACGTCGGCGACATCGGCGACAACGACGGCGTGCAGTGGCCGTACGTGTGGATCTACCGGCTGCCCGAGCCCAAGGTGCTGAAGGACCAGACGATCCGGGCCACGCAGTACGTGGTGAAGTACTCCGACGGGAGCCGCGACGCCGAGTCGATGGTGGTGCATCCCAGGACCGGGCGCGTGTACATCATCGACAAGCAGGAGAACGGCGGGCACCTGTACGAGGGGCCGGCCAGGCTCTCCCCGTCGGGCGCGAACGTCTTCCGGCCCACCACGCCCGTCGACCTGTGGGCCACCGACGCCGCCTTCTCGCCGGACGGCGGGACGCTCGCCGTGCGCGGGTACTTCGGCGGCATCGCCTACGACTGGAACGGCGGGAAGCTCAAGCGGCGCGAGCGCATCAGCGTGCCGCTCGGGCAGGGGGAGTCGGCCACCTACTCGGTCGACGGGACCAAGCTCATGCTGGGCAGCGAGGGCGCGGACAGCGCGGTGGTCGCGAAGGACGCCCCGGGCTCCTCCGGGGCGTCCTCCGGCGGGGGGCCGGCGTCCTCGGGGGGTGCCGGCGGCGGTGGCGGGGGCGGCGGCGCGGGCGGGGACATCAAGGTCGGCGGCGTCGCCGTGCTGGTGGCGGTCGTGGCGCTCTTCGGGCTGCGGCGGCTGTTCCGCCGGGGCTGAGGCGGCTATCCGGCGGCGGGCGGGGGCGGGGCGCCGTCCGTCCCCGGGCGGCGGGCCACGAACACCTCCAGGCCGTCCAGGATGCGCTGGAGCCCGAACTCGAAGTGGTCGAAGCCGCCGCCCCAGGTGCCCTCGTCGAGGGAGGCGAGCAGGGGGTAGCGGCCGGAGGCCATGGCCTTCTCCAGCGTCGGCGCCTGCGCCTGCCAGAACTCGGTGTCCGTCAGGCCGGTCCGGTGCTCGGCCTCCCGCTGGTAGAGCTGGGTGCGCGCGGCCCCGGCGACATAGGCGTCGATCATGACGATCGCCGAGATCAGCTCCGGGTCGCTCAGCCCCGTCGGCTTGATGCGGGCGAGCATCGCCTCCGTGCTCTCCAGGGCGCTCGGGCCGAGGATCGGGCGTGACTGGTTGACCTGGAGCAGCCAGGGGTGGCGGCGGTAGAGGTCGAGGGTCGCGCGGGCCATCGCCTCCAGGGCGGTGCGCCAGCCGTCCGTGCCGGGGTCGGCCGGGTCCCGCGAGGGGCGCTGGACGCGGTCGAGCATCAGGTCGAGCAGTTCGCCCTTGCCGGGGACGTACCGGTAGAGCGACATGGTGCCGGTGCCGACCTCGGCGGCGACCCGGCGCATGGACACCGCCTCCAGGCCCTCGGCGTCCGCGACCCGGACGGCAGCCGCCACGATGCGGTCCAGGGTGAGGGCGGGCTTGGGCCCGCGGCTCGGTCGCCGGCCGGTGTCCCACAGCAGCTCCATGGTGCGCACGACGTCGCCGCTGCCGCTGGTCTCCGTACCGCCCTTGCCGCTCGTCATGCGGTTCAGCTTAGGCCCCCGCCAAAAACTGAGTACGATGTACGCGTTATCGAGTACGGTGTACTCAATGAAGGAGAGGGGGACCCATGGGCGACGACGGACTCGCGGTGCGGGCCGAGGGGCTGGAGAAGCGCTACGGCGGCAAGCGCGCGCTCGACGGCTTCGACCTGGCCGTGCGGGAGGGCACCGTGCACGGCCTGCTCGGGCCGAACGGCGCGGGCAAGACCACCGCCGTGCGCATCCTGTCCACGCTGATCCGGCTGGACGGCGGCCGGGCGGCGGTGGCGGGCCTGGACGTGGCGCGGCGGCAGCGCGAGGTGCGGTCGCGGATCGGCCTCACCGGGCAGTACGCGGCCGTGGACGAGGTGCTGACCGGGCGGCAGAACCTGGAGATGTTCGGCAGGCTCTTCCACCTGGGCGGCAGGCGGGCCCGTGCGCGCGCGGCCGAACTGCTGGCGCGGTTCGACCTGGCCGACGCGGCGGACAAGGGTGTCGGCGAGTACAGCGGCGGCATGCGGCGCCGCCTGGACCTCGCGGCGTCGATGATCCTGGCGCCGGCCGTGCTCTTCCTCGACGAGCCGACGACCGGACTCGACCCGCGCGGCCGCGGCGAGGTCTGGGACGCCGTGAGGGCGTTGGTGGCCGGCGGCACGACCGTCCTGCTGACCACGCAGTATCTGGAGGAGGCCGACCGGCTGGCCTCGCGCGTCACCGTCATCGACCGGGGCCGGTCCATCGCCGACGACACCCCGGACGGGCTGAAGAACCGCGTCGGTGGCGACCGGATCGAGGTCGTGGTGGCCGAGCGGTCCGACCTGCCGCGGGCCGTGAAGGTCGTCGCCCGGGTCTCGGACGGCGAACCCGAGGCGGAGGAAGGCGAGTTGCGGGTGCACGCGCCCGTCCTCGACCGGGTCGCCGCCCTGACCGAGGTCGCGCGCACGCTCCAGGACGAGGGCGTCCGGGTCGAGGACATCGGGCTGCGCAGGCCCAGCCTCGACGACGTCTTCCTGCGCCTGACCGGACAGCGTACGGACAAGACCACCGAGGGGGCCGCGGCATGACCGCAGTGGACCTGAGCGCGCCGCGCGACCGCGGCAGGCTGTACTGGACCCTCGCCGACGTCGGGAACATCGTGCGCCGGGGCCTGACCCACTACCGGCGCCAGCCGGTCAACATCCTCTGGCAGCTCGGCTTCCCGATCGTGTCCGTGCTGCTGTACGGCTATGTCTTCGGCAGCGCCATGCAGGTGCCGGGAGGCGGGGACTACAAGGACTTCCTGATGCCGGGCATGTTCGTGATGACGATGGCGTTCGGCTTCATCAACACCGCGACCATGGTCGTCCACGACGCCACCAAGGGCGTCATCGACCGGTTCCGCTCCATGCCGATGGCCTCCTCCGCGGTGGTCGCCGGGCGCGGGATCACCGATCTGCTCACCGCCTGCGCCGAGTTGGCGATCATGATGCTGACGGCCCTCGCGATGGGCTGGCGGCCGGACGGCGGGTTCGGCTTCCTCGGCGCGTTCGCCCTGCTGCTGTGGCTGCGGTTCGCGCTGATCTGGACCGGGGTGTGGCTGGGGCTGATGGTGCCCAACCCGGAGGCCGCGGGCGGGCTGTTCGCGGTCGCCTTCCCGCTCACGATGATCTCCAGCGTCTTCGTCGCCCCGCAGCTGATGCCCGACTGGCTGGGCTGGGTGGCGGCCTGGAACCCCATCTCCTCGACGGCCGCGGCCACGCGCGAGCTGTTCGGGACGCCGGGCGGGGCGGGCGACTCCTGGATCGAGCAGCACGCCCTGCTGATGGCGGGGGTCTGGCCGGTGGTCCTGACGGCACTGTTCCTGCCGCTCGCCGTCCGCAGGTTCCAGCGGCTGAGCAGGTGACGGCCCGGCAGTGCGGGCCGCGGGCCCGGTGACGTGCGAAGGGCGCCCCGCGGACCGTCGCGGGGCGCCCTTCGCGGGGGTCTGGCTACAGCTTCTCGATGACGAAGTCGACGCACTTCGTCAGGGCCTCGACGTCCGCCGGGTCGACCGCCGGGAACATCGCCACGCGCAGCTGGTTGCGGCCGAGCTTGCGGTAGGGCTCGGTGTCGACGACGCCGTTGGCGCGCAGGACCTTGGCGACGGCCGCGGCGTCGATCTCGTCCGCGAAGTCGATCGTGCCGATGACCTGCGAGCGCTTGGCCGGGTCGGTGACGAACGGGTTGGCGTACTTGGCGTCCTCGGCCCAGCCGTACAGCGTCCGGGAGGACGTCGCGGTGCGGCCGACCGCGAAGTCCAGACCGCCCTGGCCGTTGATCCACTCCAGCTGCTGGTTGAGCAGGAAGAGGGTCGCGAGGGCCGGGGTGTTGTACGTCTGGTTCTTGCGGGAGTTGTCGATCGCCGTCGGCAGCGAGAAGAACTCCGGGACGTGCCGCCCGGAGGCGTGGACGCGCTCGGCGCGCTCGATCGCGGCCGGGGAGAACACGCCGATCCACAGACCGCCGTCGGAGGCGAAGGACTTCTGCGGCGCGAAGTAGTAGACGTCCGTCTCGGCGATGTCCACCGGCAGGCCGCCGGCGCCGGAGGTGGCGTCGACCAGGACCAGGGAGCCCTCGTCCGCGCCGGCCACGCGCCGGATCGGCATGGCGACGCCGGTCGAGGTCTCGTTGTGGGTGAAGGCGTACACGTCGACGCCCGCCTCGGCGGCCGGCTCCGGGTGGGTGCCCGGGTCGGCGGCGACGACGGACGGGTCGGCGAGCCACGGGGCGAGCTTGGCGGCCTTCGCGAACTTCGAGCTGAACTCGCCGAAGGTGAGGTGCTGCGACCTGTTCTCGATCAGGCCGTGGGTCGCGATGTCCCAGAAGGCGGTCGAGCCGCCGTTGCCGAGGACGACCTCGTAGCCCTCGGGGAGCCGGAACAGCTCGCGGATGCCCTCGCGCACCTGGCCGACCAGGTTCTTGACGGGGGCCTGGCGGTGGGAGGTGCCGAGGAGGGAGGCTCCGGTCGCGGCCAGCGCGTCCAGCGCTTCCGTCCGCACCTTGGAGGGGCCCGCGCCGAAACGACCGTCGGCGGGCTTGATGTCAGCGGGAATCTGGATCTCAGCCACGTGGGGAGCGTAGCCGTTCCGGCACGGCCCGGTGCACCCTCGTCCGTCGGATGAGACGCGGCAGCCGTGACCCGGCGGTGACCCCGGAGCACCGCGCCCGCCCCGACGCCGGCCGGGCTGGTTGAGTGGACCCATGGCGGAACTTGAGGCGCAACTGCGCGCGGCCGTCCGGGGCGAGGTCGGGTTCGGGGCCGCGGCGCGGGCGTTGGTGACCATGGACGCGTCCAACTACCGGCGTGTTCCGCTGGGGGTGGTCGCGCCCCGCGACGCCGACGACGTGGCCGCCGTGCTGGCGGTGTGCCGCGAGCGCGGGGTCCCGGTCGTGGCGCGGGGCGGCGGGACGTCCATCGCGGGCCAGGCCACCGGCACCGGCGTGGTCCTCGACTTCACCCGGCACATGAACCGGCTCGTGTCGCTGGACCCCGCGGCGCGCACCGCCGTCGTCCAGCCGGGGCTCGTGCTGGACCGGCTCCAGGACGCCGCCGCCCCGCACGGCCTGTGCTTCGGGCCCGACCCCTCCACCCACAGCCGCTGCACCCTCGGCGGCATGATCGGCAACAACTCCTGCGGCGCGCACTCGGTGGCCTGGGGGACCACCGCCGACAGCGTGCGCGCGCTGGACGTCCTCAGCGCGCGCGGCGAGCGGCTGCGCCTCGGACCCGGGTGGGCCGGGGCGCCCGAGGGCCTGCGCGCGCTGGTGGAGGAGGAGCGGGCGCGGCTGCGGACCGGCTTTCCCGAACTGCCCCGCCGGATCTCCGGATACGCGCTCGACGCGCTGCTGCCCGAGCGCGGCGCCGACGTCGCGCGGTCCTTCTGCGGCAGCGAGGGCACCCTCGGCATCCTCACCGAGGCGGTCGTGGGACTGGTGGAGGCGCCCCGCGCGCGGGCGCTCGCCGTGCTGGGCTACGGCGACGAGAGCGCGGCCGCGGAGGCGGCGGCCGGACTGCTGCCGTACGGGCCGCTGACCGTGGAGGGGATGGCGGCCGACCTGGTGCCCTCGGCGGACCTGCTGCCCCGGGGCGCCGCCTGGCTGTTCGTGGAGACGGGCGGCGACTCGCAGGGGGAGGCACGCGCGCGTGCCGAGGCCGTCGTGCGGGCCGCGGACGTGACCGGCTCGGCGGTGGTCACCGACCCCGCCCGGCAGCGGGCCCTGTGGCGCGTCCGCGAGGACGCGAGCGGCACGGCGACGCGGATGCCGGACGGGACGGAGGCGTGGCCCGGCTGGGAGGACTGCGCGGTGCCGCCGCAGCGGCTCGGGGCGTATCTGCGCGACTTCCGCGCGCTGCTGGGCGCGCACGGGCTGCGCGGGACGCCGTACGGGCACTTCGGGGACGGCTGCATCCACGTCCGGATCGACTTCGACCTGCTGACGAAGGAGGGCGTCGCCCGCTTCCGGCGGTTCTCGGAGGAGCTCGCCGGGGTCGTCGTCGCGCACGGGGGCTCGCTGTCCGGGGAGCACGGGGACGGCCAGGCGCGCGCCGAGCTGCTGCCGAGGATGTACGGCGCGCAGATGGTCCGCCTCTTCGAGCGGGCCAAGGGCGTCTGGGACCCGGACGACCTGCTCAACCCGGGAATGCTGGTGCGCCCCGCCCCGCTCGACGCCGGCCTGCGCTTCGCCGTCCTGCCCCGGGAGCCGGTCGACGTGGTCTTCGGCTACCCGGCCGACGGCGGCGACTTCTCGGCGGCCGTGCGCCGCTGCGTCGGCGTCGCCAAGTGCCGTACGACGACGGCGGCCGGCCCCGCCGTGATGTGCCCGTCGTTCCGCGCGACCGGCGAGGAGGAGCACTCCACGCGCGGGCGTGCCCGGCTGCTGCACGAGATGCTCGCCGGGGAACTGGTGACCGACGGGTGGCGCTCGGCCGAGGTGCGTGACGCCCTGGACCTGTGCCTGGGCTGCAAGGGATGCCGCTCCGACTGCCCGGTCGGCGTCGACATGGCCACGTACAAGGCGGAGTTCCTGCACCACCACTACGCGGGGCGGCGCCGCCCGGCCGCGCATCTCACCCTGGGCCGGCTGCCCCGGTGGCTGCGCCTGGTGGACCGTACGCGCACGGCGCGGCTCGTCAACGCCCTCGCGGCCGTACGGCCCCTCGCGTGGGCGGCGAAGCGGCTCGGCGGGATCGCGCCCGAGCGGGCCGTCCCCCGGCTGGCGCCGGTCGCCTTCAGCCGGTGGTGGCACGCGCGGCCCGGGAACGGCGCGGGCGGCGACCTCGTGATCCTGTGGCCGGACACCTTCACCGAGCACCTCTCGCCGGGCGTCGGCCGGGCGGCCGTCCGCGTCCTGGAGGCGGCCGGGCTGCGGGTGGCGCTGCCGCCCACCCGGCGGCTGCGGCCCCCGCGCGACGGCGAGGGCGTGTCCGTCGCGAGGGACCCGATGTCACTCCTTCGGGGGCGCCGGCGGGTGTGCTGCGGGTTGACGTACCTCTCCACCGGACAGCTCGACCGCGCCCGTGCCGTGCTGCGGGACACGCTCGACCTGATGGAACCGGTCCTCGGGACCGGCGCGCCGGTGGTGGTCCTGGAGCCGAGCTGCGCGGCGGCCCTGCGCGCCGACCTGCCGGAGCTGCTGCACGGGGACCCGCGGGCCCGGCAGCTGGCCGACCGGGTGCTGACGTTCGCCGAGGCGCTGGAGCGGCACGCCCCGCGGTGGACGCCGCCGTCCGTGGCGCGCCCCGCGGTGGGGCAGACGCACTGCCACCAGCACGCCGTCCTCGGCGACGCGGCCGACCGGCGCCTGCGCGAGGCGGCGGGCCTCGCGGGGGAGCTGAGCGGCGGCTGCTGCGGCCTGGCGGGCGACTTCGGCTTCACCAGGGGCCACCACGAGGTCTCGGTGGCCTGCGCGGAGGAGCACCTGCTGCCGTCGGTCCGGGCGGCCGGGGAGTCGGCCGTGGTGCTTGCCGACGGTTACTCCTGCCGCACCCAGGTGGAGCAGTTGGCCGGCGCGCGGGCGCGGCACCTCGCGGAGGTGCTGGCGGAGGCGCTGGAGGGGGCGGGCCCGGGGGGCGGAGGCGGTGGCTAATAGTGCCGCGGCAGGCAGGGTTTGCCCGTCAAGGAGCGGCGTCCGGTGCGTGCTTTCGGCATGCAGGCTCGGGCAAGGGGACAAGCGGAACCGGGAGCATCGGCCGTCGGCCAACTATTGGGCAGGCCGCTGAAGGCCAGGTGCCATGCGTTGGTGGGCAGGCAGCAGGCAGCAGGCAGCAGGCAGCAGGCAGCAGGCAGCAGGTGGCGCTCGGCGAACTGCCAGGGCGTTTTGGCGGCGGTTGTGAAGGCGGCGGGGCCCTCCTGAAGGTGGGTGAGGACGCCCAAGAGCAGCGTGTGGGAGACCGCTACGAGGGGGCCGTGGCGTCCAGCGCTGTGGTGGAGGAAGGCGGCGCAGTGGCGGGCGCGGGTGTGGAGGTCGATGAGGCTTTCGCCGTCTTCGCAGCGTAGGGAGGGGTTGGCGAGGCGCCGAGCTCGCCAGGCTCGGTAGGCCGGTGGATAGGTCTCGGCGGTGCGGCCGAGGACGATGCTCGGGGCGCGCCATTCGGCAAGGAGGCCGGAGATGGCCACGATCGGCAGGCCCGTGAGGTGCGAGACGAGGGTGGCGGTCTGGCGGGCGCGGGGCATCGGGCTGGTGACGATCGCTGTGATGTCCTCGGGGAGGGGGAGGGAGCGGCGGACCTGGTCGCGGCCCTCCTGCGTGAGGGCGGCCTCGTGCGGGGCGTGGTAGCCGGGGCGGTGGCCTTCGTAGGCGCCGTGGCGCATGAGCCAGATGTCAGCCAAGGATCCAGCCTCCGTCGACGCGCAGGGTCTGGCCGGTGATGAAGCCAGCGTCCTCGGTGGCGAGGAAGGCGACGGCCGCGGCGATGTCCTCCGGGCGGCCCCGGCGCTGGACGCACTGGCGGGCGAGCTGCCGGGCGGTCATGGCTTCCGGATCGTCGACGACGGTGTCCTCAGCGGGGACGCGGATGGAACCGGGGGCGACACAGTTCACGGTGATGCCGGCTGGGCCGAGTTCGCGTGCGAGGGCACGGGTGAGCCCTTCGAGGCCAGCCTTGGCACTGATGTAGCTGGCGAGGTCGTGACGGCCCGCCGTGGCGAGGACCGAGCTGATGGTGATGATCCGGCCCCAGCCGACGGCCGCCATGGCAGGGGTCAGCTCGTGGGTGAGGAGGTAGTGGCTGGTCAGGTTAGAGGCCAGTGCCTCGTCCCAGTGAGCTGGCGTTGTCTCCCTCCACGGGCGGCGCGAGTAGGCGCCGGCGTTGCTGACCAGGATGTCGATCGGGCCGAGCTGGTCGTGGGCCTGGTGACAGAGGGCGCGCACGGCCTCGGCGTCGCGGAGGTCGGCTGCCAGGCTGATTGCGGTGCCACCGCTGCCGGTGATGTGGGCGGTGAGCTCGGCTGCGGCCAGGTCGACGTCGAGGTGCGCGAGGGCGACGGTGGCGCCGTCGGCAGCGAGACGGCGGGCGATGGCCGAGCCGAGGCCGCCGGTGGCTCCGCTGACCAGGGCGGTGCGGGCGTTCAGGGGGCCGGGCATGGCGACTCCAGCGGGCAGAAGTAGGTGGTGGGGTCGAAGGCGGGGCTCATGGCCTCGACAAGACGGGCGAGCAGGACGAGCCGGTCCTCGGAGGCCAGGCCGGCCAGGTTGTAGACGCCGAGGATGCGCATGGCGAGGTAGGGGCGGAGCAGGTTCGCCAGGTCCTCGCCGGGCCAGAGACGGTCCGCGACCGGTCGTACGAGCTTGTTCCAGTACGCGGTCACGGCGGCTCGCCGAGGTGCAGAGAGGCGCGGCGTGTAGTCGATGTGGATGGTGCTGGTGGTGTGGTCGATCGCCGCTCGTCGGATCTCGGGGGTGTTGGCCGGGACGTGGGTGAAGGCGGCGGGGTGGTCGGCGAAGGCGGTCGGGTTGTAGGTGGGTACGAGCCAGCCGCCGAGAACGGAGGCGTACCAGAGGAAGTTGGCGAACTCGCCGGGGATGCTGTTCATTCCCGCGGTGTCGTAGTCGAACCAGGCGAGCGGATGGGCGAGGTTGACGTCGGTGGGGTCGCCTTGGGTGAGGGCCGCCCAGACCGGCTCTGCCGTGGCGAAGTGCGCGCGCAGCCAGCGGAGGGTGGCGGCCCAATCCAGGTGGTGTCGGCGGCCGTTGATCTTCAGGGCGTAGGTGTTGAGGCGGGATACCGGGATGTCGACGAGGCCGTCGGCGATCAGGAATTCCTTGCCGGCGTAGTACGTGTCGAGTCGGCCGCCGGGTGCCGCGCGGTCCCAGTACAGCTTGCGGACGACGTGCGCCGGATCGGCTGGCCATGCCGTTGTGAGGATGACCTCCTGGTACGCGGCCGTGAGCTGGTCCATGTAGGTGTGGAGGTGGCTGGCAGGCCCGTCTGTGTTGAGAAGGTCGAGCAGAAGTCCCTGGTCGGTGCCGCCGGGCAGGCGTTCGTACGCGAGGAGGTGTCCGCCCGGTACGCGCAGGTGGGTGTGGAGGGCGGGGACACGATAGTGCCGGGCCAGGCGGGCGTGGCCGTGGATCTCCTCGCCGGCCTCGGCCGGGTTGCGGGTGTATTTCAGGAGCAGCGAGTGGCCGAAGAGGTCGACCGGGCAGAGCAGGTTGCGGGTGAAGCGTCGCACCGGCCCGACCCGAAAGAGAGGCTGGAAGGTCATCGCCCCACCTCGTTGAGTAGTTCGAGGCCGAACTGGGCCAGCGTGGCGGGCGGGAAGGCGTCCATGTGCACGTCCGTGTCCGGGGCGATGGCGTCGCGGACGGGGCAGAGGTCGCCCTGGTGCATGCGGTCGGACAGGTGGGTGGCGACGGCGTGATGGTGCGGCAGGCCGGTGCGCCACTTGCTATGGCTATGACGCGCGTACAGGCCGATGACTGGCGGGCCACCGCCATCCCGGCCGCCGCGCGTCATCGCGGCGAGGTGGGTGAGGCCGGTGTCGTTGCCGACGATCAGGTGGCAGTGGGGGAAGAGGTCGACGAGGCCGTCGGCTGGCATCCCGTCGATGAGGACGGCTTGCACGTGACGCCGGGGAGCCTCCGCCGTGACGCGGAGGCCGTGGCCTGGGTTGCCGCCGATGAGCAGCAGCCGGGCCTGGGCCTGCTGTGCCTCGGCGATGTGTTCGGCGAGGGCGATGTAGCGCTGGGCGGTGTAGTCCTTGCGCTCCGGCCAACTGGTGGCGGTGATGGCGGCGATGGTCAGACCGCCCAGCCAGCCCACCGAGCGCAGTTCCTCCGCGAGCTTGTTCGGCCCGGTCGCGAGGGTGGGAGCGAACGGAGCCGTGCCGGGCAGGCGGATGCCGAGGCGGCGCTCCAGAGCCAGGTAGTGGCGGGCGGGCAGGTCCGGGTGGGCGCGGCCGTCGCTCGACCAGCACGGCGGGGCGGCTGGGTCGAGCACCAGGCTCACCGCCGCCTCCGAGCCGTGCGCCTCAACGCCCGTGCGGTCGCCGATCACGGCTCGCCAGCCGCTGGGAGCGCTGGCCTGGGGCTGCGTGATCAGCCCCATGCGGGCGATCAGCCCCGCGTACGGACCCACCGCCCGGACGGCCACGCGTACCGACCGCAGCCGCATCCAATCGAGGACCGCGCGGACCCCCGACAGTGCGAGGAGCGTGTCACCGAGCTTCCCCTCGAAGGCCACGACGATCTCGCCGCACCCGCTCAGGCGGTGGACAAGCTCGGCGGAGGCAGCCAGGGGTAGCGGTGCGCCGACGGGAACGCTGTCCCGGTCGTACCCGAGCGGGGTGGTGTGGACGGCCCCGGCTGGGATGATCAGGGAACCGTGGTGGAACCGGATCCCCGCCGGGGCCAGAGCTGTCATTCCGCGCCCTCGATCGTGGTGAGCGAGACGAGCGGCAGACCGAGGTCGGTGAGCAGGTCGCGGGCTCCGCGGGTCGTGTCCTCCACCAGGCAGGCCGCCACCAGCGGGGCGGCGCCGGCCTCGCGGAGGCGACGGGTGAGGTCAGCCAGGGTCCGGCCGGTGGTGATCTCGTCGTCCACGACGACGATGCGCTGCCCGGGAGTGATGCCGTACGCGAAGACGTCGGTGCGCATCGCGTGGGGCTCGCTGAAGCGGACCGCGCCGTCGAGCGGGAGGTGCAGCTTCCAGGCGATCTTGTACGGGAGCTGAGCGGCGCTGGCGAGGGCAACGGTCGGCAGGATGCCGCCGGCGTCCAGGCCGAGGAGGAAGTCCACGGAGCCGAGTCCGTCCGGCACCTGCTCCTGGAGTAGACGCCAGAGGCCGGCTCCTGTGTGGGCGAGGGTCTCGGGGTGGACCGGGTTCTCCAGGCCGTCCAAGGAATGGATGACGCGCTCGCGGCGGCTCGTGGCTCCGACGCTGAGCCGTTCGACGATCTGGGCGGTGAAGGGCGGCACGGCGATGGTTTCGGGCATGGCGAAGCTCCTGTCGGACGGAGAACGAGGAGGGAGAGGGAGCCTGTTCAGGCGGCGAGCTGGACGGCGTACCAGGTGAGGAGCTGGTCGACGGCCATGGTGACGGGCTTGAGGACGAGGCCGGCCTCGCCGTCGCGCCAAGCGCTGGAGATCTCGGCCAGAGAGGGCACCGAGAGAGCCGTCAGGCCCGGCATGCGGGAGGCTGCGGCGAGGATCCGATCGGGGCCGGACTCCCACTGGTTGTGCTCGCGCAGGATCAGACGGCAGGCGAGCACGAGGTGCTTGTAGAGCTGCCGCAGTGTGGTCGGCCGCGCGTCGGCGCGCAGACGGCGCATGGTCAGGATGACCTGGGGGAGTTCCCGGACAGCGGCGAACGCCAGCTCGCCTTGGGTGATCGTCGGCAGTTCGAGGCCGGGTACGGCGTGCAGGACGGGGCTGCCCTGCTGGAGCTGGTGGAGGACGAACGCCAGGCGCGGGGTGAGGCGCCGGGCAGTCAGTTCGCCGGGGGTCACGAGCGTGGGGCCGAGGGAGGCCGCACCGCCGAGGGCCGTCCGGTACTGCTCCAGGGCTTCGTGGACCCGGCCGATGGCCTCGTGCTCGGCGATCACGAGGAGGTCCAGGTCGGACCAGTCGGCGATCCAGCTGCCCTCGCCGGGGCTGCCGGTCAGGGTGGCGAGCCGTACGCCGGGGCCGTAAGCCCGTACCGCGTCGGTGAAGTCGGCCGTCGCCGAGGCTACGGCGGCAGGCAGTCCCAGCCCGTACGGAGTGGCCGCGCGCAGCGCCGTGGAGGTGGGCGGGGCGGCGATGCGCCGGAGCCGGGCGCGGAGGGCGGCGATGCTGCCTGTGTTGTCGATGACGTGGTCGGCGAGCGCGGCGACCTGATGGGCGCCACGGCTCGTCTTGATCTCGTCCTTCGCGGCGATGGCCTGGGCCGGAGTGCCCGACCGCTCGACGCGAACGGCGAAGGAGGCGTCCAGGTAGACGATCTGGAGTGCGTCGCCCATGAGTCGCTTGAGCTCGGCGATCGAGGCGTCGTCGTGGACGGACTCGATGGTGAACAGCTCCGTGTCGATGTGCGCGTCCGCGAAACGGTTTAGCTCACCGAGCAGCAGCTCGGCCTGCCGACGGGGCGACAGGGCGTACGGGTCCGCGAGACCCTCCCGGTGCGCCGCCTGCCGCAACAGGAAGCCGATCTTGAAGCGTTGCGCACCGCAGGTGCGTTGGACGAACTCGGCGCTGGTGCTCTTGCCGCACTCGCTCAGCCCACCGAAGGCGAGGACCCGGCGCAGACGCCGACTCGGCTTGATCTCTGAGGGGCCGGCGTCGTCCCGGCCGTACAGTTTGAAGCGAGCCGGTACGGGGAGCCGTCGGCGGCCTGCGACGACGTCGGAGACCAGCGCGTCGAGGGCGGCGCACAGCTCCTCCCGTTGCCCGTGAAGGGCGGGGACACGTCGGCGTGCCAGCTCGTCCCGTGCAGCTGCCCGTTCGCTGTGCCAGATCCTCAGTGTCAGGACCGAGAGGCGGTCGACGACGGAGGCGAGCGTCTCGGTGTGCAGCGGTGCGTCGGCGCGGCCCGCGTCGGCCAGCGAGCCGAGGACCTCGTCAGCCCGCTCGGCGAGCAGGTTCCGTTCGGCGTTGAGCTGGTCGATCTCCCGCTTGCAGTCGGCGACCTTGGCGGCCGAGAGTAAAGCGCCGCGCACCCGGTCCTCGGTGTCCCACAGGCGCCCGTTGACGGTGTGGAGCCGGGTGATGGTGTCGTCCAGGCGGTTCCGGTCCTTGTCCGGTAGCGCTGCCACGGTGCGGGACAAACTGGGTGGTAGCACCAGGGGCGGGGAGTTCTGCGTCATCGGGGACTCCCGTCGGTGAGTCGGCTGAGGCCGAGGCGATCGAGCACGTCGCAGTGCACGGCGTCCAAGGGGCGGTCCTCGCAGTTGACGACCGCGGTGAACGCACCATGGTCGACCTGGTGGAGCAGAACCGCATGCAGCGTCTTCTGGTACTCCGGGTAGATCCCGGTCCAGGGGCGGCCCTCGCGGGCGCTGGTGATGGCGTAGCTGCGCTCGGCGTCGGATGACGGGAGCAGGAGGATGGACGTCTCGGGTGTGGCAGCCCGCGAACCGGCGATTCCCGTTACGGTCCTGAACGCCTCGCCGACGGTCAGCCTGTCCTTGACCACGCAGGTCGCAGCGGCCACGGCGAGAAGCATGGGCAGGCCCCGGTCCAGCAGACCCGTACGCCCGGTCTCGCGTGCGGCGGCCCGCTTGGCATGACCGGCGAGCAGCATCTCGGTCAGCTCGACGGTCGTGGACGTCTCGAACCACCACCGGGCGTAGTCGCCGGTGGCCACCCGCGCCCAGGGCTCGGGATCGTGCTCGTGGACCGCGCCCAGCGGCTGGAAGGCGTTCCACCGTTCGGCCAGCCGCACCAAGTGGGTCGTCTTGCCGACGTTGTCAGGGCCGTTGAGGCTGACGAAGTCCGGGGCTCGCGTCATCGCTCACGCCTCGCGGATCGGGGTGTTGAGGACGGAGGTGATCGCGCACGTGTTGGCGGCGAGGAACTCGGCGAGCTCCGGAGGCATCAGGTTCAGTTCGCGGACCGCCTCGCCGGTGAAGGGGACGCGTACCACCTCGTACTCGCCCCGTTCCGGCTTCGCAAACTCCGTTCCCGTACGCGCGGCCAGGTCCATCGACTCCAGGCGCGCGGCGAAGATGTGCTGGACGCCGACGCCGCCCTCCAACTGGTCGGTGATCAGGTGGACCAGTTCGGCGCGTGCCAGCTTGCCGCCGATCTCCTCGAACACCTCGCGGTGCAGAGCCGATTCGATGGTCGCGTCGTCCGTCTCGACCCCTCCGCCGACCGTCACCCAGTACGGCTCCCTGCCCGGCTTGGTGCGCTTGATCAGGACCAGTTCGTCGCCGTCGAGGAGGATGGCGCGGGCGTTGCGCTTGACGATGTCGGTCATGCCGGTGCTCCTTCTGGTGGTGGTGCAGGAGAGAACGCGGAGGTGCCGCCTGGCGGTGACCGGCCCCGGCGCGGTGGATTCAGCATGGAGCAAGACGGTTGCGGAGTGTGATGTACGGATGCTGCAGCAATGCCGCAGCACTGCTGAACAAGGCTGGCTACGCTGGTCGTTTGGTCGTTCCACCGGGTGATGGGCAGGGGGTGCCACGGTGGTCACGGTGCAGAGATGGTCCGGTCGGGAAGCCCGGCTGCTACGCGACGCCCTGCGCATGAGCCTGCGGGACTTCGCCGCGTACCTGGGGGTCAGCGACCGCACGGTGTCGAACTGGGAGGCAGGCGGCGCCGGCTACCAGCCTCGCGCCGAGTCTCAGGGAATTCTCGACACCGCGCTCGGTCGCGCACCCGACGACGCGAGAACCCGGTTCGCGGAAGCGCTGGAAATGAGTGACGCGGCTGCACCTGTCACGGGACGGATAGAAGTCGACTCCCACAAGTTTCTGCCGGTCTTCATCGGTGTCGAGCGCGCTGGCCGACTCCGGGAGCATCTGACACCGAGTGAGGGCGCCCAGTGGTTGGAGTCCTCCTCGACCCGACTGGACCACCCCGAGGCGCAGAGCTGTGTCCTGCACGTCTTCGCATGCGGGGTAGCCGTCTTCCACCTTGTCCAGCCGCACGAACCCGCCGCGCTGACCGACCTGGCCGTCTGGCGCTACCGCTCCTACGCGTCCGACCTTCCCTGGGCCCGGGACAAGATCCGCGAACTCCTCGAAGGGGACCACGCCGGGGCCCCCAACCCCGAATACGTCCTTTCCCTCTACTGCCTCACCTCCGGTCCGTGGGCCGGAGGCGCCTACGACACCGCGCTGCGCCTGCTCTCCACTCCCTCGGTTCTGGTCGACCGCGGGGCGCAGGGTGGTCCCGCGCCCTTGGCCTGCACGGTCGAGGAGTCGCTTCTTGCCACCGGTTTCGACCACCCGGACATCGTTTCCTTCGGTGTACGGGGAGTGTCCACCGCCTACGCAGGCTGGTCCGGCGTCGCCTACGCCTCCCACTCCAGCGAGCGCAGCCTCACCACCGACGAACTGGTCGCCTGCGAGCTGACCGTCCAGGCCCTGTGGTGTTTCACCCGCCACATTCAGCAGATGGTCGAGGACGGTCAGGACCCCTCCATGCCGGAGCGGTACGGCTGGCGATTCCTGCGCGCCGCCGCCTCCCGGCTCACCACCGCCCGCGCTCAGGAGACCGCACAACACGTCCTGATGCGGGAGGCCATCATGAAGACCAGCGGATTGGCCGAACGGCTGCGCACCGCGCAGGAAGCTCTGCGCGAGAGCGCCGGCTGAGAACGGGCAGGAGTGAGAGCCGATGGACATCAGCAGCGCCGCACTGGTCGTGATCGACATGCAGAACGGCTTCGTGAACCATCACAGTCGCCACGTCGTGCCCGCCGTCGCCGACCTCGCCGCCAGATGGTCCGCCGCCGGGCGCCCTGTCGTCTTCACCCGGTACTTCAACTATCCCGACAGCCCCTACGAGCGCTTCTTCCAATGGCGCAGGCTCCAGGAACCACCCGAGACCGACATCGTTCCCGAGCTCGCCGAGGCGGCGGGCCACGCGCACGCAGGCGTCGACAAGACCGGATACACGCTCTTCACACCCGAGGCCGCAGAACTGATGCGACGGGCCGGCTGGACCGACCTCGTCTTCTGCGGAATCGCCACCGAGAGCTGCGTTCTGAAGTCCGCCGCAGACGCCTTCGAGCACGGATACGCACCCTGGATCGTCACGGACGCCTGCGCCAGCGACGCCGGCCCGGACATCCACGACGCCGGTCTGCTCGTCGCCCGGCGCCTGATCGGAACAGGCCAACTCGTGGACGTCGAGCATGTGATGGGCCAACTCGCTACGCGTGTGGCGGACCCGGTGCTGGAATAGCCTCATGGCCGACACACCGCTCGACACCGACCTGATCATCATCGGCGGAGGGCCGGCCGGCTGCGCCGCCGCCCGTATGGCCGCCGGCGTGGGCATGCGCTCGGTCCTGGTCGAGCCGGACCGGCTGTGCCGCAATCTCTACCGGATCCCGGCCTTGAACAACGTCCTCGGCGGCCACACCAACGGCGCCGACCTGGCCGACGCCATCGTGGCGGAGCTGAAGGGCACCGAGCTGTGCCGCCTCGAACTCGGCAGGCGGGTCACCGAACTCCGTGCCGATGACGACCGGGTGACCGTCACGGTCGACACCGGTGTACGTCTCACGGCTCCGTACGCCGTCGTCGCCACCGGCGTCGGCCCGCTCCGGCCGCACGACGTCACCTGGATCACCGCCCCCAGCGGCCGTGTCCTGCCCCCGCTCTGGGAGGCCGAAGCCGACGACGCTCAGGGGCGCACCCTCCTCGTCCTGGGTGGTGACCGCCCGATCGGCACGTTCCTGCGCGCCCACCCGACCACAGACACCCGCCTGCTCGTGGCGTACCCGGCAGCCGACGCGTACAAGATCGAGGAAATCCGGGACGATCCCCGCGTCGCCCTCGTTCCCGTCGCGCACCTGACGTTGAAGGCCGAAGAGGGCACACCGGTGTGGGCGGAAGCAGTGGGCCAGGACGGCACGCGGCGGACGATCACAGCGGATTCGGCCTATCTCAGCATCGGCAACGCCCCGACCGCGCCGCCCGGCGATCTGACCCGGGGCCCGGACGGATACTGCCCGCCGACCGACCAGCACCCCCGCGTCATCGTGGCCGGCGACCTCCGCTCCGCCCGCTTCCAACGGATCATGACCGCCCTGGGATCAGGCAGCGATGCCGCACTGCACGCCTACTACGCGGCCAGGGACGTCTCATCCGAGGCTGACAGAGAGGGTCCGGCGGTGAGGCCGTCGAGTACCTCCGGGAGTGGGACCTCCCGCTGAACCGGGTGCTTCCCTGGGCGCCGGGCCTGTACCCGGCGCGCCGCCGGACCGCGCCGCGGGGCGGCCCCCTGTCCACACTCCGGGACAGTGGCACACCGGGTTCACACACCTGACGGAGTCCATTACCCTGGACCGGCCGGTACAGCGCGATGTACACCCCCCGAGTCAAGCACTGGAACGCCCGTGAGCACCCCTGAAGCCGCCGCCCTGTCCGAGGCGGCCCTCACCCGGACCGCCGAGCCGGCGGGCCGCGGCCCGCGCGACTGGGCCTCCCTCGGCCCCGTGGGCCTGGTGCTCGCCGGGGGGATCTCGGTCCAGTTCGGCGGCGCCCTCGCGGTCGGCCTGATGCCGCGGGCCGGCGCGCTCGGCGTGGTGGCCCTGCGCCTGCTGGTCGCGGCCCTGGTGCTGCTGGTGGTCTGCCGGCCCCGGCTGCGCGGCCACTCCCGCGCCGACTGGGGCACGGTGATCGTCTTCGGTGCCACCATGGCCGCGATGAACGGCCTCTTCTACCAGTCGGTGGCCCGCATCCCGCTGGGCCCCGCGGTCACCCTGGAGGTGCTCGGACCGCTCGCCCTGTCCGTGGTGTCCTCCCGCCGGGCGGTCAACCTCCTCTGGGCCGGACTCGCCCTCGGCGGCGTCTTCCTCCTCGGCGGCGAGGGCTTCGGCGGTCTCGACCCGCTCGGTGTCGCCTTCGCCCTGGCCGCCGGAGCCATGTGGGCCGCCTACATCGTCTTCAGCGCCCGTACCGGCCGGCGCTTCCCCCAGGCCGACGGGCTCGCGCTCGCGATGGCGGTGGGAGCCGTGCTGTTCCTGCCCCTGGGGCTCGCCGAGTCCGGCGCGAAACTCCTCGACCCGGTGACCCTCGCGCTGGGCGCGGCCGTCGCGGTCCTCTCCTCGGTCCTGCCGTACACGCTCGAACTGCTCGCCCTGCGGCGGATGCCCGCGGCCACGTTCGCGGTCCTGATGAGCCTGGAGCCGGCGGTCGCCGCGGGCGCCGGCTTCCTTATCCTCGACCAGGCCCTGTCCGCCGTACAGGCCCTGGCCATCGCCCTGGTCGTCGTGGCGAGCATGGGGGCGGTGCGCACCCAGGTGGGGCGGTCCAGGGCACGCCGCGCCGAGCCGGCGGACGCGCGGGCGGCGGGACCCCAGCCCGGCTGACGGCGCGTCACCGTCACGCGGGCGCGCGGGGTGAGACGGCGGCTGGTGGCAGCGCGTCGGGCAAGGTCAACCCGCCACGCGGGCGCGCGGGTGAGACGTGTGTGATGAGGAAAACCTTGCGATAAACATGTTGACGCCGCTAGGTTTTCAGTCGCCTGCCCGCCCGGCTCCTGCCGTGGCACCGACCCGGCGGCCGCAGCGCGTCGCCCGGTTCACCGAGGTCCGGGACACCGACGTGCCAGGGAGAGCCCCACGATGGGAAGCCACCGCAAGCCGAAGCCGCCGAGCCGGGCCCGCATAGCCACCCTCGGCCTCTCCGTCGGCGCCGTGGGACTGCTGCCGACCCAGAGCTTCGCCGCTCCGCAGCCCTCCGTCGACGAGGTCCGCAAGCAGGTGGAGAAGCTCTACGAGGAGGCCACCGGCCCCACCGAGCAGTACAACGGCGTCCTCGAACAGCAGAAGAAGCTCCAGCGCGAGGTCGACGGCGCCCAGGACCGCCTGGCCCGCAAGCAGCAGGAGATGAACGACCTGCGCGAGAAGGCGGGCACCCTGGCCGCCGCCCAGTACCGCTCCGGCGCCGTCGACTCCAGCGTGCAGCTCTTCCTCTCCAGCGACCCCGACGAGTACCTGGAGAAGGCGCAGGCCATGGGCCGCACCAGCGAGCGGCAGGCCGCCGCGCTGCGGGCCATGCAGGACGTGCAGCGCCAGATCACCCAGGAGCGCGAGTCGGCCGCCAAGCAGCTCAAGGCGCTGGCGGACGCGCGGGCCGAGGCCAAGGAGAAGAAGGACCAGGTCCAGGCCAAGCTCACCAAGGCCCGCAAGCTGCTGAACAGCCTCACCTCCGCCCAGCGCGCGAAGATGGCGGCCGACCAGCAGCGCGAGTCCGCCGCGGCCGGCATCAGCAAGGCGCCCGCCAGCTACAACGGCCCCGCGAGCGGCCGCGCCAAGACCGCCATCGAGTTCGCCTACGCCCAGCTCGGCAAGCCCTACGAGTGGGGCGCCACCGGCCCCGACTCCTTCGACTGCTCGGGCCTGATCGGCGCCGCCTGGCGCACGGCGGGCGTCTCCCTGCCGCGCACCGTCAAGCAGATGTACGACTCCGGGCGCAAGGTCTCCAAGGCCGACCTCCAGCCCGGCGACATCATCTACTGGTACAACGACAACCAGCACAACGGCATGTACATCGGCAACGGCAAGGCCATCCACGCCCCGCGCACCGGCAAGACCGTGGAGATCACGCCGATCAGCTACATGCCGTTCTTCGCCGCCTCCCGGCCCTGAGCGGGGCTCGAAGAGCGCGTGGGGTCCGCCCACCGTGGGTCGCCGCCTGTGTGACGCGCAGTCGTGCTCGCCGTCCTTGCCCGGCGCCGTCCCCACCCACAGCCGCGCACGGGCCCGGTCGAGGCGAGAGGGCCGGTCGGCGGCGGAGGTCTCGCTCACCGGCCCGCCCGTCTGCGAGGCCGGCGCCGAGTTCAGCGCAGCGCGCGTACCGTCCGTGCCAGGCGGTCCGCCTCCTCCTCGGTGTTGTAGTAGTGGACCGACGCCCTGACGACCTCTTCCAGTCCGCGGTCGTCCATGTCCAGGCGGGTGGACGCGGTGCGCGAGACGCTGACGTTGATGCCCTGGGCGGCCAGTGACGCCTTCACCGCCTCCGCCGGGAAGCCGTCCACGGTGAACGTGGTGATGCCGCAGCGCCGCAGCCCGAGGTCCCTGATCCGCACCCCGGGGATCTCGTCGAGGGCGGCGCGCAGGACCGCCGCGAGGGCGGTGACCCGGCGCTCGATCCGGCCGAGGCCCCAGCCGAGGGCGTGGTCCATGGCGGCGCCCAGGCCCAGCAGCGCCGCGTAGTTGGCCTCCCACGTCTCGAAGCGGCGGGCGTCGGGCCGCATCTCGTAGCGGTCGCGGGCCGTCCAGGTGGCCGCGTGCAGGTCGAGCACCGGCGGGACGAGCCGGTCCAGGATCTCCCGGCGTACGTAGAGCAGTCCGGTCCCGCGCGGGGCGCGCAGATACTTGCGGCCGGTGGTGGAGAGCAGGTCGCAGCCGATCTCCCGTACGTCGACGTCGAGTTGGCCCACCGACTGGCAGGCGTCCAGCAGGTAGAGGGCGCCCGCCCGGCGTGCCACGGCGCCGATCTCGGCGGCGGGGTTCACCAGTCCGCCGTTGGTGGGGACATGGGTGACGGAGATGACCCGGACCCGTTCGTCGACGGTCGCCCGCAGCGCGTCGAGGGAGATCTGGCCGTGCTCGTCGTTGGGGACGACCTCGACCCGCACTCCGTGGCGCTCGGCGACCTGGAGGTAGGCGATGAAGTTGCTGCCGTACTCGGCCATGCTGGTCAGCACGCGGTCGCCGGGCCGGAACGGGATGCCGTAGAAGGCCATGTCCCAGGCCCGGGTGGCGTTGTCGACGAGCGCGATCTCGTCCCGGTCGCAGCCGATGAGGCGGGCGGCCGAGTCGTAGACCGCCTCGATGCCGTCGGCGGCGAGGGCGGCGGCCTCGTAACCGCCGTTCTCCGCCTCCAGATAGAGGTGGTCGGTGACCGCCTCCACCACCTGACGGGGCATCAGGGCGGCCCCGGCGTTGTTGAAGTGGGTCACCTTGGCGCAGCCCGGGGTGTCGGCGCGGGCCAGCGCGACGTCCTCGGGTGTGAGGCCGCCGCCGGGCGGCGAGGCGTGCGCGGCGGTCCGTTCGGCGTCCGGTGTCGTCCTCACCTGGCGTGCTCCCATCGGGCCGGCCGGGCCGGCGGTTCCCCGCCGGGGGGCGGCGCGGGGGTGTCGTGCGCGACCAGCCGCAGGAACGCCTGGGCGCGCGGGTGGACGGGGTGGTTCAGGAACTCCTGCGGCGGCCCGGACTCCAGGACCACACCGCCGTCCATGAAGACCACGCGGTCGGCGGCCTCCCGGGCGAACTGCACCTCGTGGGTGACGACGACCATGGTCATGCCGTCGCGGGCCAGTTCCCGCATCACGGCGAGGACCTCCGCGTGCAGTTCGGGGTCGAGCGCCGAGGTCGGCTCGTCGAAGAGGACGACCTCCGGCTCCATCGCCAGCGCCCTCGCGATGGCCACGCGCTGCTTCTGGCCGCCGGAGAGGCGGGCGGGGTACTCGTCGGCCTTGTCGGCGAGCCCGACCCGGTCGAGCAGGCCGAGGCCCAGCACCCGGGCGGCCTCCCTGGGCATCCCGCGCACCGACAGCGGCCCCTCGGCGACGTTGCCGAGGGCGGTCAGGTGCGGGAAGAGGTTGAACTGCTGGAAGACCATCGCGGTACGGTGCCGGATCGCCCGCACCTGCCGGGCACGCTCGCGCCTGCGCATCGCGCCCCCGCACTCCACGGTGCGGCCGCACACGGTGACGGTGCCGGCGTCGGGCTCCTCCAGCAGGTTCATGCACCGGATCAGGGTGGTCTTGCCGGAGCCCGAGGGGCCCATGACCACGACCACCTCGCCGCGGGCCACGGTCAGGTCGACGCCCTTGAGCACCTCCAGGGCGCCGAAGCGCTTGTGCAGGGCGCGTATCGCGATCCGGTCCGCTCCGCCGCCCTTGTCGTCGTCCCTCATGCGTACGCCCTCCCCAGTCGGCGCTCCAGGGCCCCCTGGCCCACGGAGAGCAGGGTGTTGATCAGCCAGTAGGCCAGGCCGGCCACGGCGAACGCCTCCATGTAGCGGAAGGTCGAGCTGCCGATGCTCTCGGCGGCCCGGGTCAGTTCGACCACGGTGACCACGGAGGCGAGCGAGGTGTCCTTCATCAGCGCGATGAACCGGCTGCCGATCGGCGGCAGCGCGACCCGGACGGCCTGCGGGGCGACGATCCGCCGGAGCAGCCTGCCGTACGGCATGCCCATCGACTGGGCGGCCTCCCACTGGCCGCGGTCGACGGCGATGACGCCCGCGCGGAAGTTCTCGCTGAGGTAGGCCGCCGCGTACAGCGTGAGGGCGAGGATCGCGGACGGGACCGGTTCGATCATCACGCCGAGCTGCGGAAGTCCGTAGTACACGAGCATGATCTGGATGAGCAGCGGTGTGCCGCGGAACACCGACACATAGGCGATGGCGACTCCCCTCAGCAGGCGGTACCCCGATATCCGCGCCAGCGCGAGGGGCAGTCCGAGCGCGCAGCCGAGGACGAACGACACCACGCCGAGCAGCAGCGTGATGCCCATGGCTTCGAGGAGTTGGGGGAAGTCCTGGACGACCAGATCCATGGCGGTCTCTCCTCCTGGGGCGTCAGCGGGACGTGCCCGCGGGCAGCCGGCGCAGTTCGGCGGCCATGTCGAGGCCGCCGAGCCAGCGGCGGGAGATGGTGGTCAGGGTGCCGTCGACGATCATGTCGCCGAGGGCGCCGTCGACCTTCTGCTTGAAGTCCTTCTGGTCCTTGCGGAACGTCATGCCGTTGACCTCGGTCTCCAGCAGCGCGCCGACCGCCTTGACGCTCAGGTCGTTCTTGTCGGCGAGGTAGGCGCCCTGGAACTTGGAGACGAGCGCGGCGTCGGCCCTGCCGCGTCCGACGTCGGTGAGGGCGAACGTGGCGTTGCGGTACGTCTTGACGCGGGCGCCGGGGATGTTCGTCCGGGCGAACTCGGCCTGGGTGGTGCCCTCGCTGACGGCGATGGTCCGGCCTTCGAGCCCGGACGGACCGCTCACCGAGGTGTTGCCGCGGCCGACGAACACGGCGATGCCGTTGACCTGGTAGGGCCGGGAGAAGCCGACCTGCTTCTTGCGCGCGTCGGTGATGGTCTGGCCGGAGACGACGATGTCGAACCGGCCGGCCCGCACCCCGCCGATGAAGCTGCCGAAGTCGGAGCCCACGAACTCGACCTTGCCGATGCCGAGCCGCTTGGCCAGCTCGCGGGCCACGTCGACGTCGTAGCCGGCCGGTTTGTCGTCCTTGAGGAAGTTCCAGGGTGGGTTGGCCTGGGTGAGGGCGACTCTGAGGGTGCCCTTGGAGCGGGCGTCGTCGAGGGTGCCGGCGGGGGAGCCGGCCGAGCAGCCTGCGGCCAGCACGGACCCGGCGGCGAGGGTGAGGGCAAGGCGACGGCATCGGGTGGGATGCGCGGTGATCGGCATGGTCGCGGTCCTTCCTGTACGGCGGTCGCCGCCCTGTGCGGGGGGCTCGGTCCCCGGCCCGGCGCGGGGCGCGGGAGGGGTACCGGAGAGGGGAGGGCGGAGGCGGTCGCTCGTCGGATGTGAGGGGCGCACAGGAAGAGTGCTCCTTACCACACCGGGCGTCAAGTACCCCTGAGGGGTATTTACCGCGGAGAAACACGGTGTTCGAACGGCGACTCGCGCAGCCTGAACTCCCCGGCGGCGAAGGGGCGTCGAGGCCGCGGAGGGCTCCGGCCGGACCGCGGCACCGGAGCATCGGCAGGCGCGGCCGCCGTGTGTGCCGGACCGCGCCACCCCGGGATGCTTCCCCCCGGCGCCGCCCGGTGAACGGCGGAATTAATGCAAGCACGCTTGCTTGTTTTGAGTGCCGCTGCCATGCTCCTCACCACACCGCACGACCCCGCACACCGCCGTGCCCCGAGGGAGCGCACCGTGTCCGATCCGACGCCCGTGTTCGACGATCTGCGCGAGGAGAGCGAGGAACTCGACCGGCTCGTCGCCGCCTTGGGCCCCGAGCGGTGGGCGCTCGCCACCCCGGCGCCGGGCTGGAGCGTCGCCCACCAGATCGCGCACCTCGCCTGGACGGACCGCTCGGCGCTGCTGGCGGTGACGGACGTGGACGCCTTCCACACCCTGGTCGAGAAGGCGCTGGTGACCCCGGGTTCGTTCGTCGACGACGGGGCGGCGGAGGGGGCCGCCCTGCCGCCCGACGTGCTGCTGGCGCGCTGGCGCGAGGGGCGGCGGGCCCTGGACACCGCGCTGCGCGCGGCACCGCGGGGCGTCAGGTTCCCCTGGTACGGGCCGCCCATGTCGGGCGCCTCCATGGCCACCGCCCGGCTGATGGAGACCTGGGCCCACGGCACGGACGTCGCCGACGCGCTGGGGGTGGTGCGCGCCCCCACCGACCGGCTGCGGCACGTGGTGTTCATCGGGGTGCGCACCCGGGACTTCGCCTTCGGGGCCAACGGCCTGCCGGTCCCGCACGAGCCCTTCCGTATCGAACTGACCTCCCCGTCGGGCCAGTTGTGGACCTACGGCCCGCAGGACGCCGAACAGCGCGTCACCGGACCGGCGCTCGACTTCTGCCTCCTGGTCACCCAGCGCGCCCACCGCGCCGACCTCGCCCTGCGCGCCGAAGGCCCCGACGCGGAGCGCTGGTTCGACATCGCCCAGGTCTTCGCGGGACCGCCCGGCGCGGGCCGCGCCCCGAAGGGGGACGCCCGGTGAGCCCCGCCCGCCCGCTGCGGATCGGCAACGCCTCCGGCTTCTACGGCGACCGCTTCGACGCCCTGCGCGAGATGCTCACCGGCGGCGAACTGGACGTCGTCACCGGCGACTACCTCGCCGAGCTGACCATGCTGATCCTCGCCCGGGACCGGCTGAAGGACCCCGGCGCCGGATACGCCCGCACCTTCCTGCGGCAACTGGAGGAGTGCCTGGGCCTCGCGCACGAGCGGGGCGTGCGGATCGTCGCCAACGCCGGCGGGCTCAACCCGGCCGGACTCGCGGACGCCGTACGCGCGTTGGCCGGCCGGCTCGGGGTGCCCGCACGCGTCGCGCACGTCGAGGGGGACGACCTCACCGGCCGCTTCCCGGGCGCGCTCGCCGCCCACGCCTACCTCGGCGGCTTCGGCGTCGCGGCCTGCCTGGACCGGGGCGCGGACGTCGTGGTCACCGGACGGGTCACCGACGCCGCCCTCGTCACCGGCCCGGCCGCCGCCCACTTCGGCTGGCGGCCGGGCGACCACGACCGGCTCGCGGGCGCCGTCGTCGCCGGGCACGTGCTGGAGTGCGGGACGCAGGCGACCGGCGGCAACTACCCCTTCTTCGGCGAGGGCGACGTCACCCGCCCCGGCTTCCCGCTGGCCGAGCTGCACGAGGACGGCAGCTGCGTCATCACCAAGCACCCCGGCACCGGCGGCTTCGTCGACGCCGGCACGGTCACCGCGCAGCTGCTCTACGAGACGGCGGGCGCCCGCTACCCGGGACCGGACGTCACCGCCCGGCTGGACACCGTACGGCTCACGCGGGACGGCCCCGACCGGGTGCGGATCGAGGGCGTGCGGGGCGAGGCGCCGCCGCCGGACCTCAAGGTCGGCGTCAACCGGCTCGGCGGCTTCCGCAACGAGGTCGTCTTCGTGCTCACCGGGCTCGACATCGAGGCCAAGGCCGCACTCGTACAAGGGCAGATGGCGCAGGCCCTCACCAAATCACCTCCCGCAGAGGTCCGTTGGGACCTGGTGCGCACCGACCGGCCCGACGCGCCCACCGAGGAGACCGCCGCCGCGCTGCTCAGGCTGGTGGTGCGCGACCCGGACCAGGAACGCGCCGGACGGGCGCTGGGCGCGGCCGCCGTGGAACTCGCCCTCGCCAGCTACCCCGGCTTCCATGTCCTCGCGCCCCCCGGCAAGGGCACCGCCTACGGCGTCTTCGAGGGCGCGTACGTCCCCCGCGGCGAGGTCGGCCACACCGCCGTCCTGCACGACGGGCGGCGGATCGAGGTGCCGCCGGCCCCCGCGACCGCCGTACCCGAGGAGGTCCCGGAGCCCGCGCTGCCGCCGCCCTGGCCCGCCGGGCCCACCCGGCGCGCGCCGCTCGGGCTCCTCGCCGGGGCCCGCAGCGGGGACAAGGGCGGCGACGCCAACGTCGGCGTCTGGGCGCGCACCGACGACGCCTGGCGCTGGCTCGCGCACGAGCTGACGGCCGCCAGGTTCCAGGAGCTGGTCCCCGAGAGCCGCGACCTCGCCGTGACCCGGCACGTCCTGCCCCGGCTGCGCGCCCTGAACTTCACCGTCGAGGCGATCCTCGGCGCGGGCGTCGCCGCCCAGCACCGCTTCGACCCGCAGGCCAAGGCCCTCGGCGAATGGCTGCGCTCCCGCCACCTGGACATCCCGGAGAGTCTGCTGTGACCGTCCTGCCGTCCACCCTGGACACCGACGACCCCGGCCACCGGGCCAACCGCGAGGCCATGCTCGACAAGCTCGCCGCCCTGGACGCCGAGCACGCCAAGGCCCTCGCGGGCGGCGGCCCCAAGTACGCCGAACGCCACCGCGGCCGGGGCAAGCTGCCCGCCCGCGAGCGGATCGAGCTGCTGCTCGATCCGGACACGCCGTTCCTCGAACTGTCCCCGCTGGCCGCCTGGGGCAGCGACCACACCGTCGGCGCCTCCCTGGTCACCGGCATCGGCACCGTCGCGGGCGTGGAGTGCCTGATCACCGCCAACGACCCGACCGTGCGCGGCGGCGCGAGCAACCCCTGGTCGCTGAAGAAGGCCCTGCGCGCCAACGACATCGCCCTCGCCAACCGGCTGCCCGTGATCAGCCTCGTGGAGTCCGGCGGCGCCGACCTGCCCTCGCAGAAGGAGATCTTCATCCCCGGCGGCGCGATCTTCCGGGACCTGACGCGGCTGTCGGCGGCCGGCATCCCCACCGTCGCGGTCGTCTTCGGCAACTCGACGGCGGGCGGCGCCTACGTGCCCGGCCTGTCCGACCACGTGATCATGGTCAAGGAGCGCGCCAAGGTGTTCCTCGGCGGGCCGCCCCTGGTGAAGATGGCCACCGGCGAGGAGAGCGACGACGAGTCCCTCGGCGGCGCCGAGATGCACGCGCGCGTGTCCGGCCTCGCGGACCACTTCGCCGCCGACGAACCCGACGCCCTGCACCGGGCGCGGCGCGTGGTCGCCCGCCTCAACCACCGCAAGGCGTACCCCGATCCGGGCCCGGCCGAGCCCCCCAGGTACGACCCCGAGGACCTCCTCGGCATCGTCCCCGGCGATCTGCGCACCCCCTTCGACCCGCGCGAGGTCGTCGCCCGCGTCGTCGACGCCTCCGACTTCGACGAGTTCAAGCCGCTGTACGGCACCAGCCTGGTCACCGGCTGGGCGGCGCTGCACGGCTATCCGGTCGGCGTGCTGGCGAACGCCCAGGGCGTGCTGTTCAGCGAGGAGTCGCAGAAGGCCGCCCAGTTCATCCAGCTCGCCAACCAGCGCGACATCCCGCTGCTGTTCCTGCACAACACCACCGGCTACATGGTCGGCAGCCGCTACGAGCAGGGCGGCATCATCAAGCACGGCGCCATGATGATCAACGCGGTCAGCAACAGCCGCGTACCGCACCTGTCCGTCCTCATGGGCGCCTCCTACGGCGCCGGCCACTACGGCATGTGCGGCCGCGCCTACGACCCCCGCTTCCTGTTCGCGTGGCCCAGCGCCAAGTCGGCCGTCATGGGCCCGCAGCAGCTCGCCGGCGTCCTGTCGATCGTCGCCCGCCAGTCGGCCGCCGCGAAGGGACTGCCGTACGACGAGGAGGGCGACGCGGCGCTGCGGGCCATGGTGGAGCAGCAGATCGAGTCCGAGTCCCTGCCGATGTTCCTGTCCGGGCGGCTGTACGACGACGGGGTCATCGACCCCCGCGACACCCGCACGGTCCTCGGCGTGTGCCTGTCCGCCCTCCACACCGCGCCCTACGAGGGCGCGCGCGGTGGCTTCGGCGTCTTCCGGATGTGAGGAACCACCCGTGATCACTTCTGTCCTCGTGGCCAACCGGGGCGAGATCGCCTGCCGGGTCTTCCGCACCTGCCGCGCGGCGGGCATCCGCACGGTCGCCGTGTACGCGGACGCCGACGCCGGCGCCCTGCACACGCGCGCGGCCGACACCGCGGTACGGCTGCCGGGTGCGGCGCCCTCCGACACCTACCTGCGCGGCGACCTGATCGTGCGGGCGGCCCTCACCGCGGGCGCCGACGCCGTGCACCCCGGCTACGGCTTCCTCTCCGAGAACCCCGGCTTCGCCCGCCGGGTCCTGGACGCCGGACTCACCTGGATCGGCCCCTCGCCGGAGGCGATCGAGGCCATGGCGTCCAAGACGCGCGCCAAGGAGCTGATGGGCGTCGAGCCGCTGCGCGAGGTCACCGAGGCCGACCTGCCGGTCCTGGTGAAGGCCGCCGCGGGCGGCGGCGGACGCGGGATGCGGGTGGTGCGCCGGCTCGCCGACCTGGACGCCGCACTCGACGGAGCGCGCGCCGAGGCCCGCGGAGCCTTCGGCGACGGCGAGGTCTTCGTCGAGCCCTACCTGGAGGACGGCCGGCACGTCGAGGTGCAGATCCTCGCCGACACCCACGGCACGGTCTGGGTCCTGGGCACCCGGGACTGCTCCCTCCAGCGCCGCCACCAGAAGGTGATCGAGGAGGCACCCGCGCCCGGCCTGCCACCCGAACTCACCGCGTCCCTGCACGAGATGGCGGTCCGCGCCGCACGGGCCGTCGGCTACACCGGCGCCGGCACCGTCGAGTTCCTCGTCGCCGCGGGCGACGCGCACTTCCTGGAGATGAACACCCGCCTCCAGGTCGAACACCCCGTCACCGAGGCCGTGTACGGGGTGGACCTGGTCGCCCTCCAGATCCGCGTCGCCGAGGGGCACGCCCTGGACGAGGCACCGCCGCCCGCGCGCGGCCACGCCGTCGAGGCCCGCCTGTACGCCGAGGACCCGGCCCGCGACTGGGCCCCGCAGACCGGCACCCTGCACCGGCTCGCCGTCCCCGGCGGCATCCGCCTGGACTCCGGCTTCACCGACGGCGACGAGATCGGCGTCCACTACGACCCGATGCTCGCCAAGGCCGTCGCCCACGCCCCCACCCGCGCGGAGGCCGTCCGCGCCCTCGCCGGGGCCCTGGAGCGCGCCGCCGTCCACGGCCCGCCCACCAACCGCGACCTCCTCGTCCGCTCCCTGCGGCACGAGGAGTTCACCACCGCGCGCATGGACACCGGCTTCTACGGCCGCCACCTCGCCGAACTCACCGAGCCCGCCCCCGACCCGCTCGCCCCCCTCGCCGCGGCCCTCGCCGACGCCCACGGCCGCTCCCGCTTCGGCGGCTTCCGCAACCTCCCCTCCCGGCCGCAGACCAAGCGCTACCTCCTCGCGGGGGAGGAGACCGAGGTCCGCTACCACCACACCCGCGCGGGCCTGGCGGCCGACGGGGTGCGCGTCGTGCACGCCGACGCCGCTCTCGTCGTCCTCGAAGCCGACGGCGTACGGCGGACGTTCGAGGTCGCGCGGTACGGCGACGAGATCCACGTCAACGCCGACCGGCTGACCGCGCTGCCCCGCTTCCCCGAGGCGGCGGCCCAGCACGCGCCGGGCTCGCTGCTCGCGCCGATGCCGGGAACCGTGGTGCGCGTCGCCGAGGGCCTGACGGAGGGCTCGGCAGTCGAGGCCGGTCAGCCCCTGCTGTGGCTGGAGGCGATGAAGATGGAGCACCGGATCTCGGCCCCGGCCTCGGGAACGCTCAGCGCCCTGCACGCCGCCCCCGGCCGCCAGGTGACCGTCGGCGCCCTCCTGGCAGTGGTGCAGCCGGCCCCGTAGGCACGCCGGACCGCACCGGACGCGCGGCCGCCGCCGCGTGAGCGCGACCAGCCACAGCAGACCCGCCCCCGGAAGGAGCCCCATGCCCGCCATCGTCGAAACCGAGGAACACAAGGCCCTGCGATCCGCGGTAGCCGCCCTGGGCAGACGCCACGGCCGCGCCTACGACCGGGAAGCCCTCTGGTCGGAGGCCGCGAAACTCGGCTACCTCGGCGTCAACCTGCCCGAGGAGTACGGCGGCGGAGGCGGCGGCATCGCCGAACTCTCCCTCGTCCTCGAAGAACTCGGCGCCGCCGGCTGCCCGTTGCTGATGATGGTCGTCTCCCCGGCGATCTGCGGCACGGTCATCGCCCGCTTCGGCACCGAGGACCAGAAGCGCCGGTGGCTCCCCGGCCTCGCCGACGGCACCCGCACCATGGCCTTCGGCATCACCGAGCCCGACGCCGGCTCCAACAGCCACCGCATCACCACCACCGCCCGCCGCGAGGAGGCGACCGGGGACTGGCTGCTCACCGGGCGCAAGGTCTTCATATCCGGCGTCGACATCGCCGACGCCACCCTGATCGTCGGCCGGACCGCGGACGCGCGCACCGGCAGCCTCAAGCCCTGCCTGTTCATCGTCCCGCGGGAGACGGAGGGCTTCCGGCGGCGGCAGATCGACATGGAACTCGACGCCGCCGAGAAGCAGTTCGAGCTGACCCTGGACGAGGTCCGGCTGCCCGCCGACGCCCTCGTCGGCGACGAGGACGCGGGCCTGCTCCAGCTGTTCGCCGGACTCAACCCCGAGCGCGTGATGACGGCCGCCTTCGCGATCGGCATGGGCCGCCACGCCCTGGCCAGGGCCGTGGAGTACGCCCGCGAGCGCACCGTCTGGAAGGCCCCCATCGGCGCCCACCAGGCCATCGCGCACCCCCTCGCCCAGGCCCACATCGACCTCGAACTGGCCCGCCTGATGATGCAGAAGGCGGCCGGTCTCTACGACGCCGGGGACGACGCCGGCGCGGGGGAGGCCGCCAACATGGCCAAGTACGCGGCCGGGGAAGCCTGTGTGAGGGCCGTCGACCAGGCCGTGCACACCCTCGGCGGCAACGGACTCACCCGCGAGTTCGGGCTCGCCTCGCTGATCACCGCGGCCCGCGTCTCCCGGATCGCCCCGGTGAGCCGGGAGATGATCCTCAACTACGTCTCGCACCAGACCCTGGGCCTGCCCAAGTCGTACTGAACGGCCCCCGGGGGCGCCCGTGCCGCCGCACGAGGAGGAACCGCGTTCCACGGCGGGTACGCGGACGTCCCGGCCGCGGAACTCCCCCGCCCGCCACGACGCCGGCGACGAGATCCCGCACGCCCCCGTCGTCCGCCGGGCGCCGGCCGGGCGCCGGCCGGCCGGGGACGCGGTGGCGGCGCACGCCGCCGAACACGCCGCCCCCGGCGAGCCGGTCCGCCGGTCCGCCTTCCCCGACGCCGTGCCCCGCGCCGCGAACCGCGGGCCGCCCGAGAACCCACGGAGCGCACATGACACCGATCGGCCGCACCCGCACCCGCGGCGTGCAGACCCTGAGCCTCGACTCCCCGGACACCCGCAACGCGCTCTCGGCGGCCCTGGTGGCCGCGCTCTCGGACGCCCTCGCGGACTGCGCGCAGGACGCCGGCGTCCGCGCGGTCGTCCTCACCCACACCGGCACCACCTTCTGCGCGGGCGCCGACCTGCGCGACCCCCCGGCGCCGGACGCGCTGGTGGCGCTGCTGCGGCAGCTCGTCGCACTGCCCCTACCGGTCGTGGCCCGCGTCACCGGGCACGTACGCGCGGGCGGCGTCGGCCTGCTCGCCGCGTGCGACATCGCGGCCGCCTCGCACACGGCGACCTTCGCCTTCACCGAGGTGCGCATCGGGGTGGCCCCCGCGGTGATCTCGCTGCCTGTCCTGCCGCGCGCCGACCCGCGCGCGCTGGCCCGCTACTTCCTCACCGGTGAACGCCTCGACGCCGCCGAGGCGGTCCGCGTCGGCCTGCTGACCGCGGCGGGCGAGGACGTCGACGCGGTGCTGGCCCCGGTCCTGGACGGGCTGCGCCGCTCCTGCCCGCAGGCCCTGGCCGAGACGAAAACGCTGCTCACGGCTAAGGTGCTGGAGACCTTCGACCGGGACGCGGCCGCCCTGACCGCGCTCTCGGCCCGGCTGTTCTCCTCGCCCCAGGCCCGCGAGGGGATGACGGCCTTCCTCGAACGACGGGATCCGGAGTGGGTGGTGTGAGCACAGTCGGCGACCGCGTGGACCGCACGGACCGCGTGCCCAAGCAGGACCGCAGCCGCGCCACCCGGCAGCGGCTCCTGGAGGCCGCCGTGGCGTGCCTGGCCGAGCACGGCTGGGCGGGCTCCACGGTCTCCGCGGTCGCCGAGCGCGCGGGCGTCTCGCGCGGCGCGGCCCAGCACCACTTCCCGACCCGCGAGGACCTCTTCACGGCGGCCGTCGAGTACGTCGCGGAGGAACGCTCGACGGCCCTGCGCCGGCTCTTCCCCGAGGGCGCCGCCGACGACCGGCACGCCGTCGTCTCCGCCCTGGTGGACCTCTACACCGGCCCGCTGTTCCGCGCCGCCCTGCATCTGTGGGTGGCCGCCTCCGACGAGGAGCAGCTGCGCCCCCGGGTCACCGAGCTGGAGGCCCGGGTGGGCCGCGAGAGCCACCGCGTCGCCGTGGACCTGCTCGGCGCCGACGAGTCCCGGCCCGGCGTGCGGGAGACGGTCCAGGGCCTGCTGGACATGGCCCGCGGCCTGGGCCTGGCCAATCTGCTCACCGACGACGCCGTGCGCCGCGCGCGCGTGGTGGCGCAGTGGTCGGCGCTGGTGGAGGACTCGCTGAGGTGACGGCGGGCGGCGCGCTCAGGGGCTCAGCCGCTCCACCCGCCAGCTGCCGTCCTGCCCGGCCACGTAGCGCAGCCGGTCGTGCAGCCGGTTCTCCCGCCCCTGCCAGAACTCCACCGTGCGCGGCGCCACCCGGAAGCCGCCCCAGTGCGGCGGGACCGGCACCCGCTCGCCCTCGGGATAGCGGGCGGCCAGCTCCGCGTAGGAGGCGTCCAGCTCGGTGCGGGAGGCGATGACCGACGACTGGGCGCTGGCCCACGCGCCCAGCTGGGAGCCGTGCGGGCGAGTGCGGAAGTACGCGGCCGTCTCGTCGCGTCCGGTGCGCCGCGCGACGCCCGAGACGAGGACCTGGCGGCCCATCGGGTGCCAGGGGAACAGCAGCGACACGTACGGGTTCGCGGCGAGGTCGCGGGCCTTGCGCGAGTCGTAGTTGGTGTAGAAGACGAAGCCCCGCTCGTCGAACTGCTTGAGCAGCACCGTGCGGGAGGCGGGGCGCCCCTCGGCGTCCGCGGTCGAGACGACCATCGCGTTCGGCTCGAAGAGGCGGGCCTCCGTCGCGGCCTGCCGGAACCAGCGCGCGAACTGCCCCACCGGGGTGGCGGCCAGGTCCGTCTCCGCGAGGCCCTCGGCGCGGTAGTGCTTGCGCATGGCGGCCGGGTCGGGCACCGGCTCGGCGGGATCGAGGGGGAGGTCGTCTCGGTCGGTCACGCCGTCATCCTGCCTCATGCGGCGCGCGCCGTCCGCCGGTGTTCCACGTCAATGAGTGGCATTGAGTGGCACTGAGTGCCGCAAGGGCTCCCCAAAGGTGGCACTCAGGGATATCTTGTGGTGACCCGATGACGTTCCGGTCGGATGAGCGCGGGCCGTACGGGGCATCACAGGGGTACGCCCCGGACCGCGAGTCCGCAGAGGCCCGGACCGGCCGGTGCGCCGGAGTCCGGGTCCGTGACCGTGGATCCACCGGGCGTGCGTCCCGCGTGCGCCCGCCCACCCGTGCCCGTACCACCCACCGCTCGCACCACCCACCACTCGCACCACCCGCAGCTCGCACCATCCGCAACCCCATCCGTCGCACCCATCACGAGGAGCCGCCTGATGTCCGACTTCGTACCCGGACTAGAGGGAGTCGTCGCGTTCGAGACGGAGATCGCCGAACCGGACAAGGAGGGCGGCGCGCTGCGGTACCGGGGCGTCGACATCGAGGATCTGGTCGGCCACGTCTCGTTCGGCAACGTCTGGGGCCTGCTCGTCGACGGCGCCTTCCGCCCCGGCCTGCCGCCCGCCGAACCGTTCCCGATCCCCGTGCACTCCGGCGACATCCGCGTCGACGTCCAGTCCGCCCTCGCCATGCTCGCGCCGGTCTGGGGCCTGAGGCCCCTGCTGGACATCGACGAGGGCCGGGCCCGCGACGACCTGGCCCGCGCCGCCGTCATGGCCCTGTCCTACGTGGCCCAGTCCGCGCGCGGCCAGGGGCTGCCGATGGTCCCGCAGCGCGAGATCGACAAGGCGCGGTCCGTCGTCGAGCGCTTCATGATCCGCTGGCGCGGCGAGCCGGACCCCCGGCACGTCGCCGCCGTCGACGCCTACTGGACCTCCGCCGCCGAGCACGGCATGAACGCCTCCACCTTCACCGCCCGCGTGATCGCCTCCACGGGCGCCGACGTGGCCGCGGCGCTCTCCGGCGCCGTGGGCGCGATGTCCGGCCCGCTGCACGGCGGCGCCCCCTCGCGGGTCCTGCACATGATCGAGGAGATCGAGCGCACCGGAGACGCCGACGCCTATGTGCGCCGGACCCTCGACCGCGGCGAGCGCCTGATGGGCTTCGGCCACCGCGTCTACCGCGCCGAGGACCCGCGCGCCCGCGTCCTGCGCCGCACCGCGCGGGAGCTGGGGGCCCCGCGCTTCGAGGTCGCCGAGGCCCTGGAGAAGGCGGCCCTGGCCGAGCTGCACAGCCGCCGTCCCGACCGCGTCCTCGCCACCAACGTCGAGTTCTGGGCGGCCATCGTCCTGGACTTCGCCGAGGTCCCGGCGCACATGTTCACGTCCATGTTCAGCTGCGCCCGTACGGCGGGCTGGTCGGCGCACATCCTGGAGCAGAAGCGCACCGGCCGCCTCGTCCGCCCCTCCGCCCGCTACGTCGGCCCCGGCACCCGCGACCCGCGCGAGGTCGAGGGCTACGCCGACATCGCGCACTGAGCCCGCCCGGCCGCCCGGCGCCCCGCGGCCCGGCGGCCCCACGCCGGGCCG
>NZ_AGBF01000025.1 GCF_000225525.1 Streptomyces zinciresistens K42 | reverse complement strand
GCCGCACGGCGTAGGCGCCGCCCCGCCACGCGGCGTAGGCGCCGCCCCGCCGCACGGCGTACCCGCATCGCCCTTTCCGGAGACAGGGCGATGCGGAAGAACGCGCCTGCGGGCGCGGGAAAGGGGGACGGCGCGGCCGGAAAGCGGAACTCGGCCAAAAGCTCGGCGCAACCGCACGAATGCGAAATCGAAAAGGGCGGCGGCCGTCCCTCGGGCCGTCCCTCAAGCCGTGTTCAGGCCGTGTTCTCCGCGGCGCCGTACTCGTCGAGCCGCGCACCGACGCTGATGCCGTCGCGTCGCGGACCGATCCCCGAGTCCTCACGCCGCGGGCGGACGCCCCAGTCGACGGGCCCTTGCCGCAGCCGCGTCACCGCGCCGGAGGGGCACGGGGAGGGGGACGGGGACAGGGAGGGGACGGAGGAGGCGCCCGCCATGGCGGGATACGCGCCGCCGCCGGGCTCCCCTTCGAGCAGCCGCAGTTGCTCCTCGGCGGAGCGGATCTGCATCTCCAGCCCCGAGCGGAGCTGGTTGCGGTACTCCTGGGCGTGTACGTGCAGGCCGTCGGCGTGCAGGCGGATGCCCGCGGCCTCGTCGGCGGCGCGCCGTTCGATCTCCGCGGCGCGGCTCTCGGCGTCGGCCACGATCTGTGCGGCCTGGGCGTAGGCGTCCATGACCGCCTGGTCGGCCACGGTCTGCGCGAGGGCGATGATCCGCTCCGCCCGCGCGGAACGCGGCTCACCGCCCTGCCGCGGGCCCGCCCCGGGGGCGTCCCGCCGTCCGCGCAGCGTCGCGTTCTCCTGGAGGACGGCGTTCAGCGTCCGCTCCACACGACCGAGGAAGTCGTCCACCTCGCCCAGGTCGTACCCCTCGCGGAGCCGCACCGTCGTGAACACCTGGCTGCGGACCTCGTCCGGGGTGAGCCAGGGCCGGTCGTCTCCCCATGGGGCCGCGCCCGCGGGCCGCTCGGTGAATTCCTCGGCCTCATGAGGATCTCCACATTCCTCTTCGTGGATTTCCACGTCCCCCGCCACCTCCTGAAGCTCTTTCCGGAGAGACGGACCCGTCTCCGCCCTCCCGCCGGAGCATGTCCGGGGAGACGTCGCGGAAAACCGGAGAGGCGGAACTGATTCAGCCGGGGAAATTCACTTCTGATATGAAGAAAGCCAATGCGGAATTCATGCCGACTCAGGCGGCGCTCTCGGCCTTCTCCGGCTCCTCGTCCGGGTACCGCCAGGCCAGGATCGCGACGGCGATTCCGCCGGTCACGATGAAGACGTCGGCCATGTTGAAGGTGGGCCACCAGCCGGTGTGCAGGTAGTCGGTCACGACGCCGTCACCGGCCCGGTCGATCAGGTTGGCGGCGGCGCCGCCCAGGATGAAGGCCGCGGCGCCCGCGGCCGCCCACGACTTGGGCGCCAGGCGCCATCCCACGATCGCCACGAACGCGGTGATGACACCGGTGACCGCTATCACCACCCACGAGGGCAGGTTCCCGCCCATGGAGAAGGCGACGCCCGGGTTGTAGGCGAGGCGCAGTTCCAGCAGGCCGAGGGGGATCGGGTCACCGGGCAGCGCCCTCTCGGCCCACGCCTTGGCGCCGAGGTCTCCCCCGGCGACGGCCACGGCCAGCGCCAGCGCGGCGATTCTGCGCCGTCCTGCGCCGCGGCGCGGGGCGGCGGGGGACACGTCGGTCGGTGCGGGGTGCGTTTCCGTCATGGTGGTGGACTCCAGGACTGCGGTGGACGGACGGGCGGGGACGGCTGGCCGGGCCCCCGGCGCCGGCCGGGGCCCCGGGACGACGGCGGTGCCGGACGGGGTCCGGGGACGTACCGCGTGCCGTCAGAGGCGGTCGGCGGCGCGGTGTGCCACCGGTTCGGAGCCGAGTACGGCTTGGGTCAGGGTACGGCCGCGGTCTGTGAGTGCGTATATCGCCAGGCGGCCGGCCCGCCGGGAGGTGGCCAGACCCGCCGCGCGCAAGTAGCGCAGATGGTGCGAGACGAGGTTCTGGGCCTGGCCGATCACCCATGCCAGATCGCACACGCACAGCTCTCCTGCCACCGCCAGCGCCGAGGCGACCGCCAGCCGGGTGGGGTCGCCGAGCGCCTTGGCCGCCGCCGCTGCCAGCTCGGTCCGTCCCGCGGCGGGCATGCTGGAGCGCAGTGCCGACGCCACCGTCGTGTCCAGGCAGAGCAGATCGCAGCTGTCGGGCTGTCCCTCGGTCACGTTCAGAAATCCTTTGTCACGTCCGGAGCGGCGGCGTCCGTGGTGCCGTCCGCGCGGAGTCCCCTACGTCGACGCCGCGGCCGGCCGTCCCCGACCGGATCTCGCCGACGAATCGACCCTGCACGCCGGTCACCCTAAGCAGGTCCGGCGAGGATCATCACGCCACCGCCCCTCACATGACCCAGTCGTGACCTCCCCCGCACCGAACCTTGGGGTGCCTCACCCGCCGGAGCCCGGCCGGCCTCCGAGGAAAGCGGAGGAAAGCGGCAGAACCGGCGGAGCAGGCACACAGGGAGCAGGCTGGACGAATGGCGTCGGAAACGACCGCGCGAAGGTGCCGGTGGGGAGAACCGGCTGGGCGGCGGCGGGGTTCCCGGCGCCGGAGCCGGCGCGGCGGTCGCGCGCGGCTGAGAGCGAGTACGGCGCCCCGTACGCGGAGTCGGCGTACGGGCACAAAGAGTGGACGGTGCGCTCTGCCGTCCGTGACGCTGAGTGGCGAACGCGGGTTGCGTGAGCGGGTGGCGTGAGCGGGCGGGGCGTCGCGTGGGCGGTGTACGGGCTCTTGGATGTGTGCGAGTGCCGCGTCCCGTTACGTTGAATCAGCTTACGCGTGCGAGGAGTTGACGGTGTGTCCTGCCCGGCCGTCATGCTGAGTTCCGGGCGAATGGGCCCGAGTTCCTGGAGAGACCCGAGTTCCTGGAGAGAGGGGCGGCGGATGGACGGAGTCGAAGCGACGGCGGCCACGGGTGACGGTACCCGGGCGGTTCCGGCGGAGGGAGGGGCTCTCACCGTGATGTACCAGGGCCTCCCCACAGGGGAGACGCCGCCACCTCGACGGCCGGCGACCCGCGCCGGCACTGACAGGCGATGACGGCCCCGGGCGAGGCGGTTCCCGGCAGCGGCCCGGCCCGGACTGCCGACGCCCTGCGCTCGCATCCCCGGCCGGAAGACCTGCGCGGCACACCACTCATCATCGACACCGACATCGGTGGCGACGCGGATGACGCCCTGGCCGCCGCGGCACGCTGCACCGGCGATCTGAAACTCGTCCTCACCGGGGACGAATCGCGCGGACAGCGCGCACGGTTCGCACGCCACCTTCTCGATCTCATGGGCCGGTCCGACGTACTGACGGTCGCCGGCGCCGAACTCGCGCCCACCCCGTACCTCGTCGTAGAGGAACTGATTCCGCCGACCGTGCCGGCCCAAGGTACCGACGTCGTCGGCGCGGTGCTCGACGTCCTTGCCGCCGTGCCCGGACCCGTGCGATGGGTGGGGATGGCGCCCTTGTCGAATCTGGCACGGGTCGTCACGGAAGCGCCGGAGGCCGCGACCCGGCTCCGCGTGACGCAGATGGGCGGCGCCCTGCGCTACCGCAACCCCGAAAGCGCCGAGCACAACATCCGGCTGGACGTGACCGCCGCGGGGCGCGTGCTTGACGCGGTCGCCGCGGGGCGCCTGCACACACCCGGATTCGTCGCCTCCGAAGTCACCTTCACCCCGCAGATCGAGGTGACGGCGGACACCCCTCTGTACGCCTGGCTGACCGCGTCCGACGCACCCGCCTGGGCCTCGCTTCTCTGCGCCCACCTCGACGCGTGGTTCAGCCGCTTCTACCCCGGCAGCATGCAGCATGACGCGCTGACCCTCTCTGCGGCCCTGGACCTTCCGTTCGTCGATTCCGACCGCATCCGCATCGCCATGGACGACATCGGACGGACCACCGCCAGCGACGACGGCGCGATGCTTCGGTGGAGTGTGGCGGCCGAGTACGACGCGTTCATGCGGTGGCTGACCACCACACTGACCGGCCAGGCGGCGTCGGCGCTCGAACACGGGCAGGGGAGCCGGGGGAAGCGACAGAGCAGAACTACCAGCACCTACTGAGCGTCAACGGGGGATTCCTGCCGCACAGCCCCACAGCCGTGTTCTCCACCCCACAGGCCGAGGCGACATCGGTACTCCACGAGGTCACGATGATCAACGAGGGCGGCACCAGTCTCCGCACCGGCCCGACCGGCAAGTTCGCGGTCGGCAGCGAAGGCCGGCGGTCGTGCGTGCGGTTCGTGGACAACGCCTGAAGGAGTCCGGCGGACGTGACGGCGGCGCCCGGGGGCGGGCGCCACCGAGGCCGAGGGGCTACCAGGTCACGGGGAGTTCGTGCAGGCCGTAGATCACCGCGTCGTACTTGAAGCGGGTCTCCTCCAGTGGGACGGCGGCGCGCAGGGTGGGAATCCGGCGCAGCAGGGTGGGATAGAGGATCTGGAGTTCGAGGCGTGCCAGCGGCTGGCCCACACAGTGGTGGATGCCGCTTCCGAAGGCCTGGTGCAGGCGGGAATCGCGGGTGAGGTCGAGCCGGTCGGGGTTCTCGAAGACGTCGGGGTCGCGGTTGGCGAGTTCGCCGAGGAGGATGACGCCTTCGCCGGCCCGGATGGTCTGCCCGCCGATCTCGATGTCCTCCAGGGCGGTTCGGCGGCGTCCGAGATGGACGATGCTGAGGTAGCGGAGCAGTTCTTCGACGGCGTTGACGACGGCCTGCTGGTTCTCGGCGTGGCGGATGACGGCGGCCTGGCCGGGGTCCCGGAGCAGCAGCAGGGTGCCCAGGCTGATCATGTTGGCGGTCGTCTCGTGGCCGCCGAGCAGCAGCAGGACACCCATGGTGGCCGCACCGCGGCGGGTCAGTTCGCCTTCTGTGACATGCCGGCCCAGTTTGGACAGCAGGTCCTCGCCCGGCGCGGTGATCTTCTTCCCGATCAGGTCGTCGAGGTACTGCGCCAGTGCCGCGTGGGCGGCCTGCCGCTGCTCGCCGGTGGTCACGGCCGACACCAGGGTCTTGCTGTTCGTCTGGAAGAAGTCGTGGTCCTGGTAGGGGACGCCGAGCAGGTCCGAGATGACCAGGGAGGGCAGGGGCAGCGCCAGGGCCTGCACGAGGTCGACGGGCTTGGGGCCCGCCAGGATGTCGTCGATGAAGGCGTCGGTCATCCGCTGGATCGACGCGCGCATGGCCTCGACGCGTTTGATGGTGAAGGCGCCGCTGACCATGCGGCGCAGCCGGGTGTGCTCCGGATCGTCCATGCCCACGAAGCTCAGGTCGCCCGCACTCTGCCTGCGGCTGTGCCGAGGGTCGACGGGGCTGGGGAAACCGGGCAGGGCGAAGTCGACGCTCAACCGGGCGTCGGACAGGAGTGCCTTCTGTTCCGCGTGCCCCGTCACCGCCCAGGGCGTGGTGCCGCCCCAGGAACGGACGCGGGTGAGGGGGCCGTGTTCGCTCAGCGCGCGCAGTTCCGGTGAGGGGTCGAAGGGGCAGGCCGGGGAACGCGGCGCCGGGAAGTCGGGGATGTCCGCGGCGGTCTCGTGGTGTGTCGTCATGGCGAGTCCTCCATGGGCGTGGCTGCGAGAGGAGAAGGGGGAATGGGGGCGGGGGGTGAGGGTGTGCTCGACGGCCACCCTGCCGGTGGTGTCCAGGCGTCGAGCAGAGCGGGCGGGACGCCGCGCGTCGCGTGCGTGCCCGCGCAACGGCCTACGCGGAGGACATGCCCGCGGACGGAGTGGTCCGCCGTGACGGCCGGGTGTAGTGGTCGACGACGCTCGCCCTGTGCAGCCGGGTCTGCTTGGGCATCCTCCAGCCGAGGACGCAGACGGGGCCGTGCGGGCCGTCGTGGCGGACCACGAACCGCCCCTCCGCCGGATCGCCTTCGACGAGCACGGTCCTCGCGTCGGGCGACGGCAGACCGAACGCCTGGATGCGGACGTCGAACTGGTCGGTCCAGAAGTACGGAACCGGCACGTAGGGGCGGTCCTCGCCGAGGATGTTCCCGGCCACGGCCAGCGCCTGTTCGGTGGCGTTGGTGCGGTTCTCCAGCCGGAGCGTCCGGCCCAGCCCCTGGTGGCGCCAGCGGGCCACGTCCCCGACGGCCCAGATTCCCTCGTCCGCGCGGCTGCGCTCGTCGCAGACGACCCCGTCGTCCAGGACGAGGCCGCTGTCCCGGAGCCAGTCGGTCGCGGGGGCGCTGCCCACCGCCGTCACGACCACGTCGGCGGCCAGTTCCTCCCCGTCGGCGAGCCTGACGCCCGTGACCGTTCCGTCGCGCGAGAGCAGCCGGTCGACCAGCGCCCCGCCGCGCAGGGCGACGCCGTGCTGCCGGTGCAGGTCCGCGAGGCACTCGGCCACGTACGGCCCCAACTGAGCCGTCAACGGCGCCGGTTGCGGGCCGAGCAGGCAGACGTCCAGCCCCATCTGGCGTGCGGTGGCCGCCGTCTCCGCGCCGAGCACACCGTCGCCCACGACGACCAGGCGCCTGGCTCCGAGCAGCGCGGTACGCAGAGCGACGGCGTCGGAGACGGCACGTAACCTGTGCACGCCTCTCAGACCGTCCTGACCGGGCAGCGCACGGGGGCTGACACCCGTGGCCACGACGACGGCGTCGGCCGTCACCGACCCGCCCGAGGCGGTACGGACGGTACGGCGTCCGGCATCGAGCGCCGTGGCCGCGTCCCCCAGGAGGAACTCGGCGTCCAGCGCGTCCAGCGCCTCCTTCGCGCGCAGTTGCGCCCGGGTGGGTTCCCAGATCCCGGAGAGGATCTGCTTCGACAACGGCGGCCGGTCGTACGGCAGAGCGGTCTCGGCCCCCAGGAGAGTCAGCCGGCCGCCGAACCCCTTGCGGCGCAGTGCCTCCGCGGTGCTGAGGCCGGCCGCCGACGCGCCGACCACGAGGACGTGATCCGGAAGGGTGTGCTTCACGCGTCCTCGTCCAGCGAGATGGCGGCCCCCGGGCAGACGGCCGCGCACTCGCGGACCGCGTCGTGCCGGACGACCGGTGGCCGAGCGTCCAGCAGGACGACGATGCCGTCGTCGTCGCGCTGGTCGAAGACGTCGGGGGCGATCAGCACGCACTGGCCGGCGCCGCAGCATTTCTCTTCGTCAACGATGATCTTCATGGCGCTTCCCTGGTGTGGGGGTGGTGGGTGACCGGAGCCGTGAGGAGCCCGTAGAGGGCGTCCTCCAACTCGTCGGCAGTGTCCGACCAGGACTCGTAGGGCAGGGCCGTGTCCGTGGCCAGGGCCCGTTCCCGCTCGGCACAGGTGTGGGTGAGGAGATTGCGTGCCATGGCGCCGCGTCTTCGGCGGACCCCGGGCGGAAGCCACGCCAGGCCCTGCTCCAGACCGCGCATCACGGTGGCCAGGGCGGGACGGGCCAGGGAGTCCTCCGCCACGAGGTTGCGCGCCGTCGGGTCGGTGAGCACCTGGACGGCGCATCTGGCCTGCCAGGAGGGAACCCCCAGCCCGGCCAGGTACTCGGTCGCCGGTCCGACCAGGCAGCGCACCCACGCCCGCAGATCGGAGGGGTCCTCGACCCGGGCGGCGTAGCGGCCGCGCAGCAGATCGACCGGTTCACCGTGGCGGGCCATCACGGCGCGCACGAGGTCCAGCCGCGTACCGAAGTGGTAGTTGACGGCGGTGACGTTGCCCTGCCCCGCGGCCTCGCTGATCTGCCGGTTGGAGACGGCGGCCAGGCCGTGTTCGGCGTAGAGCCGTTCGGCGGCCGCGAGGATCGCCGCACGGGTGGCGGCCGAGCGTGTACCGGGGCGCGATCCGGGGGCGGCGGCGGTCATGGTCGCTCCAGCCGTGGGGAGTGGGAGAACCGTCTCGCCTCAGCACACCGCAACCGGCGGATTAAATCAAGTGATTGATTTGGCGGGCGGCCAATCCCGGTCAGCACATGGCCGGTTTTCGATGCCCGGGGGTGCGTCGCAGGGCCGGTGCCACGGCCGAGGGCCGGACGACGGCAACGTCGGAGTGCCGGGCCGCTAAAGGCCGAACGCAGTTTGGACGGTGGCGAGTTGGTACCCCGAGTTGGTGCGCCCTCACCCTCGATCCGGCCCCCGCCCGCCTCTCACCCCGGGCCAGGTCCGGCTGAGGTCGCGGTCGCGGTCGCGTCAACGGTGTCCCGCAGTTCCCGCCACCGGGTGTGGAGGCGTGCGTACCGGGCCGCGCGGACGGGGTCGGGGTCGATCCGGTGGAGGCGACCGACGAGGCGGGTGCGCAGGGTGGTCAGGTCGTCGTCGGCGCCGGAGGCGAGGAAGGCCAGGGCCGCGGCGCCGAGCAGGGTGATGTCCGGCTGGGGCGAGACCAGGAGCGGGCGGTCGAAGACGTCGGCGCGGAGCCGGGCCACGTGGGCGCTGCGGGAGGAGCCGCCGGCGAAGGCGACCGGCAGGGTGCCCGTGGGGTCCAGCCGGTCCAGACCCTCGCGGACCGTGAAGGACGCCGCCTCCTGGGCCGCGCGCAGCAGGCACGCGGCGTCGTGTTCGGGGCGTTGGCCGAGGACCGCGCCCCGGGCGGCGGGCCGCCAGTCGGGGAAGCGTGCGCCGGTCATGGCCGGCAGCACGGTCAGGCCGTGCGCGCCGGGGGGCAGCGCGGCCAGCCGGTCGTCGTCGACGGCGCCGACCAGGGCGCGCCACCGGGCGACGGCCCCGCCGGTGAGGCCCGTCGCCCCGCCGGCGACGAACCGGCCGGGCAGCACGGCCGGGTTGAGCACCGCGCCGTCCGGCAGGGTCCCGTCGACCGGCAGCAGCCGGCCGACGACGTCGGTGGTGCCCGCCACATCGGCGATCAGGTCCTCGTCCGCGCCGAGCAGCAGTCCCATGCCCACGGAACCGTCCGGGCCGCCCGCGGCGACCGCGAGCCCGGCGGGCAGTCCCGTCGCGGCCGCCGCCTCCGCGGTGAGCGTCCCGATCACGGACGCGGGTTCGGCCTGCGGCGGCAGCAGCGCCGGGTCGAGCCCCGCCGCGGCGAGCACGTCGAGGTTCCAGGCGCGGCGGCGCACGTCGGAGGCGAGGGTGTAGGCGGCGCTGACGGTGTCCGAGGTGAGCCGGCCGGTGAGCCGGGCGAGCAGGAAGTCCTTCGGGGACAGCACGGCGCGCACTCCGGGCGCCGACCGTGCCGCCAGGTCCAGAAGACGTGCCAGTGCGCCGCCGGTCAGGGCCGGCCGGCCCGCCGTGCGCAGCAGCCGCCGTACCGCGGTGTCGCCGAGAGCGGCCAGCCGGTCCACCCCCGTCGTGTCGGCCCAGCCGCCGCCGGGGCCGACGGGGTCGAGACCGGGGCCGACGGCGACGGTTCCGATGTGCGCGGCGATCGCCAGCGCCGAGGGCTCGGGGCCGCCGGACACGCCCGCGAGCGCTGCCCGCACGTCCTTCTCCAGCGCCGCCGCGTCGAAGGTGTCACCTCCCAGCCCGCCGCCGCGGCCGATGCGCCGCTGGGCGACGATCCGGCCGCCGGCGTCCACGAGCGCGGCACGGACGGCGGAGGTGCCGACGTCCACCGCGACGACGTGCCCGCTCATTCGGCGTCGATCCGCAGCAGGAACGGGAAGGCGGGCAGCGTCCAGCTCGTGGTGAACTCGACGGTCTCACCCCGTGACCCGTAGGTGGTGCGGCGCACCTCAAGAGCGGCCCCGCCCGGCGCCGTGGCCAGCAGCTCCGCCTGTTCGTCGGTGAGCAGGGCGGCCGCCATCGACTGGTCGGCGTGGCGCAGTTCCACCCCGAAGCGTTCCGTCAGCGTGCGGTAGAGGGAGCCGTCGAGAAGCGGCTCCCGGGACAGGGACGGCGCCACCGAGTAGGGCACCCAGGCATCCTGCAGCGCGGCGGGGGTACCGCCGATGAGACGGACCCGGGTGAGCCGGTTGACCGTGTCGCCCGCGCCGACGCCGAGCGCCTCGGCCACCTCGGCGGGCGCCGGCGCGGTCTCACAGCGGATCACCCGCGACGACTGGCCGCCGTCGCCCTCCACCTCGTCGGCGAAGGAGCGCAGCCGGTTGAGCCGCCGTCCCCGTTCGGTGTGGTCGTTGACGAAGGTGCCGCTGCCCTGCCGCCGTACCACGCACCGCTCCGCGTCGAGCAGATCCAGCGCCTGGCGCACCGTCATCCTGCTCACGCCGTACTGGCGGGCCAGATCGGTCTCGCCGGGCAGCCGGGTGCCCGGCGCCAGGCTGCCGGAGCGGATCTGGGACACGAGGTCGTCGTAGATCACCTGATACCTGGGTGCACGCGACATGATTCAGATCGCTCCTGACTTCCGCAGCCGGTCCAGGTCCTGCGCGGACATGCCCAGGATCTCCTGGTACACGTACGCGTTGTCCTCGCCGGCCCTCGGCGGGGCCTTGCGGACGGTGGGCGGGGTCTTCTCCATCTTGACGGGGTTGCCCGGCATCCGGATCGTACCGAGTTCGGGATGCTCCGCCTCGACGATCATGTCGCGGGCGGCGATCTGCGGTGACTCGGCGACCTCCGCCACGGAGGCGACCTTGGCGTAGGGCACGCCCGCCGCGTCGAGCACCTCCCCGATCTCCCGGGTGGTGCGCCCCGCCGCCCAGGCGCCGATCTCGCCCTCCAGGAAGTCCTGGTGCGTCATCCGCCCCTCGACCGTGCCGAAGCGCGGGTCGCCCGCCAGGTCGGGCCGGTCCATGACCGCGCACAGCTTCGGGAACAGCGAGGCCGTGCCGGCCTGGATGTAGACCGGGCCGTCGGCGGACTCGTAGACGTTGACCGGAGCGGTCAGCAGGTCCCGGGAGCCGCTGCGGGGCATGTCCTGGCCGAGCATCAGCTGGGACATCAGCCGGATGCCGAGCGCGGAGAACATCGTGTCGAAGGACGCGACGTCCACGAGCTGCCCCTCGCCGGTGCGCTCCCGGTGCAGGATCGCCGTCAGCGCCCCGATCGCGCTCTGGTAGCCCGTGGTGTAGTCCGCGATGTAGGTACCGCTGAGCGTGGGCTTGCCGCCGGGCTCGCCGGTCATGTCCATCAGCCCCGACGACGCCTGCGAGATCGCGTCGAAGAGCGCCCGCCGGGAGTCGGGGCCGGTCTGCCCGAAGCCGGAGACGGACACCAGGATGATGTCCGGGTTCAGCTCCTTCATGCGCGCGTAGCCGATGCCCATCTTCTCGATGGTGCCGGGCCGGTAGTTCTCCACCACCACGTCGGCCCACTCGATCAGCCGCTCCAGGATGCCGAGCGCCTCCGGGTGCCGGGTGTCCAGGGAGGCGTCGTACTTGTTCCGGTGGTACAGGAACATGTAGATGCTCTCGTCCCGGTGGTACGGCCCGTGGTGGCGGGAGTCCTCGCCGCCGGGCCGTTCCACCTTCACCACCTCGGCGCCGAAGTCGCCCAGGATCTGCGCGCACAGCGGCCCCGCGATGAACCGGGACAGGTCGAGCACCTTCACGCCGTCCAGGGGTGCGTTGGTCGTGTTCGGCATCGTCGTCGTCGCCTCCTGCTGATGGTTTCCGGTCTGCTGCCCGGTCTGCTACTTCGCGCCGCCGGTGAACGCCGGGAACGTCCAGGCGTTGACCTCACGGTCGATCGGCACGTCCAGGACGACCGGGCCGCCGGCCGCGAAGGCGTCGGCGACGCGTTCGCGCAGCGCGGACAGCCCGGTGACGACCTCGCCCGGCACCCCCATGGCGCGGGCCGCCATGCCGAAGTCCACGGGGCCGAAGTCGACGCCGGTGGTGCGCCCCTCGAAGTGCAGCTCCTGCTCCTGGCGGATGTTGCCGTAGCTGGAGTCGTTGAGGACGACGACGCACACGTTGCCGCCGACCCGGGCCAGCGTCTCCAGCTCGCCCAGGCTCATGCCGAGGGAACCGTCCCCGATCAGCGCGAGCACCGGGCGCTCCGGGTCGATCAGGGAGGCGGCGATCGCGGAGGGCAGCGCGAAGCCCATGTTGCCGAAGCCGACGGGCTTGATGTAGCTGTTCGGCCGCTGGATCTCCCACAGGAACGACCAGACGCCCGGGTTGCCGGCGTCGGGGATCAGCAGGGTGTCCTCGGGCGCCACCTCGCGCAGCGAACGGACGACGTCGGCGGGGGAGAGCGGTCCCTCGGCGCCGGGGTCGGCCACGTCCGTGCCCTGCCACCACGCGGTGCGGGCCTTGTCCAGCGCCGCGATCCACTGCGCGCGCCCGGCCCGCGCCGCCTCCGCGTGTCCGGCGGTCGCCGTGACCAGGGCGCGGGCGAAGGAACCGAGGTCGCTCACCACGCCCTGGGTGATCTCGGAGTAGTAGCGCCCGATCATCGCGGGTTCGACGTCGACCTGCACGATCTCGGGCAGCGCGCGCCGCCAGCGGGTGGTGGAGACGGCGTTGAGGCTGTTGCCGAGCGCGAGCACCAGGTCGGCGTCGGCGAGGACGTCGCCGGCCAGCGCGGTGCCCATGCGGGTGACGGCGCCGAACACCAGCGGGTGCGTGGTCGGCACCGAGCCGATGCCGTTGAAGGTGGTGACGACCGGGATGCCGAGGGCGTCGGCGAGCGCCAGCACGTCCTCGGCGGCGCGGGCCCGATTGCCCCCGTTGCCCAGCCAGATCACCGGCCGTTCGGCGCGCAGCACCCGCTCGGCGACCCGGGTAAGCGCGACGGGGTTCGCGGACGGCCGCTCGGTCACCCAGGCGCGGCTGGGGTGCACGGCGGGCACCTGCGGCGGGTTCTCGATCAGGCCCTCTATGGTGTCGCGGGCGAAGTCGAGGTGGACCGGGCCGGGATTGCCGGTGAGGCAGTTGACGTACGCCTCCTCCATCGCCTGCTTCACCGAGGAGCCGTGCGCGACCAGCCGGGACCACTTCACCAGCGGCTTGACCAGCTCGACGTGGTCGGCGTTCTGCGCGTCGTCCTTGTGGATGTTCTCGCCGTTGTTGTTGCAGGTGATGACGAAGCCGGGACTGGAGTCGCGGTAGGCGCCGCCGACGCCGGTGAGCAGGTTGGTGGCGCCGGGGCCGGTGGTGGAGATGCAGGCGGCGGGCCGGCCGGTGAGCCGTCCGTAGGCGTCCATCATCACCGCGGCGGCGTTCTCGTGCCGGGTGTGCACCAGCTCGATGCCGGGGGTGTCGATGAGGGCGTCGGTGATGGCGAGGGTCTGACCGCCGACGACGCCGAAGACGTACTCGACGCCCAGGGACGTCAGCATGTCGACGACGAGCCGGCCACCGGTCTTGGGAGTGCTCATGAGCGAAAATCCGCTTTCTGTGTCTGTCGGTGAGGTGGTGGTGCGAGGGGTCAGGAGGCCGGCAGGGTGACCGCGGCCCAGCCGGCCGTCATCAGCCGCCGGTCGCGGTCGCGGCGGATCCACACCTCCAGGTCGACGCGGAGGCCGCCGTCGACCGGGGTGACCGCGGTGACGATCCCGTTCGAGGTGAACGGCTCGAACACGTCCAGCGGGGCGAGGAACTTCACCCGCAGCCACCCGGAGGTCAGGAAGGCCGGGCCGCAGCGCAGCGTGAGCAGCTGCGCCAGGACGCCGAACTGCTGCTGGCCCTGGACGATCGGCACCCGCAGACCGCCCGCGCGGGCCAGGTCGATGTCGTTGTGGATGTTGCGGACGTATTCGCCGATACGGCTGAACACGGCGGCCTGTTCGGCGGTGACCGTCTTGCCCAGCGGTTCGAGCGCGTCGCCGGCGCGCACGTCCGGGCCGAGCGCGTCCGTGAACCGCGCCCCGGCCGGGACCTCACCGCTCACCCGGCGCTCCGGAGCGGCCGAGCCGCGCCCGCCGATGGCGCCCGGGTTCGTCTTGAGGATCTCCACGCCGCGGTGGCGCACCACGCTGCGTCCGTCGGCGCCGGTGGCCGTGGCCTCCATGACGACATAGCCCTCGCCGCGGCGCTCGTACGCCTCGGTGTAGGTGCCGTGCAGGGTGACGACCTCGTCCAGCGCCGCCGGGCTGTCGAACCACATCTGCTCCTCGGTGTGGTAGCCGACGACCCTGCTGCCCGCGTACACGAGGGTGAACAACTGGACCAGGTCGTTGCCGAGGAGTGCCGCCTGCCCGACCCGGGCCCCGTCGAAGAAGGGGCTCCCGGCGAGCGCCCAGGGGTGGTGGTCGTCGTGGGTGAAGGCGTACCGCTTGATCTTGTGGTCGTCGAGCACGACCTGGACGGTGCCCAGATCCTCGGGGATCTCCAGGTTCCCGAACTCCGGCTCCTTCAGGCCCGCTTCGAGGTCGTCGGTGTGCAGGGCGCGCAGCGGGTCGGTGAGGTCCCGCCGGGAACGGGTGGACGAGTCGGTCATCGTGCCTCCTCCGGTTCGGTGCCGACGCGGGTCATGTCGGTCTTGTTGGTCTCGGGGGCCAGCCACGCGCAGACCAGGCCGATCAGCAGGCAGCCGATGGTGATGAGCGCGATGGGCCAGGGGTCGCCGTCGGTCGCGGCCAGCAGCGCGGTCGAGGCGAGCGGCCACAGGCCGATCAGCACGCTCGGGATCTGCGCGGACAGCGACAGGCCGGTGTAGCGCACCTTGGTGCTGAACAGCTCGGCGAAGAAGGCCGGTTCGACGCCGTAGAGCGCGCCCACGCCGATCGCGTACGCCACCGTGTAGATGACATAGGTCAGCACCAGGGCGTTGGCGTCGAGGATCCAGAAGAAGGGGAACGTGACGACGATTCCGACGACCGATCCCAGGATGAAGACCGCGCGCCGGCCGATCCGGTCGGAGAGCTTGCCGAAGAAGTAGTAGGTGTATATGGCGGCCGCGGCGGCGACACTGCTCGCCACCAGGACGTGGGTGCGCGGGATGTCGGTGTAGTTCGCGGCGAAGGTCAGGCCGATGGTGAGGAGGATGTAGCCGAACACCGCCTCGCCCAGGCGCATGCCCATGGCGAGCAGCAGGGGCCGTTTGAACCGCTTGAACAGTTCCGCGATCGGCATCCGCTCCTTGACCTGCTCGGTGGTGTTCCGCTCCAGCCGCTCCTGCGCGGCCTGGAAGGTCGGCGTCTCGGTGAGCTTGACCCGGATGAACAGGCCCACGACGATCAGCAGGGCGCTGAGCAGGAACGGCAGCCGCCAGCCCCAGCTGAGGAACTGCTTGTCGGGGAGCGCGGAGACCAGCGCGAAGATGCCTGTCGACATCACGAGCCCCACCGCGTTGCCGATCTGCGGGAAGCTGCCGTAGGCGCCGCGTTTGTGCTGCGGCGCGTACTCCACCGCGACCAGGGCGGCCCCGCCCCACTCGCCGCCGACCCCGAAGCCCTGGACGAGGCGCAGCAGCACGAGGAGGATCGGCGCCCAGATGCCGATCTGGTCGGTGGTGGGGATCAGGCCGATGAGGAAGGTGGAGCCGCCCATCAGCATGAGCGTGGTGACCAGGGCCGCCTTGCGGCCCACCTTGTCACCGAAGTGCCCGAAGACGATGCCGCCGACGGGGCGGGCGAAGAAGCCGACGCCGAAGACGGCGAACGCCGACAGGGTGCCCATGATCGGGTCGTTCTCGTTCGGGAAGAACAACTGGCCGAAGACCAGGGCCGACGCGGTGCTGAAGATGAAGTAGTCGTACCACTCGACGGCCGTGCCGACGAGGCTGGCGATGGCGGCGCGTCTGGCGAGGACGGTCCGGTCCTCTGCCGTGCTGTGAGGTGCGGTGTCTGGATGCGTCATGGATGACTCCGTTGTCGATCTCAGGACGGTGGGCGGAGGGGTCAGATCAGGCGGGCGGGGCGCTCCGGATCGTCGTCGACGCGTGCCGAGGCCCAGCCGAGCGCCGTGCGAGTGCCGTCGGCCTTGTCGACCCAGACCTCCAGGAGCAGGCGGTCGCCCTCGGCGCCGACGACGGCACCGCCGGTGGTCAGCTCGTCGTTCACGAAGGCCGGTGAGACGAACCGGAGGTCCACCTCGCCGGAGGTGAAGAACGACTTGCCGAAGACGTCGACGAGGTTCGCGACGATGAGTCCGGTCTGCTGCTGGGCCTGGACGATCGTGCGGTCGAGGCCCGCGGCGGCGGCCTTCTCCTGGTGGGTGTGCACATTGGCGTAGCCGCGCCCGGCCCAGGAGAAGACGGACATCTGGTCCTGGGTGAAGGACGTGGTGCGCCGGGGCAGCGCGGACCGCTCGGGCGCGTCGAGCCGGGCCCGCTCCAGGGGCGGCAGGGCCGGGTCGCAGGTGCCGGCCACCGTGCGGGAGCGGGTCTGGCCCGCCGTACGGTTCTGCCCGGTGACCTCACCGGCGACCGTCCGCATGATCTCCTTGCCGACGTGCCGCACCAGCAGCCGTCCGTCGGCGCCGCGGGCCTCCGCCTCCAGGACGACATAGCCCTGGCCGCGGCGCTCGTACTTCTCCGTGTAGCCGCCCGAGACGGTGACCGTCTCGCCCACCTCCACGGGGGAGTGGAAGGTCAGGTGCTCGTGCGTGTGCAGGCCCTGGGCGGTGTTGCCGTCGTAGTTCTCGTAGAAGAGGAACAGCAGGTCGTTGGCGAGGACCAGGGGGTGGCCCACCGGGCCGCCGAACGGCGACCTCCCGAAGTACCAGGCCCCGAAATCGTCCTCGCTGAAGGCGTAGTCGAGCACTTTGCGCCGGTCCACGGTGACCGCGACCGGTCCCATGGGCTCCGGCACCTCGACCAGCTCGTAGCGGGCTTCCTTCAGCTGCGGTGTCTGCGAGTTCATCGTCACCTCCGTGGGGGACCCCGACAGGAATAAAATGTCTAGACGACTAGTCTTTAACGTAGGTGGCTTGAATCAGAGGTGTCAAGAGGTGTTCCAATACGCGACCGGCGGGGGCTGACTGCCGCGGCACCGGGGACGGCCGTGCCGCGCATGCCCCGCCGGGGCGGGTGCGGCACGGCGCGGGCCGGCCGGACGGGCGCTCCGTACGGCGGACCCGGCGCCGCGGCCGTGACGGGGTTGCGGGAGGTGGGCGGGCCCGTGACCGCTCAGCAGCCCGATGCCTTCCCGGCCGCCGGGCCGGCACGGACCGCCCCGGCCACCCTCTCCGAAGCGGCTGTACGAACAGGGAACGCCGCGCCGGGCGGCTTCGGGGCGGGGCTTCGCCCACGGGCCCATTCAGGACACGCCGGGACCGGCAGCGGTGCGCACGAGCCGTGGGCGGATCGTGGACGAGGAGGGTGTGGACGCCCTGTCGATGCGGGGCGCGGCGCAGCGCGTCGACGGCATCGCGCCCTCCTCGACCCGCAACAAGCCGTCCGCTGCCTGCCCCATCCCTCCGCGATCATGCCCCGCACACGAAGAAGCCCCTGCTCATCGAACAGGGACTCCCTTTGCCGCAACGCACTTACCCGGCCTCCCCGGCCGCTGCCCGCGTGAGCGGTGGCCGTGTCGTCCCTCGCGGTTCCCGCAGTCGTCGATGACCAGCACCCCGCCCTCGTGCGGTGCCGGCGCGGGGTCGGTCCGCATCAGGTCCAGCCGCCGAGTGTCGACCTGCGTGCGTCAACCCCGCTACCGCCGGGTTGGGCGAACTACCGGTAGCGCGCTCGTAGTCGCACCTTTCGGAGGCGGATGACACCGCGCAGACGAAAAAAGTTGCGCAACCTTCAAAGATGTCGCGAGCGCGAATTCAGCTCGTGATTGGAGCAGCCGTGACCGTGCTTGTCACTTGTGCGCTGGCCATCGGACTCGGCGTAAATGGTAGCGATTCCCAGTCTGACGTCCGACCGTCCACCACCCCGTCCCGAAGTGACGCGGACCGTAATGTGGGGGCAGATCCTACGGAGCGCCAGGACGGTCAGGCTTCCACAACTGCCTCGGCAACTCCCGTCCCCTTGGACCGGCCGACGACGTCAGTTCCGTAACGCTTGCGATACGAGACGATGCAGCTCTTGACGTTAAGGTTTCTCGGTTCTCCTGACACAGAAGTGGCACATAAAGACTTTCTCCTCAAAGCCGTGCACTCGATGCCTGAGCAGTGAAGACATGCCCCTGATCAGGGCGTTGCCAGATCTTCAGCGAGGAGCAGTAGCTTCGAGCCGACTGTTTTTCAAGGATTCCTGGACCACCCGGTCGGTGATGGTCGCGATCCCCAGGCGGCGGAGCTTCCCGCCCGTCTTCGGGATCATCCGTTCCCGCACCGGTAGCGGGCGAAAACTGCGGTGCCTCAACTGCGACCGCAGTCCGTCGAGAAAATCCCCGACGCCCTGCCCGGCTTCAACGGAACGGGCCGTGCGCCCGTCCACTCCAGCCGTGCGGGCACCCTTGTTACCCCTCAACCGATCCCAGGCCGCCAAAAGGAAGCCGGGATCGGCAACGAGGTTGTAGAGGTCGTCGAACCTGCGATGGGAATCATCACGGGCTCAACGGTGCAGCTTGGTCTGGATATTCAGTACCCGTCGCTCCGCCATGTATACGGCGTGCTCCAGTTCGTCGGTATTCACCAGCGAAAACCTCCCGATGTGCCAGCAGCATCGACTGCTGACTTGCTGGCCTCCTTCGCCCTGCGGCCGTCTCTCACGGCCCCCACGGCAGGTCGTCACGCCCGCGACTACTACGGGGCCTCCGCCCCATCCCACGGTCCTCAATCGGCAACGGACCTGCCCACCGCTGAACCGGCTGTCCAACAGGAGGGCGACCGCGGATGGTTCCCACGTTCACCGTGTGATCGATCGGTCAGGGAGGCGCCCAGCTCTACCCCGGCAGCATCGCCACGTCTACGCCGCAGACCTTCGACGCGGCCTCCCCGCAGACAGAGCTAACCCCGCCGTTCCCAACCGAAACGGCGAGGTCAGGCGAGTGGGTGTGATCAGCCCCGTTCTACCGGCGAACCTGCGCTGGCTGTGGGGCTACGGCCATCCTCGCTGCTGGCGGCAGGAGACGGCCGGGCGGCTGCTGGAGGTGTTCGCCGAGGCCGCGGCCGTTGTCGTCCGGGGCGGAGGCGGCCGGATCGCGATGCTGCCGGTGCTCTGCCACCTGCTCTGGCGAGGAGGGCGTTGGCCACAGACGTGACGTCGCAGGGGTCTCAAACGGAACTGCTGATCGCCCCGGACATCATCCGCTGGATCGCGTCTCCCTCTCAAGGAGGGCTCGGAAGGTGCGCGGGGGCCGACCGGTGAGGCGCTGGACGGTGTCGGTGATGCGGTCCTCCACGCCTTCGGCGATGGCACGGTCCATGCCGGCCAGCATGGCGGCGAACTCCACCGGCACCTGCGTCGTGAGGCGGTCGCGCATCTGCTCGTAGGACAGACGGCGGTGGACCACGGGCCGACCGGTGGCCTCGGTGATGACCGCGGCGACGTCGTCGTGGCTGAGTGCCTCGGGTCCGGTGAGGACGAGATCGGTGTTGGGGGCTTGCTCGTCGGTCAGAGCGCGCACGGCGACGGCCGCGATGTCAGCGGCGTCGACGAAGCCGACCCGACCGCTCGCAGTGGCGGTCCAGATGATGCCCTCGTTCCGGATGCTGCGAGCGTGCGCGTGCGTGCCGGTGAAGTTCTGCATGAACCACGAGGGCCGCAGTACCGCCCACTGCGTGAAGAGATCGGGCAGGGCCTGGTGCACCGTTCCCACCGCCGGGCCGCCCTCGGGGATGGCCGAGGAGCTCAGCAGCACCGCGCGGTGCACGCCGGCGGTGCGGGCTTGATGGAGGAACGGCAGCATGGTCGCTGCGGGGTCGGAGTCGCCCAGGGGCGGTATGAGGTAGACGCGGTCGACGCCGTCGAGGGCGGCCGCGTGGGTGGCGGGGTCGTACCAGTCGAAGGGGGCCGGCTCGGCGCCGGCGACCGGGGTGGCCCGGCGGCTGGCGGCTTTGACGCGGTGCCCCGCGGCCGTCAGCTGTGCGGCGGTGCGGCTTCCGGTGGTGCCGGTGGCACCGATGACCAGAGTGGTGCCGGTGGTGGTCAACGGCTGCTCCCGGTGAAGTCGGCGCCCGGTTCTAGGAGTTGAAGTGGGTTCCAGTAGTCGCGATAGGACGTGAAGTGCCCGTTCCGGACCGTGACGACGGCGATGTAGGTCATGTCGAAGGGGCGCCCGGTCTCCACCAGGCGGCCGATGCCGCGCATCTCGACCACGATGGTCTCGGGGTCGGTGGTCTGGTGAACTCGCAGCTCGGGGAACTCTTGCAGGTCGATGTGGTCCGGGTAGTGGCGCATATACGCGGCGACGGCCTCCCGGTTCTCCAGGCGCCTGGGCCAGCCGTCGGGGGCGAAGGGGAACTCCATGACGCCGTTCTCGGCCCACAGATCCACCCAGGCGGGAATGTCCTTGTCCAGCATGAGCCGCAGGCCGTGGCGGTAGACGTCCTCGGCGGGTGAAGTCGGTTCGGGCATGGGTATCCTCCAGTCGTAGAATCCGGACCCTGGGTCCGTATCGACGATATGGACTACGGGTCCGTTTTTCAAGTGGAAGGACCGGCATGCCCGAACGCCAGTCGTCTCGCAAGGACGCCGTCCGCAACCGGGAGGCCGTGCTCACGGCCGCCGATGCGCTCTTCGCTCGCCGCGAGAGTCCCGAGGACGTCACCATGGCCGACGTGGCGGCAGCGGCCGGCGTCGGCAAGGGCACGCTCTTCCGGGCCTTCGGCGACCGCGCCGGGCTGCTCCGCGCTCTGTACGCCGCACGGCTCGAACCGATCAGACAAGCCGTCGAGACCGGCCCACCGCCCCTGGGGCCCACGGCCCCGCCGCGGGATCGCGTACCCGCCCTGCTCGATGCCGTCCTGTGCTTCAAACTCGACAACCGGCGCCTCGCGCTGGCCTTGGAGGAAGGCGGGGGCAACAGTCCGTACCAGGCGGAGCACTACGAGCGGTGGCACAGCCTGCTCCGCGCGGTACTGGAGCAGATCCCGGGCCTGACCGACTGCGATTTCACCGCCCACGCCCTGCTCGCCGCCACACGAGCCGACCTCGTCGAGCACCTGGCCGGAGAAGGGCACATTCCGCGGGAAAGAATGCGGGCACAGCTGGCGAACTTCGCCACCAGAGTCCTGGCCTCCGGTCCACTGTGAGGGCTGACCGCCGAGGAGTGATCGAGGATCGGGCGAGTCCTTGATCGGCGAAGCCTCGCAAACGACCGACACCGAAGGTTGGGACTGCTGCACACGCATCACTCTGGGCGACAACGTCTCCTCGGATTTCGTGCACTGCGGCCTCCACCGTGATCTGCCTACCCGCTGGTCACTGAGGCGCGGGGTGAGAATGTCGAACGGGACGGCGGGCCAAGGGGCTTAACCCGCTGCTGCTGGAGGCTCGTGGCCGGATCGGCGGCCGCACCCCGCCCTGACCCGCTAAGTAGCAGATCAGACGGGGTGCGGCGGCATCCTCATATCAAATGTCCCGGAAGATCTCGATCTGCGCTCCGATCGAGTTCAGCCGCTCCGCGAGGTCCTCGTACCCCCGGTTGATGACGTACACGTTGCGCAGGACCGACGTGCCGTCCGCCGCCATCATCGCCAGGAGGACGACCACCGCGGGGCGCAGGGCCGGCGGGCACATCATCTCGGCGGCGCGCCAGCGGGTCGGGCCCTCGACCAGGACGCGGTGCGGGTCCAGCAACTGGAGCCTGCCGCCGAGGCGGTTGAGGTCGGTCAGATAGATCGCGCGGTTGTCGTAGACCCAGTCGTGGATCAGGGTCTTGCCCGACGCGACGGCCGCGATCGCGGCGAAGAACGGCACGTTGTCGATGTTCAGGCCGGGGAACGGCATCGGGTGGATCTTGTCGATCGGCGCCTCCAGCTTGGAGGGGCGGACCGTCAGATCCACCAGCCGCGTACGGCCGTTGTCCGCGAAGTACTCCGGGGTGCGGTCGTGGTCGAGGCCCATCTCCTCCAGGACCGCCAGCTCGATCTCCAGGAACTCGATCGGCACCCGGCGCACCGTCAGCTCCGACTCCGTCACCACGGCGGCGGCCAGCAGGCTCATCGCCTCGACCGGGTCCTCGGAGGGGGAGTAGTCGACGTCCACGTCGATGGCCGGCACGCCGTGCACCGTGAGCGTCGTCGTCCCGATGCCCTCGACCCGCACACCGAGCGCCTCGAGGAAGAAGCACAGGTCCTGCACCATGTAGTTGGAGGACGCGTTGCGGATGACGGTGACGCCGTCGTGGCGCGCGGCGGCCAGCAGCGCGTTCTCGGTCACGGTGTCGCCGCGCTCGGTCAGCACGATCGGGCGGTCCGGCCGTACGCCCCGGTCCACCACCGCGTGGTACTGCCCCTCGGTCGCCGCGACGTCGAGTCCGAAGCGGCGCAGCGCGATCATGTGCGGCTCGATGGTCCGCGTGCCGAGGTCGCAGCCGCCGGCGTAGGGCAGTTTGAAGTGGGCCTCGCGGTGCAGCAGCGGGCCGAGGAACATGATGATCGAGCGGGTGCGCACGGCGGCCTCCGCGTCGATCGCCGCCATGTCCAGCCGGGCCGGCGGCACGATCTCCAGGTCGACGCCGTCGTTGACCCAACGGGTGCGCACGCCGATGGAGTTGAGGACCTCCAGCAGGCGGTAGACCTCTTCGATGCGGGCGACCCGGCGCAGAACCGTGCGCCCCTTGTTGAGCAGAGAGGCGCACAGCAGGGCGACACAGGCGTTCTTGCTCGTCTTCACGTCGATGGCGCCGGACAGCCGACGCCCGCCGACGACCCGCAGATGCATCGGCCCGGCGTACCCCAGCGACACGATCTCGCTGTCGAGGGCTTCACCGATTCGGGCGATCATCTCAAGGCTGATGTTCTGGTTGCCGCGCTCGATGCGATTGACGGCGCTCTGGGAGGTGCCGAGCGCCTCGGCAAGCTGCGTCTGTGTCCAGCCGCGGTGTTGCCGGGCGTCACGGATGAGCTTGCCGATACGTACGAGGTAGTCGTCTGCCATGAGGCTGAGGCTATCTCAGATATGAGATGGCACCTCCCAGGGGGGTCCATTCGGGTGACGGGGCATCAACGCCGCTTGCCGGAACGAGTCCGACGCCAGCCGAAAGGTCCGGGCAAATCCATCGATGTCGTACGACGTCCGGTGCTGCTGTGCGTGTAGCGGGGACCGTTCTTGCCGCCGCCCGTGGTGATGGACCAGGAGCGCCGGTTGATGTTCAGCCGTACGCCCGGAAGGATCCGGAAGCTCTTGCGGAACGTGAGAGGCACGGTGCTCTCCCTTCGGAGTCGAGTACGTGTTCCCCGCTTACCCCGAGTCCGCGAACTGATGGCACGTCGAAAACCGAGGGGCCGGCGCGACACCCCGCGGTGTCGCGCCGGCCCCTCGGCGGGTCCGTCCTCCCGGCCGGTCAGTCCGTGCCGGCCTCCATCGCCGCGCGGTCCAGCAGCGCGTCCTCCTCGGACACCTCGCCGCGCGAGGCGATGGCCTCCGCACCGCCCTGCGGCAGCTCCGGCATGGTGCCGATCAGCCCGGTGGCGGCGGCCTGCGAGGCGCCGATGGTGGGGCTGCCGGTGCCGATCAGGCCGAGGCCCGCGTACTGCTCCAGCTTGGCGCGGGAGTCGGCGATGTCGAGGTTGCGCATGGTGAGCTGGCCGATCCGGTCGACCGGGCCGAACGCCGAGTCCTCGGTGCGCTCCATGGACAGCTTGTCCGGGTGGTAGCTGAACGCCGGGCCGGCCGTGTCGAGGACCGAGTAGTCCTCGCCGCGCCGCAGCCGCAGGGTCACCTCGCCGGTGACGGCGGCGCCGACCCAGCGCTGGAGCGACTCGCGGATCATCAGCGCCTGCGGGTCCAGCCAGCGGCCCTCGTACATCAGCCGGCCGAGCCGGCGGCCCTCGTTGTGGTACTGGGCGAGGGTGTCCTCGTTGTGGATCGCGTTGACCAGGCGCTCGTAGGCGGCGTGCAGCAGGGCCATGCCCGGCGCCTCGTAGATGCCGCGGCTCTTGGCCTCGATGATCCGGTTCTCGATCTGGTCGGACATGCCGAGCCCGTGCCGGCCGCCGATGGCGTTGGCCTCCATCACCAGGTCGACGGGGGAGGCGAACTCCTTGCCGTTGACGGTGACGGGGCGGCCCTGCTCGAAGCCGATGGTCACGTCCTCGGCGGGGATCTCGACGGACGGGTCCCAGAACTTCACGCCCATGATCGGCTCGACGGTCTCGACACCCGTGTCCAGGTGTTCCAGCGTCTTGGCCTCGTGGGTGGCGCCCCAGATGTTGGCGTCGGTGGAGTACGCCTTCTCGGTGGAGTCCCGGTAGGGCAGCCCGTGCGCGACCAGCCACTCGGACATCTCCTTGCGGCCGCCGAGTTCGGTCACGAAGTCCGCGTCCAGCCAGGGCTTGTAGATCCGCAGGTTCGGGTTGGCGAGCAGGCCGTAGCGGTAGAACCGCTCGATGTCGTTGCCCTTGAAGGTCGAGCCGTCGCCCCAGATCTGGACGTCGTCGTCGAGCATCGCCCGCACCAGCAGCGTGCCGGTGACCGCGCGGCCGAGCGGCGTGGTGTTGAAGTACGCCCGCCCGCCGGAGCGGATGTGGAACGCACCGCAGGTCAGCGCCGCCAGGCCCTCCTCGACCAGCGCGGCACGGCAGTCGACCAGGCGCGCGACCTCGGCGCCGTAGCTCTTCGCGCGGCCGGGCACGGACGCGATGTCGGGCTCGTCGTACTGGCCGATGTCGGCGGTGTAGGTGCACGGGACGGCGCCCTTGTCGCGCATCCAGGCGACCGCGACCGAGGTGTCGAGACCGCCGGAGAAGGCGATGCCGACGCGCTCGCCGGTGGGCAGGGAGGTGAGGACCTTGGACATAGGAAGAGTATGCATGATGTCGCATGACCATGCAAAGGGCCCGTGGGCAACTTCATGGAGAGGCCGGGCATGACCATCCCGGCCCCATGTACTAGAGTTATCTCGACATCGAGATATCTGCCGAGGTGCACCGCAGCCGCGCGGCACACCGATCTAGCGGTAAGGGTTACCTAACTAAGCCTTACCTTAGCGGATCGGCCGGGATGCCGTGGCGGCAGGATCGTGGTGGTACGCGCACATCAATGAAGGAGACTGTCGTGTCGGCGAACAGCTTCGACGCCCGCAGCACGCTGCAGGTGGGCGACGAGTCGTACGAGATCTTCCGGCTGGACAAGGTCGAGGGCTCCGCGCGCCTCCCCTACAGCCTGAAGGTGCTGCTGGAGAACCTCCTCCGCACCGAGGACGGCGCGAACATCACCGCCGACCACATCCGCGCCCTCGGCGGCTGGGACTCCCAGGCCCAGCCGTCGCAGGAGATCCAGTTCACGCCGGCCCGCGTGATCATGCAGGACTTCACCGGCGTGCCCTGTGTCGTCGACCTCGCGACCATGCGGGAGGCCGTCAAGGCCCTCGGCGGCGACCCGGCCAAGGTCAACCCGCTCTCCCCGGCCGAGATGGTCATCGACCACTCCGTCATCGCCGACAAGTTCGGCACCAGCGACGCCTTCAAGCAGAACGTCGACCTGGAGTACGGCCGCAACAAGGAGCGCTACCAGTTCCTGCGCTGGGGCCAGACCGCCTTCGACGACTTCAAGGTCGTCCCGCCCGGCACCGGCATCGTCCACCAGGTGAACATCGAGCACCTGGCCCGCACGGTCATGGTGCGCAACGGCCAGGCGTACCCCGACACCCTGGTCGGCACCGACTCGCACACCACCATGGTCAACGGCCTCGGCGTCCTCGGCTGGGGCGTCGGCGGCATCGAGGCCGAGGCCGCCATGCTCGGCCAGCCGGTCTCCATGCTCATCCCGCGCGTCGTCGGCTTCAAGCTGACCGGTGAGCTCCAGCCCGGCACCACCGCCACCGACCTCGTGCTCACCATCACCGAGATGCTCCGCAAGCACGGTGTCGTCGGCAAGTTCGTCGAGTTCTACGGCGAGGGCGTGGCCGCCACGAGCCTCGCCAACCGCGCCACCATCGGCAACATGTCGCCGGAGTTCGGCTCCACCGCCGCCATCTTCCCGATCGACGGCGAGACCCTGAACTACCTGAAGCTCACCGGCCGTTCCGAGCAGCAGGTCGCGCTCGTCGAGGCGTACGCCAAGGAGCAGGGCCTCTGGCTGGACCCGCAGGCCGAGCCCGACTTCTCCGAGAAGCTGGAGCTCGACCTCGCCACGGTCGTCCCCTCCATCGCCGGACCGAAGCGCCCGCAGGACCGCATCGTCCTCGCCGACGCCGCCGAGCAGTTCAAGCGCGACGTCCTCAACTACGTCGACACCGTGGACGAGTCGGGCAAGGAGTCCTTCCCGGCCTCCGACGCCCCGGCCGTCTCGCCCAACGGCGTGCCGTCCAACCCGGTCACCGTCACCGCCCCCGACGGCTCGACGTACGAGATCGACCACGGCGCGGTCACCGTCGCGGCCATCACCTCGTGCACCAACACCTCCAACCCGTACGTCATGGTCGCCGCCGCGCTCGTGGCGAAGAAGGCGGTCGAGAAGGGCCTGACCCGCAAGCCGTGGGTCAAGACCACCCTCGCCCCCGGCTCGAAGGTCGTCACCGACTACTTCGACAAGGCGGGCCTGACCCCCTACCTCGACAAGGTCGGCTTCAACCTCGTCGGCTACGGCTGCACCACCTGCATCGGCAACTCCGGCCCGCTGCCGGAGGAGGTCTCCCAGGCCGTCAACGACCACGACCTCGCGGTGACCTCGGTCCTCTCCGGCAACCGGAACTTCGAGGGCCGGATCAACCCCGACGTCAAGATGAACTACCTGGCGTCCCCGCCGCTGGTCGTCGCCTACGCCCTGGCCGGCTCCATGAAGGTGGACATCACCGAGGCGGCCCTGGGCACCGACCAGGACGGCAACCCGGTTTACCTGAAGGACATCTGGCCGAGCGAGGCCGAGGTCAACGACGTCGTCGCCAACGCCATCGGCGAGGACATGTTCTCCAAGTCCTACCAGGACGTCTTCGCGGGCGACGCCCAGTGGCAGGCCCTGCCGATCCCGACCGGCGACACCTTCGAGTGGGACCCGGAGTCGACGTACGTCCGCAAGCCCCCCTACTTCGAGGGCATGCAGATGGAGCCGTCCCCGGTCTCCGACATCTCCGGCGCCCGGGTGCTGGCCAAGCTGGGCGACTCGGTCACCACCGACCACATCTCCCCGGCCGGCGCCATCAAGGCCGACACCCCGGCCGGCACGTACCTGACGGAACACGGCGTCGAGCGCCGCGACTTCAACAGCTACGGCTCGCGCCGCGGCAACCACGAGGTCATGATCCGCGGCACGTTCGCCAACATCCGCCTGCGCAACCAGATCGCGCCGGGCACCGAGGGCGGCTACACCCGCGACTTCACCCAGGCCGACGGCCCGGTGTCGTTCATCTACGACGCCTCGCGCAACTACATCGAGCAGGGCATCCCGCTGGTCGTCCTGGCCGGCAAGGAGTACGGCTCCGGCTCCTCGCGCGACTGGGCCGCCAAGGGCACCGCGCTGCTCGGCGTCAAGGCCGTCATCGCCGAGTCCTACGAGCGCATCCACCGCTCGAACCTGATCGGCATGGGCGTGCTGCCGCTGCAGTTCCCGGAGGGCGCCACGGCCTCCTCCCTCGGCCTGACCGGCGAGGAGACCTTCTCCTTCGCGGGCGTCGAGGAGCTCAACAACGGCACCACCCCGCGCACGGTCAAGGTGACCACCGACACGGGCGTCGAGTTCGACGCGGTCGTCCGCATCGACACCCCCGGTGAGGCCGACTACTACCGCAACGGCGGCATCATGCAGTACGTGCTGCGCGACCTTGTCGGCAGTTGAGCCGATGTGAACGAGCGCTCCGCCCTCTGCACCTCGCGCAGAGGGCGGAGCGCTCGCGCCCGGCGGGGCGGAAGGCGCGCGGGTGACCATGAACGCCCGTGAGCTGTTCCCGGGGCGGAGCGCATCCTGCGGCGAAGAACCGCGCACCTGGGCGCGCCCGCCGTTCACATCCGCCCCGGAGCACGCTATCTTCCTCGCCGAGGGGGTGGGAGCGCTCCCATCGTGTGGACCGGAACCTGCCCGGGGAGCGCCCCCGCCCCGCTCGCGGCGCCTCGCAGCCCGGACGGAGTCGGTCGCCGCCGGGGAGGAGGCGCGCGGCCGTGCCGCTACCGCTCGGGGCGGACCCGGTGGCGCTGAGCCGCTGACCACCGGGTCCGCGAGCCGGGACGATCCGAGGGGGGATCGTGCCGTCCCGGGGACTGCCTGGCTTGTGGGGGACCGCGCGCTGCGCGACAACGTTGTCTGACGGTCTGCCAAGCACTGTACCGCCTCAACGGACAACGATGTCAAGCCAGTTGACGCGATCCCCCGGCCAGGTGAGCGCCCAGAGCGCCCCGCACGCCGGACGCGGTCTTCCGTGGTACGCGTGACGCACGCTACTGTCCGAGCGGCTTGTGCGACCTGTGGTGCGCGACCCGTCCGAAGAAGGAGGGGCCGCGTCATGCGATTCCGCCCCAGAGTGTCCGTCCGCGTGCGTTCCGGACCGTCCCGCCGAGGTCCGTCACGCCGTACGTCCGTCCTGCTGGCAGCCGTCCTCACGCTCGCCGGCGCCACCCCCGCCCTCGCCGCGTCCGGCGCGGCCCCGCCCCCGCTCGTCGACGACCCCACCGCCTACGTCGACCCGCTGATCGGCACCAGCAACGGCGGCAACGTCTTCCCCGGCGCCGTCGCGCCGTTCGGCATGTTCTCCTTCAGCCCGGAGAACACCCGCGGCGACGCCACCCGGACCGCCGCGCCCGGCGGTTACCAGTACGACGCCACCCGCATCCGCGGCTTCAGCCTCACCCACATGTCGGGCACCGGCTGCGCGGGCGGCGCCGGTGACATCCCCCTCTTCCCGTACGCCGGCCAGGTCACCTCCTCGCCCGCGAGCGACACCAAGGACGCCGTCTACGCCTCCGACTTCAGCCACGCCGACGAGCGCGCCGAGGCCGGCCGCTACCGGGTGGGCCTCAAGTCCGGTGTCACGGCCGACCTCACCGCGACGGCCCGCACCGGCTCCGCGCGCTTCACCTACCCTTCCGACAAGCCCGCCTCGCTGCTCGTGCGGACGGCCAACTCCCAGGTCGGGTCGACCGATTCGACCGTGCGCATCGACCCGGCGACACGCACCGTCTCCGGGTCGGTGACCGCCGGGAACTTCTGCGGCTACCTCGACCCCGAGGGCCGCCGCGCCTACTACACCCTGTACTTCACCGCCCGCTTCGACCGCGCCTTCAAGGCCACCGGCACCTGGCAGGACGACCGGCTCGACGCGGGGTCCACCTCCGCGAGCGGCGGCACCGGCGGCTTCGCCGCGGGCGGGCGGCCCGTGGCGGGCAAGGGCGCCGGCGGCTACGTCGAGTTCGAGCAGGGCACCGGACCTGTGGGCGTCAAGGTCGGCATCTCCTACGTCAGCGCGGCCGGAGCCGAGGCGAACCTCGCCGCGGAGAACCCCCCGCGGCGCAGCTTCGAGCAGGTGCGGGACGCGGCCCGGGACGCCTGGCGCGAGCGGCTGTCCGCGATCCGGGTCGGCGGCGGCACCGACGCCGAGCGCACCACCTTCTACACCGCGCTCTACCACGCGCTGCTGCACCCCAACGTCATCAGCGACGCCGACCGCCGCTACCGCGGCTCCGACGGCAAGGTGCGCATCGTGGGCCGCGGCCAGCGCGCCATGTACGGCACCTTCTCCGGCTGGGACGTCTACCGCAGCCAGGTGCAGCTGCTCACCCTGCTCAACCCCCGCGTCGGCTCGGACATCGCGCAGTCGCTGTACGTGCTCTCCCGGCAGAACGGCGGCGTGTGGGACCGCTGGCTCCACGGCGCGAGCGGCACCCACGTCATGAACGGCGACCCCTCGCCGATCGCGCTCGCCGGCATCCGGGCCTTCGGCGGAACCGGCTTCGATCTGCGCGGCGCGCTCGGCTCCCTCGTCAAGGCGGCCACGGTGCCCACCGAGGCGGACCTGTCACCGGCCGGCAAGCCGATCATGTCCGTCGGGCAGCGTCCCTCCCTGGACAAGTACCTGAAGCTGCGTTACATGCCCTCGGTGTCCAACGCCTGGGGCGGCGCGGCGGAGACGCTGGAGATGTCCGGGGCCGACTTCGCCCTCTCCCAACTCGCCGCGCAGGCAGGGCAGAAGGAGACGGCGAAGACCTTCGCCGAGCGCTCCCAGTGGTGGCAGAACAACTTCAACGCGGCCGCCACCGAGACCGGCGGCTACATCGCCAACCGCAAGGCCGACGGCAGTTGGGTCACCGGCTTCACCCCGGCCACCGGCAACGGCTTCGTGGAGGGCACCGCGGCCCAGTACACCTGGATGGTCCAGCACAACCCCGCAGGGCTGTTCGCCGCCATGGGCGGCCGGGCGGCGGCCGTGAAACGGCTCGACTCCTTCTTCCGCAACGACGACGGCAGTTGGGCCCTCACCGGCAGCGGGGGCGAGAAGTCCGAGCTGGACAACGAGCCGTCGGTCAACGTGCCCTATCTGTACGCCTACGCGGGCGCCCCGTACAAGACGCAGGAGACCGTGCGTGCCGCCATGCGCGCGCTGTGGACAACCGCGCCGGGCGGCATCCCGGGCAACGACGACCTGGGCGCCATGTCGTCCTGGTACGTCTTCTCCGCGCTCGGCATGTACCCCCAGGTGCCGTCCCGGGCCGAACTCGTGCTGTCCTCGCCGCTGTTCCCGCGTATCGAGATCGACCGCCCCGGCGGCGGCGACATCTCCGTGCGGGCCCGCGGCGCGGCCGCCGACGCCCCCTACGTCCGCTCGCTGAAGGTCGACGGCCGCACGAGCCAACGGCCCTGGCTGCCCGCCTCCTTCGTGCGCGAGGGCGGCGTGCTGGACTACACCCTGTCCACCGAACCGGACCGCTCCTGGGGCGCGTCCGAGCCACCGCCCTCCTTCCGCGCGGGCGAACAGCCCTACCAGATCGGCGTGGGCCCGACCACGGCCACCCTCGCGCCCGGCGGCAGCGCCGAGGTCGGCGTCCGCGCCCTGTCGATGAGCGGCGGCCAGGGACCCGAGGTGCGCTTCCGGGTCGACACCCCCGACGGCGTCACGGCGACGCCCGCCGAGGGCACGGTGCGCGACGGAGCACAGAAGATCACCCTGAAGGCGGCCGAGGACGCCGGGCAGGGCTTCCGCGACGTGCGGGTCACGGTGACCTCGGCGGGCACCTCCTACGTCCAGCCGGTCTCCCTGACGGTGGCCGCCCCGGGCACCCTGCTCGCCGCCTACGACAACACCGGCGTCTCCGACGACGCCGGGGACCACGACGAGGCCGACTACGACGGCGGCGGCTGGAGCTACTCCCGCCAGGCCCTCGCCGCCGCCGGTCTCACCCCGGGCGGGCGGACCACCGCGGAGGGCCTGGCCTACACCTGGCCCGGTTCGCCGAGCGGCCGCCCGGACAACGCCGCGGCGTCCGGCCAGAGCATCGAACTCACCAGTCCCGCGGCGAAGTTGTCGTTCATCGGCAGCGCCGTCAACGGCAACCGGCAGTCCAGCGCGACCGTCACCTACACCGACGGCGGCACCGAGGAGATCCCGCTCGCCTTCACCGACTGGACCGTCGGCGGCGGCTCGGGCACCGTCCAGTACGGCAACGAGATCCTCGCCAGGGCGGCGTACCGCAACGTCGCGGGGGCCGACCGGGACCAGGTCGACACCTACGTCTTCGCGACCCGGCCGTTCACGGCACCGCAGGGGCGCACGATCGCCCGGGTGAAGCTGCCCGACGAGACCGATCTGCACGTGTTCGCGCTCGCCGTGGGCTGAGACCCCGGCACGGCGGAAAGGGGGCCGCGTCGCATCCGACGCGGCCCCCGAACCGTTCTTCCGGACCGGTCAGCCCAGCAGTTCGACCTCCGAGACCTCCGCCTCACCGTCGAGGACCAGACGGTACTCGGCGTACGCGCCCGGTGACCTCACCGAGAACGCCCGTGTCTGGCGGTTCCAGGCGAAGGACTCGCCGGAGCGTTCGTCCAGCGTCTGCCACGCGGTGCCGTCCGCCGAGCCCTGGAGCTTCCAGCCCGACGGCGCCTTCGTCCGGTCGGCCGAGGACGTCAGCGTGTACTGCACTGCCCTGGCGCTCCCGGTCACCGGAAGGTCCACCGAGGTGACGGCGGCCTGGGTGCCCGAGGTGTTGTCGAACAGCGGGCCCTCGCCCTTCAGCAGGTCCGCCCGGGGCGTCGGCACCTTGTCGTCCCTGGCGATCGACACCGGCCCCGCGTTCCTGCCGGTGCCCCACGCCGAGGGCCGCGGGCCCATGTCGAACTCCAGGACCGCGCCCTTCGAGATCAGCGAGTGCGGCAGTGAAGTCGACTTCCACGGAACGCCGTTGACCTTCAGCCCCTGCACGTACACGTTGCGCGAGCTGTTCCTCGGCGCCTTCACGACCAGCTTCTTGCCGTTCTCCAGCCGGATCGTCGCCTTGGTGAACAGGGGCGAGCCGATGGCGTACTCGCCGCTGCCCATCACCAGCGGGTAGAAGCCCAGCGCGGAGAAGAGGTACCAGGCCGACTGCTCGCCGTTGTCCTCGTCGCCGTGGTAGCCCTGACCGATCTCGCTGCCGGTGTACAGCCGGGAGAGGACCTCGCGGACGTTCTTCTGCGTCTTGTACGGCTGTCCGGCCGCGTTGTACATGTACAGGGCGTGGTGGGCCACCTGGTTGGAGTGGCCGTACATGCCCATCCGCACGTCCCGCGCCTCGGTCATCTCGTGGATGACACCGCCGTAGGAGCCGACGACGTCGGGTGACGCCGTCTCCGGGGTGGTGAGGTACTCGTCCAGCTTGTCCGCGAGGCCGCCGCGCCCGCCGTACAGGCTGGCCAGTCCCCGGCTGTCCTGGGGGGCCGTGAAGGCGTACCCCCAGCCGTTGGTCTCCGTGTAGTCGTAACCCCACACGCGCGGGTCGTACTTGGCGGAGTCCACGCGCCAGTCGCCCTTGAGGTTGCGGCCCTGGAAGAAGCCGGCCTTCGGGTCGAAGAGGTTCACGTAGTCCTGGGCGCGGTTGAGGAAGTACTCCGACTCCTCCTTGTACCGTTTCTTGCCGGTCTTCTTGTACAGGCCCTGGCCCATGCGCGCGATGCCGTAGTCGTTGAGGTAGCCCTCCAGCGCCCACGACAGGCCCTGGTCGGTCTCGGTGCTCGTGTAGCCGAGGAAGGGCGAGGTGGCCATGCCCTTGCGGCCCACGCCGGAGGAGGGCGGCACGACCGTCGCGTTCTTCACGGCCGCGTCGTAGGCCGCCTCGGCGTCGAAGCCGACCCCCTTGACATAGGCGTCGGCGAAGGCGACGTCGGAGGACGTGCCGGTCATCAGGTCCGCGTAGCCGGGGGAGGACCAGCGCGAGGTCCAGCCGCCGTCCTTGTACTGCTGCACGAAGCCGTCGACCAGTTCACCCGCCCGGCCCGGGGTCAGCAGCGAGTACGCGGGCCAGGTCGTCCGATAGGTGTCCCAGAAGCCGTTGTTGACGTAGACCTTGCCGTCCACGATCTTCGCGCCGGTCCGCGTCGGGGTGTCGGGGCCCGGCATCGGCGAGAACGGCGAGGCGTACTGGTACTTCGAACCGACCTTCTCGAAGCCGGAGTTCGGGTACAGGTACAGCCGGTACAGGCTGGAGTACAGCGTCGTCTTCTGGTCGGGTGTGGCGCCCTCCACCCGGACCTTGCCGAGCAGCCGGTCCCACTGCTCCCGGGCCCGCTTCTTCACCGTCTCGAAGGAGGCGCCGTCCACCTCCTGGCGCAGGTTGTCCTTCGCCTGGTCGACGCTGATGAGCGAGGTGGCCAGCCGCAGGGTGACCGTCCGGTCCTCCCCCGCGGCGAAGCGCAGGTAGCCCTTCACCCCGCTGGACGAGCCCTCGGTCACGGCCTTGTCGAACTCGCCGTACACGAACAGCCGGGTCGCGCCGGTCGACAGCCCGGACTTCACGTCCGAGTAGCCGGTGACCACGCCCTTGTCCTTGTCGAGCGTGAGCCCCGCCTGGTCGGTGACGTTGTCGAAGACGACGCTCGCGTCATCGCCGGGGTAGGTGAAGCGCAGCACCGCCGCGTGGTCGGTCGGCGTCATCTCCGCCTTGAGCCCGTTCTCGAACCGCACCCCGTAGTAGTACGGCCGGGCGGTCTCGTTCTCGTGCTTGAAGGCCAGCTCGCGTGCCTCGCGCCCGGTGTCGGGCGTGCCGGCCGCGGCCGACGGCATCAGCTGGAACGTCTGCCGGTCGCCCATCCACGGGCTCGGCTCATGGCTCGCGCTGAACGCCTGGATCGTGGGCAGGTTGTCGTCGTTGTTGGCGCGCGCGTAGTCGTAGAGCCAGCTCAGCGAGCCGGCGTTGGTCACCGGGGTCCAGAAGTTGAAGCCGTTGGGCACGGCCGTCGCGGGGAAGTTGTTGCCGCGCGAGTAGCCGCCGCTCGACAGCGTCCCGCGCGTGGTCAGCGCGTAGTCCGACAGATGGGCCTTCGGCTTCTCGGGGGCCACCGTCTTCAGCGCGACGTCGTCCAGCCAGCCCCGGAACTTCGCCGGGCCCTTGGGGGAGTCGTACGCCACGAGGATGCGGTCGACGGTCTTGCCGCGCGCGACCGACCCGATCCGGGAGACGACGTTGTTCCACTGGTTGACGTACAGCACCTTGGCGGCGCCCTGCCCGCGCGGCGAGACCTCGAAGCCCTTCTGGTCGACGGCGCCGAGGCCGCTCAGGAAGGTGCCGTCGGTGAAGGCGAGGTCGACGGAGACGTTCGTGGCGTCGTAGTCGCGGTCGCCGTCCGCCATCGACGGGAAGACGCGGTAGGAGAGCTGGGTGTCGCGGCCGACGGCCACGTTCACGTCGTAGATCTTGTTGTACGAGTACGCCCGCCCGTCCGCGGTGTGCCGGCCGGCGTAGCGCAGGGCGCGCTTGCCGGTGAAGCCGGCGCCCGCCTTGGCGGTGGGGGAGCCGCTGGGGCCGCGGTCGACGAGCGAGAGCATGTCCTGCGGCACCGGGACGTCGCCGCTGCCCGTGGAGAACTGCACGTCGGCGAGTTGCAGGATGCCGGAGGCGCCGTTGTTCCGGGTGATCTCCAGCCGGAAGTGCTGGAACTCGCCCGGCTCCGCCAGGTCGTAGGTCTTCGTCTGGAACCGCTCGGCGAAGGTCTCGCCCGCGCGGGTGTCGACCGTCTTCCAGTCCTTGCCGTCCGTGGAGCCCTTCAGCGTCCAGTCCCGCGGATCGCGCTCGGCGAAGTCGTTGGCGGAGGTGAGCGCGTATTTCTTGATGCCGGCCGGCTTGTCGAGGTCGAACTCCACCCAGCCTGTCTGCTCGAAGACCAGCCACTTGCTGCCGGGCTCGCCGTCCGCCAGGTTCTCCTTCACCTCCCCGGCGCCGCTGTTCTCCCCGTTTGCGCGGACGTCCGTGACGTGGTCGGTCACGTTGCCCGGGATGCCGCTGCTGTAGCCGCCGTCCACGCCGGAGGCGCGCTTCGAGCCGTCGGCCGCGGTGTCGACGGTGTTGAGCCAGTCGGGTGCCGGGTCGTCCGCCTCGAACGAGGAGGAGAACTCCCGGTCGGCCGTCGCGGACTGCGGGGGCAGGGCCAGCGCCGCCCCCTGCGAGCCCACGGCCAAAGCGAAGGCGGTCGCCGACACGACCGCCGTACTCCATCTGTGCCGAGCTCTCTGCTGCATAAGCCGGTACCCTCCCTGCGCACGGGACAACGTTGTCAAATCAGCCGCGCAAGGATCAGTTGTGGCTCAAGTACCAAGCATTGTCAAGGGTGTTGGGCGTGGCGTTCGCGCCTTATGTCGTGGATTTTTCCGGCAAGGCGCACACAGCCGACGCATATTTCCGCGAGGTCTCAACTCGGAAAAGACCACTGTCCAACCTTGCATTCGATCTTGCTCCGCTGGCGGGAAGTGGACTATACCTGTCGGCACTTCACATGATTCCGCACTGCCTGCACGACCCCAGCTTGACCCGATCGCGGTGCCGGGGAGGATCCGGTTCACCGCCTGAGTCCTGGAGAAGGCGAGGACTTGAGCATGGGATCCACTTCTGCGCGCAACCCTGAGAACAACGGCTCCGCGGGTGTCGGACGCCGCGATCTGATCAAGCGGTCCGCCGCGCTGGGCCTGATCTCCGTACCGGCCATGAGCTTTCTGTCCGCCTGCGCCAGCGGCGGTGGCAGCGGCAACGGCGACAAGGCGAAAGCGGGCAAGAAGACGTCGAAGAACCCGCTGGGCGTGAACGACACCGCCCAGATGGAGTTCGTCCTCTTCGACGGCGGATTCGGCAAGGAATACGCCGAGGACGCCGTGAAGGTCTACGAGAAGAACCTCCCCAGGGCGAAGGTGAAGTTCTCCGCGACCCAGAAGATCCAGTCCACGCTCCAGCCCCGGTTCAACCAGGGCACCCCGCCGGACCTCATCGACAACTCCGGCGCCGAGCAGATGGACATGGGCGTCCTGGTCGGCAAGAACCAGCTCGCCGACCTCACGCCCCTGCTGGACGCCCCCTCCGTCGACGACCCCGCCAAGAAGGTGCGCGACACCCTGCGCCCCGGCATCGTCGAGATGGGCCAGTTCGACGGCGAGCAGGTCTGGATCCTCTACTACGCCTACACCGTGTACGGCGTCTGGTACTCGCAGAAGGCCCTGGACTCGCTCGACGAGCAGTACCCGCAGACCTGGGACCAGATGCTCGCGGTCTGCGCGAAGGCGAAGAAGAAGGGCATGGCCGGCTGGACGTACGCCGGCAAGTACCCGTACTACCTGCCCTTCTCGCTGTACCCGATGATCGGCAAGGTCGGCGGCGTCGAGGTCCTGGACGCCATCGACAACCTGGAGCCCAACGCCTGGAAGCACCCGGCGGTGAAGGCATGCTTCGAGGCCTACTACGAGCTCTACAAGAAGGGCTACGTCCTCAAGGGGACCCCCGGCCTGGACCACATCCAGTCGCAGACCGCGTGGGCCAAGGGCAAGGCGCTGTTCCTCCCGAACGGCTCCTGGGTGGAGAACGAGTCCGCCAACGTCATCCCCCAGGACTTCGACCTCGCCGTCGCCGCGCCCACCGGCATCGACTCCTCCGACAAGATGCCGTTCGGCACGATCTGGGCCTCCGGCGGCGAGCCCTTCATCGTCCCGTCCAAGGCGAAGAACACCGAGGGCGGCATGGAGCAGCTGCGCATCATGCTGAGCGAGGCGAGTTCCAAGAACTTCACCAGCAAGGTCAAGTCCCTGACGGCGTACAACGGCGGCACCGAGGGCATCACCCTGACCCCGGGCCTGAAGTCCGGCGTCGCGGCGCTCGACAAGGCCGGCGAGAACGTGGTGAACCCCCGGCTCCAGGACTGGTACGCCCAGCTCCAGAAGGAGAAGATCGGTGTCTCCGGTCTCGGCGAGATGATGGCCGGGCGCCTCACCCCGGCCGAGGCCGTCAAGAAGATCCAGGGCTTCGCCGACGAGACGGCCAAGGACCCGTCGATCAAGCGCTACAAGCACCAGTAGTCCTGATGAGGGTCCGTCACCAGCGGCTGCATCCGCGCGCAGATCGGGGTCGATAGCAATGCAGCACGGCAAGTACCGGTTCATCGCGGGGTTCCTCGCGGTGCCCCTGGGGCTGTACGCGCTCTTCGTCGTCTGGCCGTTCATCCAGTCCATCTACTACTCGTTCACGGACTGGACCGGCCTCAGCCCCGACTTCAAGATGGTCGGTTTCGACAACTACTCGAGGATGCTCGACGACGACATCTTCTGGAAGTCGTTGCAGCACAGCCTGCTGTTCGCGCTGCTGCTGCCGCTGGTGACGCTCGGTTTCGCGCTGTTCCTCGCCTTCATGATCAATGTGGGCGGGCGCAGGAGGAAGGGCGGTCCGGTGATCACCGGTGTCCGCGGCTCCTCCTTCTACAAGATCGTCTACTTCTTCCCGCAGGTGCTGTCCATCGCGATCGTCGCGCTGCTGTTCGCCTTCGCGTACAACCCGGACAGCGGCGCGGTGAACTCGGTCCTGCGCGGGATCGGGCTCGACAGCGTCCAGCCGCTGTGGCTGGGCGACCCGAACCTCGCCCTGTGGGCCGTGATGGCCGTCCTCGTCTGGTCCACGGTCGGCTTCTTCGTGGTCCTGTTCTCGGCCGGCATGGCCTCCATCCCGGCCGACCTGTACGAGGCGGCGCTGCTCGACGGCGCCGACCGGGCCACCACGTTCTTCCGGATCACCCTGCCGCTGCTGTGGGACACCGTGCAGTCCGGCTGGGTCTACATGGGCATCCTCGCCCTCGGCGCCGAGTCGTTCGCGGTCGTGCAGATCATGACGACGGGACCGGGCGGCCCCGACTACTCGACCACGGTCATGGTCCTGTACGTGTACCAGAAAGCGTTCCGGGACGGGCAGGCCGCCTACGCCACCACGATCGGCGTCGCCCTGCTCATCGTCACGCTGGCCTTCGCCGCGCTGGTGATGCGGGTGGGACGGCGCGAGCGGCTGGAGTTCTGAACAGATGAAGACGACCGAGACCACCGCTCCCGTTCCGGCCGGGTCCGGAGCGCCCCCGACCAGGTCCCGCGGGCCGGCCGGGGAGCCGGCCCGCGGGAAGAAGAAGGAGGGCACCACACTCAACGTCTTCTCCCACGGCGTGCTCGTCATCTGGGCGATCATGGTCGTCCTGCCGCTGCTGTGGGCGGTGATGACGTCCTTCAAGGACGACGCCTCCATCTTCGGCTCGCCCTGGTCGCTCCCGGACACCCTGCGCTTCTCGAACTGGTCGCGGGCCTGGACCCAGGCCAACATGAGCGACTACTTCCTCAACACCGTGCTGGTGGTGGGCGGGTCGCTGATCGGCACCCTGGTGCTCGGGTCGATGGCGGCCTATGTGCTGGCCCGATTCGACTTCCCCGGCAACCGGTTCATCTATTTCCTGTTCATCGGCGGCATGAGTTTCCCGATCATGCTCGCGCTGGTCCCGCTGTTCTACGTCGTGAACAACATGGGCCTGCTGAACACCGTTCACGGTCTGATCCTGGTCTACATCGCCTATTCGCTGCCGTTCACGGTGTTCTTCCTGACGGCGTTCTTCCGCACCCTGCCGAGTTCCGTCGCCGAGGCCGCCTTCGTCGACGGCGCCTCGCACGCGCGGACGTTCTTCCAGATCATGCTGCCGATGGCGAAGCCGGGACTGATCAGCGTCGGCATCTTCAATTTCCTCGGCCAGTGGAACCAGTACATGCTGCCGACGGTCCTGAACACCGACCCCGACAAGCGGGTCCTCACCCAGGGCCTGGTGCAGCTCGCGGTCAGCCAGGGCTACAAGGGCGACTGGTCGGGTCTGTTCGCCGGACTGGTGATGGCGATGCTCCCGGTGCTCGCCGCGTACATCGTCTTCCAGCGACAGGTGGTGCAGGGACTGACCGCGGGGGCGCTGAAGTAGGCGGGACGGGCGCGGCGGCGCGCCGCGCCCGCCTTCACCTCCCGGCGCCGCCCCGGCAGGGCCCCGGGCCCCGCAAGCGCTCTGCGGCGGCCCCTGGGTGAGGGGCGCGTCACTCCGCGTCGACATGTGAGCCGCCCCACACCGGGGCGGCTCACATGTGCGTGCACACACCCCCCGATCCGGTTCAACCTCTTGACGGGAGGCAACCCGAACGGCTCAGCTTAGAGTTCACTAGTTGGACACGAACGGGGCCTCATAGAAGCGGTCCCGCGCGCAGGAGGTCGTCGTGGAGACTCCGGGGTCGCAGTCGTCGCTGCACCGAGCCAACCTCGAACGGGTGGTCCGGGCCGTCAGGCTGGCCGGATCGCTCACACAGGCGGAGATCGCGAGGACCACGGGGCTGTCCGCCGCGACGGTCTCCAACATCGTCCGGGAGCTGAAGGACGGCGGAACGGTCGAGGTCACGCCCACGTCCGCGGGCGGGCGCCGGGCACGCAGCGTGTCGCTGAGCGGCGACGCCGGCATCGTCATAGGAGTCGACTTCGGCCACACCCATCTGCGGGTGGCGGTCGGCAACCTCGCCCACCAGGTGCTGGCCGAGGAGTCCGAGCCGCTGGACGTGGACGCCTCCTCGGCGCAGGGCTTCGACCGGGCCGAGGAACTGGTCAACCGCCTGATCGCGGCGACCGGTGTGGACCGCGCGAAGATCGCCGGGGTCGGCCTCGGCGTGCCCGGCCCGATCGACGTGGAGTCCGGGACCCTGGGCTCGACCGCCATCCTGCCCGGCTGGACCGGCACCAAGCCCGCCGAGGAGCTGCGCGGCCGGCTGGGCGTGCCCGTGCACGTGGACAACGACGCCAACCTCGGCGCCCTGGGCGAGCTGGTCTGGGGCAGCGGGCGGGGCGTGCGGGACCTGGCGTACATCAAGGTCGCCAGCGGTGTCGGCGCGGGCCTGGTCATCGAGGGCAAGATCTACCGGGGCCCCGGCGGCACGGCGGGTGAGATAGGGCACATCACCCTCGACGAGTCCGGCCCGGTCTGCCGCTGCGGGAACCGCGGCTGCCTGGAGACCTTCGCGGCGGCGCGCTACGTGCTGCCGCTGCTCCAGTCCAGCCACGGCACCGATCTGAGCATGGAGGGCGTCGTACGGCTGGCCAGGGACGGCGATCCGGGCTGCCGCCGGGTGATCGCCGACGTCGGCCGGCACATCGGCAGCGGCGTCGCGAACCTCTGCAACCTCCTGAATCCGAGCCGGGTGGTGCTCGGCGGTGATCTCGCCGAGGCCGGTGAGCTGGTCCTCGGACCGATCCGGGAGTCCGTCGGCCGCTACGCCATTCCGAGTGCGGCACGCCAACTGACCGTACTCCCCGGGGCACTTGGCGGGCGGGCCGAGGTGCTGGGCGCTCTGGCCCTCGCCCTCAGCGAGATGGGCGATTCGACCCTTCTGGACGGCACGCTGCACGCGGCCACGCCCGCCTTCACTTAGAGAACGGATGGCATCGTTGCCAACCCGTTAAGGATTTACTTCTTGACCTCGCACGTGCGGCCGAGTTGACTTCCAGCCACCTCGGCCGCAACGTCGCGGCCTCGTCAGGGAGGTTTCTGAAGTGAACACGCGTATGCGTCGCGCCGCCGTTGCAGTCGCCACCGGTGCCATGGCCGTCTCGCTGGCCGCCTGCGGCAGTGCCGACAAGGCCGACGGCGGTAGCGGCTCCTCCTCTTCTTCCGCCGCCAAGGGCGACAACATCAGGATCGGTCTCCTGCTGCCGGAGAACCAGACCGCGCGCTACGAGAAGTTCGACCGGCCGCTGATCGAGGCGAAGATCAAGGAGCTGACGAACAACAAGGCGACGATCGACTACAACAACGCCAAGCAGGACGCCAACCTGCAGGCGCAGCAGGTCGACACCATGATCACCAACAAGGTGGACGTCCTCATCCTGGACGCCGTCGACGCCAAGGCCGTCAAGAACTCCGTCCAGAAGGCCGTGGACGCCGGCATCAAGGTCGTCGCGTACGACCGCCTGGCGGAGGGCCCGATCAGCGCCTACACGTCCTTCGACAACGTCTCGGTCGGCAAGACCCAGGGCGAGGCCCTGCTGGCGGCCCTCGGCGGCAAGGCCAAGAGCGGCCAGATCGTCATGATGAACGGCTCTGTCACCGACCCCAACGCCGCCATGTTCAAGAAGGGCGCGCACTCCGTCATCGACGGCAAGGTCAAGGTCGGCAAGGAGTACGACACCAAGGAGTGGAAGCCGGAGAACGCCAACGCCAACATGGAGGCGGCGATCTCGGCCCTCGGCAAGAACAAGATCGTCGGCGTCTACTCCGCCAACGACGGCATGGCGGGCGGCATCATCACCGCCCTGAAGGCCGCCGGCATCAACGTCCCGGTCACCGGCCAGGACGCCGAACTCGCCGCCGTGCAGCGCATCGTCGCCGGTGAGCAGTTCATGAGCGTCTACAAGCCGTACGCCCCCGAGGCCGCGGCCGCCGCCGAGATGGCCGTCGCGCTCGCCCAGGGCAAGACGCTCGACTCGATCGCCAAGGACAAGGTCGACAGCGGCAGCGCCAAGGCCATCCCGTCGGTCCTCGTGCCGGTCACCTCGCTGACCAAGGACAACGTCAACGACACGGTCCTCAAGGACGGCGTCTACACGTACGACGAGATCTGCGGCGGCAAGTACAAGTCCGCCTGCGAGAAGGCCGGCGTCAAGCAGTAACGGCCGCGGCACAGGCCCCCGCCACGACGCGGGAATCCCCCCGGATTCCCGCGAGGCGGACCTGCCCGCACCAGACTCCTCCGGCGCTCCGCGCATCATTCAGCCCCGCAAGCTCGGCGCGGGGCGCCGGACGGAACCCCCCAACTCTCCCTGTACAACCCTTCCGCCGGGTCAGGCGGCGAAGGAGATGGTTCACGTGTCCGCTACGCCCGTGCTGGCGTTGCGCGGGGTCTCCAAGCGGTTCGGTGCCGTTCAGGCGCTCACCGACGTAGAGCTTGAGGTCCACGCCGGTGAAGTGGTCGCCCTGGTGGGCGACAACGGCGCCGGCAAGTCCACGCTGGTCAAGACGATCGCCGGCGTGCACCCCATCGATGAGGGCGTCATCGAATGGGAAGGCAAGGCGGTGTCGATCAACCGGCCGCACGACGCCCAGAGCCTGGGCATCGCGACGGTGTACCAGGACCTCGCGCTGTGCGACAACATCGACGTCGTCGGCAACCTCTTCCTGGGCCGCGAGCTGAAGAAGCGCGGCATCCTCGACGAGGTCGAGATGGAGCGCCGCTCCCGGGAGCTGCTCCAGACGCTGTCGATCCGCATCCCCAGCGTGCGCATCCCGATCGCCTCGCTCTCCGGCGGTCAGCGCCAGACCGTGGCCATCGCCCGCTCCATGCTCGGCGCGCCCAAGCTGGTCATCCTCGACGAGCCCACCGCCGCCCTCGGCGTCGAGCAGACCGCCCAGGTCCTCGACCTGGTCGAGCGGCTGCGCGAGCGCGGCCACGCCGTCATCCTCATCAGCCACAACATGGCCGACGTCAAGGCCGTCGCGGACAAGGTCGCGGTGCTGCGCCTCGGCCGCAACAACGGCGTCTTCGAGGTCAGGACGACCTCGCAGGAGGAAATCATCTCCGCCATCACCGGCGCCACCGACAACGCCGTGACCCGCCGTGCGGCGCGCACGACCGGGGAGGTTTCCCAGTGAGCATCGACAAGACCTCCGCGACACCGCAGGACGAGCACGAGGTCCTCAACACCGAGGCCGCCGCGGCCGCGGTCACCGCGGTCGACCCGCGCCTGCTGGTGCAGGAGCAGGGCCTGGCCGGATACGTCACCGAGTTCCGGCGCAAGATCAAGGCCGGTGAGCTCGGCTCGCTGCCGGTCATCCTCGGCCTCGTCGCCATCTGCATCATCTTCCAGAGCCTCAACCCCGCGTTCCTGTCCGCGCAGAACATCAACGACATCACCGTCACGATGGTCGGCACCGGCATGATCTCGGTCGGCATCGTCTTCGTGCTGCTGCTCGGCGAGATCGACCTGTCGGTCGGCTCCGTCAGCGGCGCGTCCAGCGCCATCGCCGCCGTCCTCGCGGTGAACCAGGGCTGGCCCGAGTGGGCGGCCGTGCTCTTCGCCATCGCCGCCGGTGTCGTCATCGGCGCGCTCCACGGCTTCTTCTTCGCCGTCCTCGGCGCTCCCGCCTTCGCCGTCACCCTGGCCGGCCTGCTCTTCTGGCTCGGCTTCATGCTCCAGACGCTGGGCGAGAACGGCACGATCAACCTCGACAGCGACGGCCTGATCGGCAAGCTCACCACGTACTTCTTCACCGACGTGGCGGCCGCCTACGGCCTGGCCGGCCTGGTGACGGTGCTCTTCTTCGTCACCTCGTTCCTGGGCAACCGCCGCCGCGAGGCCGCGGGCATCCCCTTCCGCCCGCTGAGCGACACCCTCCTGCGGACCGCGCTGCTCGGCGTGGTCTCCTTCGCCGCGGCGATCATGTACAACCAGTACAAGGGCCTGCCGCTGGCCACCGTGATCTTCCTGGTGTTCCTGTTCGGCACGGACTTCCTGCTGCGCCGCACCTCCTACGGCCGCAAGATCTTCGCGCTCGGCGGCAGCGTCGAGGCGTCGCGCCGCGCGGGCATCAACGTCACCGCGGTCCGGATCTCCGTGTTCGCGATCTCCGGCGGCTTCGCCGCCGTCGGCGGTCTGTTCCTGGCCTCGAAGATCGCCTCCGCCAACCAGAGCGCCGGCACCGGCGACCTGCTGATGAACGCCATCGCGGCGGCCGTCATCGGCGGCACCTCGCTCTTCGGCGGCCGCGGACGCACCTGGAACGCGCTCCTCGGTGTGCTGGTCATCGTCTCGATCCAGTACGGCCTCCAGCTGGAGTCCATCGCCGAGCCGGTGAAGTACATGATCACCGCGGGCGTCCTGCTCACCACCGTGGTCATCGACTCGATCACCCGGAAGACGCAGAAGACGGCCGGCCGCGCGTAGGCGCCGACCAGCACTGTGCCCGGCACCCACCGCGGTGCCGGGCACAGTCGTGTCATAGGACCGCCACAAGATGGGTACAGCCGATCGCGTGACGTACGACGCACCGTCCCGGCTCCGGCCACCAGGGCGGAACATTAGACTCGACACGCCCGGCAACAGCTCGAACAGCTCTACTGCAAGGAGGCACGGGTGCCGCTGCTGACCCGCATCACGGGACCGCGCGATCTGGACCGGCTCAGCCCTGAGCAGCTGGACCAGCTGGCAGAGGAGATCCGGACCTTCCTCGTCGAGGCGGTTTCCAAGACCGGCGGCCACCTCGGCCCCAACCTCGGTGTGGTGGAGCTGACCATCGCCCTGCACCGGGTCTTCGACTCGCCCACGGACAAGGTCCTCTGGGACACCGGCCACCAGTCCTACGTCCACAAGCTGCTCACCGGCCGCCAGGACTTCAGCGGACTGAAGATGAAGGGCGGCCTCTCCGGCTACCCCTCGCAGGCCGAGTCCGAGCACGACGTCATCGAGAACTCCCACGCCTCCACCGTCCTCGGCTGGGCCGACGGCCTCGCCAAGGCCAACCAGCTGCGCGCACGCGACGCCCACGTCGTCGCCGTCATCGGTGACGGCGCGCTCACCGGCGGCATGGCCTGGGAGGCGCTGAACAACATCGCCGAGGCCAAGGACCGCCCCCTCGTCATCGTCGTCAACGACAACGAGCGCTCCTACGCGCCCACCATCGGCGGCCTCGCCAACCACCTGGCGACGCTGCGCACGACCGACGGCTACGAGCGCTTCCTCAGCCGCACCAAGGACCTCCTCGACCGCACCCCGGTCGTCGGACGCCCCCTGTACGAGACCCTGCACGGCGCCAAGAAGGGCCTGAAGGACTTCATCGCGCCGCAGGGCATGTTCGAGGACCTCGGCCTGAAGTACGTCGGCCCGATCGACGGCCACGACATCGAGGCCCTGGAGTCGGCGCTCGCGCGCGCCAAGCGCTTCGGCGGCCCGGTCATCGTGCACTGCCTCACCGAGAAGGGCCGCGGCTACCAGCCCGCGCTCCAGGACGAGGCCGACCGCTTCCACGCCGTCGGCAAGATCCATCCCGACACCGGGCTGCCGATCGCCACCTCCGGCGCCGACTGGACCTCCGTGTTCGGCGACGAGATGGTCAAGCTGGGCGAGGAGCGCGACGACGTCGTCGCCATCACCGCCGCCATGCTCCAGCCGGTCGGCCTGGACCGCTTCGCCAGGAAGTTCCCCCGGCGCGTGTTCGACGTCGGCATCGCCGAGCAGCACGGCGCCGTCTCCGCCGCCGGCCTGGCCACGGGCGGACTGCACCCCGTCTTCGCCGTCTACGCCACCTTCCTCAACCGCGCCTTCGACCAGGTCCTGATGGACGTGGCGCTGCACAAGTGCGGTGTCACCTTCGTCCTCGACCGCGCCGGTGTCACCGGCACCGACGGCGCCTCCCACAACGGCATGTGGGACATGTCGATCCTCCAGGTCGTCCCCGGCCTCAGGCTGGCCGCCCCGCGCGACGCCGACCAGGTACGGGCGCAGCTGCGCGAGGCCGTCGCGGTCGAGGACGCGCCGACCGTCGTCCGCTTCTCCAAGGGCGCCGTCGGCCCCGCCGTCCCGGCCGTGGGACGCGTCGGCGGCATGGACGTCCTGCGCGAGCCGGGCACCGACACCCCGGACGTGCTGCTGGTCTCCGTGGGCGCCCTCGCCCCGATGTGCCTGGAGATCGCCGCCCTGCTCGACCGGCAGGGCATCTCCACCACCGTCGTCGACCCGCGCTGGGTCAAGCCCGTCGACGAGGCCATGGCCCCGCTCGCCGAGCGGCACCGCGTCGTCGTCACCGTGGAGGACAACAGCCGCGTCGGCGGCGTCGGTTCGGCCGTCGCCCAGGCCCTGCGCGACGCGGGCGTCGACGTCCCGCTGCGCGACTTCGGCATCCCGCCGCGGTTCCTCGACCACGCCTCGCGCGCCGAGGTGATGGCGGAGATCGGCCTGACCGCCCCCGACATCGCCCGCCAGGTCACCGGACTCGTCTCCAAGCTGGACGGCCGGTTCGACCGCACCGCCGCCGAGGCCGACCCGGTGCGCACCGCGCGCGACTGACCCCGCCCCACTGGGCCGTACGGGCCGGTTTCACCACCGCGAAGGGTGGTGAAACCGGCCCATCCGTATGAATCGGCGCGCGCCGGGGCAGGCGTACCAGGCCCCCTCTCGATCATGTCGGGGACGACAAGCGTGGGAGGTACGACCGTGAGCAGCACACTCTTCCGGACGAAGAGAGTCGAGCAGTCCATCGCCGACACCGAGGAGCCGGAGCACGCCCTCAAGAAGTCCCTGTCGGCGCTGGACCTGACCGTCTTCGGGGTCGGCGTCATCATCGGCACGGGCATCTTCGTGCTGACGGGCACGGTCGCGAAGGACAACGCCGGGCCCGCCGTGGCCCTGGCGTTCGTCGTGTCCGGCATCGCCTGCGCCCTGGCCGCCCTCTGCTACGCCGAGTTCGCCTCCACACTGCCGGTCGCCGGGTCGGCGTACACGTTCTCGTACGCCTCCCTCGGCGAACTGCCCGCGTGGATCATCGGCTGGGACCTGGTCCTGGAGTTCGCCCTCGGGACGGCGGTGGTGGCGGTCGGCTGGTCCGGCTACATCCAGTCGCTCATGGACAACGCGGGCTGGACGATGCCCGCCGGACTCGGCAGCAGGGAGGGCGCCGACGCCTTCGGCTTCGACATCCTCGCCGCCGCCCTCGTCCTCGTCCTCACCTTCGTCCTCGTCCTCGGCATGAAGCTCTCCGCGCGCATCACGTCCGTGGTCGTGGCCATCAAGGTGGCCGTCGTCCTCACCGTGATCATCGCCGGCGCCTTCCTCATCAACGCCGACAACTACGACCCGTTCATCCCCGAGAGCCAGCCCGTGGACGCCGGCGGCAGCCTCCAGGCGCCGCTGATCCAGCTCATGTTCGGCTGGGCGCCGTCCAACTTCGGCGTGATGGGCATCTTCACCGCCGCCTCCGTCGTCTTCTTCGCCTTCATCGGCTTCGACGTCGTGGCCACCGCCGCCGAGGAGACCAGGAACCCGCAGCGCGACATGCCGCGCGGCATCATCGGCTCCCTCATCATCTGCACCACGCTCTACGTCCTCGTGTCGATCGTCGTCACGGGCATGCAGAACTACACCAAGCTCTCCGTGGACGCCCCCCTCGCCGACGCGTTCAAGGAGACCGGACACCCCTGGTACGCCGGCTTCATCAGCTTCGGCGCCGCGGTCGGCCTCACGACGGTCTGCATGATCCTGCTCCTCGGCCAGACCCGCGTCTTCTTCGCCATGAGCCGCGACGGGCTGCTGCCGCGGTTCTTCTCCCACGTCCACCCGCGGTTCAAGACCCCGCACCGGCCGACGATCCTGCTCGGCGTGATCATCGCGGTGCTCGCCGGCTTCACCCCGCTGACCGAACTCGCCGCCCTGGTGAACATCGGCACCCTGTTCGCCTTCGTGGTGGTGGCCATCGGCGTGATCATCCTGCGCAACACCCGCCCCGACCTGCCGCGTGCGTTCCGCACCCCCTGGGTGCCGGTCCTGCCCGTCCTGTCGGTGTGCGCCTCGCTGTGGCTGATGATCAACCTGCCCGCGGAGACCTGGCTCCGCTTCGCGATCTGGATGGTCGCCGGCTTCGCCGTGTACTTCCTCTACGGCCGCTCCCACAGCCGTCTGGGACAGCAGCAGGCGGAGGCCGGGCGGGGTTCGGGCGCGACGCCGTAGCCCCGCCCCCCGCCCGGCACGGGCCCCGCGGACGCGCCCACCCGGCGACGGCCGCGGGGCCCGTCCGTCACCGCGGGCGGACCGTGCGCGGACCGGCGACCCGCGCCCCCAGCTCCTCGACCCGCCGCCGCAGCCCGCGGTCGGCCGTGACCACCAGGGTGCGGCGCCCCCCGGCCGCCGCGACCAGCCCGACCATGTGGTCGTCCCCGCTGCCGCGCGCCGCCTCCACCCGCACTCCCGGCACCGACTCCACGCCCCGCGCGGCCCCCTCGACGACGAGCACGATCTCGACCGGCCCGGCCTGTCCCGGCACCCCGTCGGCCGCCAGCCGGTCCCGCAGCCGCTCGGCGGCGCCCCGCCGGTCCCGCCACCATCCGTCGGGCACCGATCCGACGACGTTCGCGGCGTCGACGACCACCAGCAGCGGCACGTCCTCAGTCATGCGGCAAGGGTCGCATGCCCGTCGACCCCGGCGGCGTCCCGCGACGCCGGCGGCCTCACCGGGAGGGCGGTGCCGTCACCGCTCCTCCGCGTCCTGCACGAAGCTGGCGAAGTACGCCGCCGCCATGTCCTCGTCCCCGTGGCCCTGCGCCGCCGCGCGCTCGAAGCGCTCCGCGCCCGCCTCGGCCACGTCGAGGCGCACCCCGTGCCGCTCGCCCGCCGCGACGACCAGCCGGGCGTCCTTGGCCGCCGTGGCGACCGCGAACTGGGCCGGCGTCAGACCCCCCTCCAGCAGCAGCCCCGACTTGGCGCGCAGATAGCCCATGTCGAGCGGACCGCCCTCGATCACCTCGAAGAACCGGCGGGGATCGACGTCCAGCGCCTTGGCCAGTGCCAGCGCCTCCCCGGCCGCGTTCGTCACCGCGAGCACCCAGCTGTTGGCGACCAGCTTCAGCCCGGTCGCGGTCCCGGCGGCGCCGTCCTCGCCGGTCCACACCGTACGGGCGCCGACCGCGTCGCACACCGGCGCCAGCCGCTCCCGGCCCTCGGCCGGCCCGGCCGCCAGCACGGTCAGCTGCCCCGCCTCGGCGGGCGCCCGGGTGCCGAGGACGGGGGCGTCGTAGAAGACCAGGCCGTGCTCGGCGGCGAACTCCGCCAGGTCCGCGACGCCGTCGATCCCCGCCGTCGTCGACTGCATCCAGACCGCGCCGGAGCGCAGCACGGGCGCCGCCTCCCGCATCACCTCCAGCGTCGCCGGACCGTCGTGGAGCACGGTCAGCACGACGTCGGCGCCCTCGACCGCCTCGGCGGGGGTGCCGGCGACATGGGCACCGTCGGCGGCCAGGGGCGCTGCCTTGGCACGGGTGCGGTTCCAGACCCGGACGGTGTGCCCGGCCCCGGCGATGTTGCGGGCCATCGCGGCACCCATGATGCCGGTGCCCAGGACACTCACGGTGAGCTTGTCGGTCATACGTCGACTTCCTGTTCTCGTACGGACATTGCCGTGACCCAGCTTGCCCGGGGGCGGGGCCCCACGGCGTACCGCCCCCGAATAGAGTGAACAGGTGAACGGCGACTGGCTCATCCGCGGCCGCGACGGCCGCCTCAGCGTCTATCTGCCGGCGGGCGACACCGTGCTGTGCCGGGCCGAGCTCGGAGCGGACGGCCGCTGGGAGCCGCCGCGCCGGGTGGGCGGCGAGCAGAAGCTGCGCCCCGGCCCCGCGTTCGGGCAGGGCGCCGACTCCTATGCGCACCTGGCGGCCTGGCGCCCCACCAAGCCGGGCGAGTCCGGGCTGGTGCACACCACGCACTTCCGCCCGCGCCTCGCCGCCCTGGACTGGGCGTCCATCGGCCACCCGGACGGCACCGGGGACCGTACGGGCAGCCCGGCCGTCACCGTCGACGCGCAGGGGCGCGCCCATGTCTTCGTCCGCAACCGGGCCGGCGGGATGAGCATGCGCGGCCAGAAGCAGGTGGGCGGCTGGGGCCCGTGGCGGGACCTGAAGGGGCGCGACGTCGCCGAGCGTCCGGCCGCCGTGGTGGGGGAGTCGGGGCGTGTCGAGCTGTACGCGGCCGTCCCCGGCGCCGTGCTGCACTGGCGGCAGGAGGAGCCGGGCAGCGTGCCGGTGCTGGAGGAGGCGCTGGAGACCCCCGTGCGCGCCGACACCCTCTACGCGCTGGCGACCTCCGCGGAGCACACCACGCTCTTCTACGCCGACGAGGCGGACGGGCTGTGGGCCTGGCGCCCGGGATCGGAGCCGGTGAGGCTGCTGACGTCCGCGGGTCCGGGCCCCCTCCGGGCGCTGCGCTGCCGGCTCGACGGCCACGACTGCACGCTGCTGGCCCGGCGTTCGGCCGCCGGCCGGGTCGCCTTCGCCGCGTATCCGACCGAACAGGAGTCTGCGGGGGCGTGGTGGACCGAGTCGGGTCCGCCGCTGCCGGAGGACGCGCTGGTGGCGCTGGCGCTCGACGAGGGCGGGCGGGTGGTCGCGGCCACCCTGTCGCCGTCGGACGGCCGGCTGCTGGTCACCCGGCGCAAGGACGAGCCCGGCCTCGCGCTGGAGGCGTGGCGGGAGGTCTGAGGGCGCCCCGGTCACCGGGACCGCGGGCGGGAGGAACAGGGGCGCGGCAGGCAGGATGGCGGGTATGGAGACGGAAGAGCTGATAGTGGTCTGGCAGCGGGTCCTGGAGCCCTCGGGGGCGTCCTGGGCACTGTTCGAGAACGGCACCTGCGTGGTGCTGAAGGAGCCCGCCGGCGATCTGGCGGACGCCGCGGTGCGGCTCCTGGGCGAGTACGGTCCCGTGCACGTCGGCTCCCAGGCCGGGGACTTCAACGTGCTCACCCTCAAGGACGACATGGGGTGGCTGGTGACGGGCCATCACCCCGACGTGATGACCCATGTCGGTCCCGACGAGCCCGCCGACCCCACGCATCTGGCCGTCGGCCTGCACGGCCGCGCCAAGCGCCATCAGGACGGCACGGAACTGCGGGTCGTCCACGTCGAGGACCGGCGCCCGGCTGACGGCTGACGGCACCAGGGTGCCCCGCACACCGACGGATGTGCGGGGCACCGGCGTCCGGCACGGGCCGTACTACGCGGGCACGCTCGCGACGCCCGGCGCCAGGAACCTCCTGCCGTTCACCCGCTCGGAGACGCCCTCGCGGTCCAGGTACGGCGTGATGCCGCCCAGGTGGAAGGGCCAGCCGGCGCCGGTGATCAGGCAGAGGTCGATGTCCTGGGCCTCGGCGACGACACCCTCGTCGAGCATCAGGCCGATCTCCTGGGCGACGGCGTCCAGGACGCGGTCGCGGACCTGCTCCTCGGTGAGCACCGCGTCGCCCTGCTTCAGCAGCGCGGCGACCTCGGGGTCCAGCTCCGGCTTGCCGGAGTCGTGGACGTAGAAGCCGCGCTTGCCCGCCTTGACGACGGCCGCGAGGTTCGGGGAGACCGTGAAGCGGTCCGGGAACGCCCGGTTGAGGGTCTCCGAGACATGCAGGCCGATCGCGGGGCCGACGAGTTCCAGCAGCACCAGCGGGGACATCGGCAGACCGAGCGGCTCGACGGCCTTCTCGGCGACCTCGACCGGGGTGCCCTCGTCGATGACGTTCTGGATCTCGCCCATGAAGCGGGTGAGGATGCGGTTCACGACGAACGCGGGGGCGTCCTTGGTCAGGACCGCGGTCTTCTTCAGCTTCCTGGCGACGGCGAACGCCGTGGCCAGGGAGGCGTCGTCGGTCTGCTCGCCGCGCACGATCTCCAGCAGCGGCAGGATCGCGACCGGGTTGAAGAAGTGGAAGCCCACGACCCGCTCGGGGTTCTTCAGCTTCGACGCCATCTCGGTGACCGACAGCGAGGAGGTGTTGGTGGCGAGGATCGCGTGCGCCGGGGCGACCGCCTCGACCTCCGCGAACACCTGCTGCTTGACGCCGATCTCCTCGAAGACGGCCTCGATCACGAAGTCGGCGTCCGCGAAGCCCTCGGCCTTGTCCAGGACACCGGTGACCAGCGCCTTGAGGCGGTTGGCCCGGTCCTGGCCGATCCGGCCCTTGCCGAGCAGCTTGTCGATCTCGGCGTGGACGTAGCCCACGCCCTTGTCGACGCGCTCCTGGTCGATGTCGGTCAGGACGACCGGCACCTCCAGGCGGCGCAGGAAGAGCAGCGCGAGCTGGGAGGCCATCAGACCGGCGCCGACGACACCGACCTTGGTGACCGGGCGGGCCAGGCTCTTGTCCGGCGCGCCCGCGGGGCGCTTGCCGCGCTTCTGCACCAGGTTGAAGGCGTAGATGCCGGAGCGCAGTTCACCGCCCATGATCAGGTCGGCGAGCGCCCGGTCCTCGGCGTCGAAGCCCCGCTGGAGGTCGCCGTCCTTGGCGGCGGCGATGATGTCCAGGGCGCGGTAGGCGGCCGGGGCGGCCCCGTGCACCTTGGAGTCGGCGAGGAAGCGGCCCCTGGCGACGGCCTGGTCCCAGCCCTCACCGCGGTCGACCACCGGGCGCTCGACCGCGATGTCGCCCTTCAGCACCCGGGCGGTCCAGATCAGCGACTGCTCCAGGAAGTCGGCCCCCTCGAACAGGGCGTCCGCGATGCCCAGTTCGAAGACCTGGCGGCCCTTGAGCTGCTTGTTCTGGTTGAGGCTGTTCTCGATGATCACCGAGACGGCCCTGTCCGCGCCGATCAGGTTCGGCAGGATCGTGCAGCCGCCCCAGCCGGGCACCAGGCCGAGGAAGACCTCGGGCAGCGAGAACGCCGGCAGCGCCTGGGAGACGGTGCGGTACGTGCAGTGCAGACCGACCTCGACGCCACCGCCCATGGCGGCGCCGTTGTAGTACGCGAAGGTCGGCACCGCGAGGCCCGCGAGGCGCTTGAAGACCTCGTGGCCGCCCTTGCCGATGGCCAGCGCGTCCTGGTGCTCGGTGAGCAGTTCGACGCCCTTGAGGTCGGCGCCGACGGCGAAGATGAACGGCTTGCCGGTGACGCCGGCGCCGACGATGTCGCCGGCCGCGGCCTCCGCCTCGACCTGGTCGACGGCGGTGTTCAGGTTCGCCAGCGAGGCCGGACCGAAGGTGGTCGGCTTGGTGTGGTCGAAGCCGTTGTCCAGCGTGATGAGCGCGAAGCGCCCGGCGCCGTACGGCAGGTCGAGGTGGCGTACGTGCGCCTGCGTCACGACCTCGTCGGGGAACAGCTCGGCCGCACCCTTCAAAAGCTCGGCGGTGGTGCTCACTTGCTGCCTCCGGCGGTGTCGAAGTGCGGGTTCTCCCAGATGACCGTCGCGCCCATGCCGAAGCCGACGCACATGGTGGTCAGGCCGTAGCGGACGTGCGGCTGCTCCTCGAACTGGCGGGCCAGCTGCGTCATCAGCCGGACGCCGGAGGAGGCCAGCGGGTGGCCGAAGGCGATGGCGCCGCCGTACTGGTTGACGCGCGCGTCGTCGTCCGCGATGCCGTAGTGGTCGAGGAAGGCCAGGACCTGGACGGCGAACGCCTCGTTGATCTCGAACAGGCCGATCTCGGAGATGTCCATGCCCGCCTTGGCGAGGGCCTTCTCCGTGGCCGGGATCGGGCCGTAGCCCATGACCTCGGGCTCGACGCCCGCGAAGGCGTACGACACCAGGCGCATCTTCACCGGCAGGTTGTTCTCGCGGGCGAAGTCCTCGGACGCGATCAGGGAGGCGGTGGCGCCGTCGTTCAGACCGGCCGCGTTGCCCGCGGTGACCCGGCCGTGCACCCGGAACGGGGTCTTCAGCGCGGAGAGGTTCTCCAGCGTGGTGCCCGGCCGCATCGGCTCGTCGGCGGTGACCAGGCCCCAGCCGGTCTCGCCGGCCGCCGGGTCGGTGCGGCGCACCGAGATCGGCACCAGGTCGGCCTGGATCCTGCCGTCGGCGTACGCCTTGGCGGCCTTCTCCTGCGAGCGCACGGCGTACTCGTCGGCGCGCAGCTTGGTGATGTGCGGGTAGCGGTCGTGCAGGTTCTCCGCCGTCATGCCCATGAACAGGGCCGACTCGTCGACCAGCTTCTCGCTGACGAACCGCGGGTTGGGGTCGACGCCCTCGCCCATGGGGTGGCGGCCCATGTGCTCGACACCGCCGGCGACGGCGATGTCGTACGCGCCGAAGGCGACCGCACCGGCGACCGAGGTGACGGCGGTCAGCGCGCCGGCGCACATGCGGTCGATCGAGTAGCCGGGCACCGACTGGGGGAGACCTGCGAGGATTCCCGCGGTGCGGCCGATGGTCAGGCCCTGGTCGCCGATCTGGGTGGTCGCGGCGATGGCGACCTCGTCGATCTGCTGCGGGTCGAGCCCGGGGTTGCGGCGCAGCAGCTCCCGGATCGCCTTCACGACGAGGTCGTCGGCGCGGGTCTCGTGGTAGATGCCCTTCGGGCCCGCCTTGCCGAACGGGGTGCGGACGCCGTCGACGAAGACGACGTCCCTGACGGTACGAGGCACGATGGCTCTCCTCCAGGGTGCGGGATGGCACTACTGCTGCGCGACACGCTGAGCGTGCGCTCAGGCCCCATGCTACTTATGGGTAACGTAGCTGCACAGTCCTGGCGGGGGGAGCGGCGAAGGTCACACCATCGGCGGCGTCCCGCCTCGGGCGCGGGCGGGCCGCCGCGGCGGCCCGGCGCCCCGGGACGCGAAAGATCTTGGCGCGATCTCGACGGTGCCTCGCCGCTTCCGTGACCCGTCCGGCGGCCCCGGACGCTCGCTCCCGGCAGGACCGGTGGCGCGGTCCCGCCGCCTGCGGCCGTCGTGAGCGCCCTACGACGCCCGCGCGGACAGCGCGGCCACCAGCACCGGGGTGACCTGCTCGACCTGCCAGGGCCGCGCCCCGTGGGCGGCCAGCGCCCCGGCGACCGACTCGGCGTCCAGGTCCTTCGGGGGCTCCCAGCACACCCGGCGCACGGTGTCGGGGGTGATCAGGTTCTCCTGCGGCATGGCGAGCCGCTCGGCGAGCGCGGAGACGGCGGCCCGAGCCGTGGACAGCCGGGCGGCGGCCACCGGGTCCTTGTCGGCCCACGCGCGCGGCGGCGGTGGCCCGGTGACCGGCTGGCCCGGGGAGGGCAGCTGAGCGTCGGTCAGGGCCTTCGCCCGGTCCACCGCCGCCTGCCACTGCTCCAGCTGCCGCCGCCCGGTGCGGTGCCCGAAGCCGTTGACCGCGGCCAGCGCCTGCACGGTGGCGGGCAGCGCCAGCGCCGCCTCCACGATGGCCGTGTCCGAGAGGACCTTGCCCGGCGACACGTCGCGGCGCTGGGCGATCCGGTCGCGGGTCTGCCACAGCTCCCGCACCACGGCGAGCTGCCGGCGCCTGCGCACCTTGTGCATCCCGGAGGTCCGCCGCCACGGATCCTTGCGCGGCTCGGCGGGCGGAGCGCTCGCGATCGCGTCGAACTCCTGGTGGGCCCACTCCAGCTTGCCCTGCCGGTCGAGCTCCTTCTCCAGCGCGTCCCGCAGGTCCACGAGCAGCTCGACGTCCAGCGTGGCGTAGCGCAGCCACGGCTCGGGCAGCGGGCGGGTCGACCAGTCGACCGCGGAGTGCCCCTTCTCCAGGACGAACCCGAGCACGCTCTCCACCATGGCGCCGAGGCCGACGCGGGGGAACCCGGCGAGCCGGCCGGCCAGCTCGGTGTCGAACAGCCGGGTCGGCGCCATGCCTATCTCCCGCAGGCAGGGCAGGTCCTGGGTGGCGGCGTGCAGCACCCACTCGACGCCGGACAGCGCCTCGCCGAGCCCGGACAGGTCAGGACAGGCCACGGGGTCGATGAGCGCGGAGCCCGCCCCGGCCCGGCGCAGCTGGACGAGATAGGCGCGCTGGCCGTAGCGGTAGCCGGACGCGCGCTCCGCGTCGACGGCCACGGGACCCGACCCGGCGCGGAAGGCCGCGACCGCCTCGGCGAGCGCGGCGTCGTCGGCGATCACCTGCGGAATGCCCTCGCGCGGCTCCAGCAGAGGGATCGGCGCCTCCGGAACAGAAGATCCGGCGTCGTCCGGAGGGGCGCCTCCGGTGGTTCGCAGTGAACTGTCTGCTGCGGTGTCTTGGGCGTCGGTCACCTGTCAAGGGTATCCGTGGATGGACGGCGCCCGCCGACGGAACGTTCCGTCGGCGGGCGCCTGAGGGTCGTAAACCAGTCAGTCAAGTGAAGGGTCCGGCTCACGACGGCCGAGGGGCGGGAGCGGGTCCGTTGGCAGGTCCCGTTCACGCCAGTGAACGATCTGACGGTGGAGCGGGGTGGCGGGACTCAGTGGATGATGCCCGTGCGCAGGGCCACGGCCACCATCCCGGCGCGGTCGCCGGTGCCGAGCTTGCGGGCGATGCGGGCGAGGTGGCTCTTGACGGTCAGGGCGGACAGGCCCATCGAGACGCCGATCGCCTTGTTCGACTGGCCCTCGGCCACCAGCCGCAGCACCTCGACCTCGCGGCCGGACAGTTCGCGGTAGCCGCCCGGGTGGCTCGGGGCACCCGGGTGGCGACGGTGCATACGGGCGGCGGCGGCGCCGATGGGGGCGGCACCGGGCCGGGTGGGGAGCCCGAGGTTGGTGCGGGTGCCGGTGACGACATAGCCCTTCACGCCGCCGGCGAGGGCGTTGCGCACGGCGCCGATGTCGTCGGCCGCGGACAGGGCCAGGCCGTTGGGCCAGCCCGCGGCGCGGGTCTCGGACAGCAGGGTCAGGCCCGAGCCGTCGGGCAGATGGACGTCGGCGACACAGATGTCGCGGGGGTTGCCGATGCGGGGACGAGCCTCCGCGACGGACGAGGCCTCGATCACGTCGCGCACACCGAGGGCCCAGAGATGACGGGTGACGGTGGAGCGGACGCGCGGGTCGGCCACGACCACCATGGCGGTCGGCTTGTTCGGGCGGTAGGCGACCAGGCTTGCGGGCTGCTCGAGGAGAACGGACACCGGGCCTCCTGGGGTGCGGGGACGGCTTTCAAGGTCACAGTCGTCTTCGGCACCAAACCCGTGGCCCTTTAGAGAAAGATCACGATTTAGTGAGTAACAATCAGGGCAATTCAGACACACGGTCGATCGTTCGGTGAGGAAATCGCTTCGATCAAGAACGTTTTCCTGACCGAATGTGGCCGTATCGACAAAGTGACGGTCAAGCAGGTGGCCGCGGAGCATGACGCGGCCCCTCCGGGAATCCCGGAGGGGCCGGTACGGATCGAACGGATCAGAGGGATCAGAGGGATCGGACGGGACGGAGGGGACGGACGGGACGCGGGCGCGAGAAGGCGGTGCGGACGCGGGTCAGCGCGCCTGCGGATCGCGGCGCTGCGGCAGGGTCACCACCGACGCGTCGCCGGGACCCGCCGGGGGCAGCCCCGCCACCTGCGCGAGCAGATCGCACCAGGACGCGAGATGGGCCCCGGTGTCCGGCACCCCGCCCCGCCCCTCACGGGGCGTCCAGGACGCGCGGATCTCGATCTGCGAGGCCGCGGGACGCTCGGACAGCCCGCCGAAGTAGTGGGAACCGGCCCGGGTGACGGTGCCGCTCGGTTCGCCGTAGGACAGCCCGCGCGCCTGGAGCGCCCCGGTCAGCCAGGACCAGCACACCTCCGGCAGCAGCGGATCGGCCGCCATCTCCGGCTCCAGCTCCGCGCGCACCAGCGTCACGAGCCGGAACGTGCCCCGCCACGCGTCATGGCCGTCCGGGTCGTGCAGCAGCACCAGCCGGCCGTCGGCCAGGTCCTCGTCGTCCTCGACGACGGCGGCCTCCAGGGCGTACGCGAACGGTGCCAGGCGCTGGGGCGCCCTGGTCGGCTCGATCTCGATCTGCGGACGCGGCCGGCTGCCGCGCAGGGCCTCCACCGCGGCCCGGAAGGCCGGCGGCGCCGTACCCCCCGATTGCCGGTCCGCCCCTCCGGTCCCCCTCGCGTCATCCGCCCCGCCCGTACCGTCCGACAGTCTTCCCTGAGCCGCAGCCATGCCGGGAAGGTTAAGGGGAACGGGAGCTTCGCGCAGGGAGGGACACCCGGACGACACGGCGGCCCCGGCCCGGGGCCCGCGGCGGCCGTGCGAGACTTGCCCCCGTGAGTGCCAAGCAGACGCCGCCGCAAGCCACGTACGACTCCGCCTTCCTCAAGGCGTGCAGGCGTGAACCCGTACCGCACACGCCCGTGTGGTTCATGCGGCAGGCCGGGCGCTCGCTGCCGGAGTACCGCAAGGTGCGCGAGGGCATCCCGATGCTGGAGTCCTGCATGCGCCCGGAGCTGGTCACCGAGATCACCCTCCAGCCCGTGCGCAGGCACGACGTGGACGCGGCGATCTACTTCAGCGACATCGTCGTCCCCCTCAAGGCCATCGGCATCGACCTCGACATCAAGCCCGGCGTCGGACCCGTCGTCGAGGAGCCCGTGCGCACCCGCGCCGACCTCGCCCGGCTGCGCGACCTCACCCCCGAGGACGTCTCCTACGTCACCGAGGCGATCGGCCTGCTCACCGCCGAGCTCGGCGCCACCCCGCTCATCGGCTTCGCGGGCGCGCCGTTCACCCTCGCGAGCTACCTCGTCGAGGGCGGCCCCTCGCGCACGTACGAGAACGCCAAGGCGATGATGTACGGCGACCCCGAGCTCTGGGCCGACCTGCTGGACCGCCTCGCCGACATCACGGCCGCCTTCCTCACGGTGCAGATCGAGGCCGGCGCCTCCGCCGTGCAGCTCTTCGACTCCTGGGTCGGCTCCCTCGCCCCCGCCGACTACCGGCGCTCGGTGATGCCCGCCTCGGTGAAGGTCTTCGACGCCGTCGCCGGACACGGCGTCCCGCGCATCCACTTCGGCGTCGGCACCGGGGAACTGCTGCGCCTCATGGGCGAGGCCGGCGCGGACGTCGTCGGCGTCGACTGGCGCGTCCCGCTCGACGAGGCCGCCCGCCGGGTCGGCCCCGGCAAGGCGCTCCAGGGCAACCTCGACCCCACCGTCCTGTTCGCCGGGCCCGAGGTCGTCGAGGCCAAGACCCGCGAGGTGCTGGACGCGGCGTCCGGCCTGGAGGGGCACGTCTTCAACCTCGGCCACGGCGTCATGCCGTCCACCGACCCCGACGCGCTGACCCGGCTCGTCGACGTGGTCCACACGCACGGCGCGCGCTGAACCCCGCTCACCACGTCGGCCGCGCGCGCCTGCCGAACAGCAGTCCGCGCGGCTCCGGTGGCGGCGGCGTCCCCGCCCGCAGCGGCCAGGCGATCACCATGCCGGCCACAAAGCCCGCGATGTGCGCCGTGTACGCCACGGTGCCCGCGCCGGAGACGGCGTCGCCCTTCGAGTACACCGCCTGGAGCACGAACCAGAAGCCGAGCACCAGCCACGCCGGCAGCCGCAGCGGCAGGAAGACCAGGAACGGCACGAGCACCCACACCCTGGCCCTCGGATACAGCACGAGGTAGGCGCCGAGGACCCCCGCGATCGCCCCGGACGCGCCGATCAGCGGCTCGGCCGAGCCGTCGTTGAGGAGCGCGAAGCCGTACGACGCCGCGTAGCCGCAGACGACGTAGAACAGCAGGAACCGCACATGGCCCATGCGGTCCTCGATGTTGTTGCCGAAGATCAGCAGGAACAGCATGTTGCCCGCCAGGTGCAGCCAACCGCCGTGCAGGAACAGCGAGGTGAGCACGGACAGCACCGGGGACTTGTCGTAGCCGGGCGGGCCGACGACGCAGCCCGGCCCCTGCGCGCCGACCGCCACCTCGCCGGTCGGGACGGCGCCCGGCAGCCGGCCGTGGATCAACTCCCGCGGCACCAGCGCGTACTGGTCCAGGAACGCCTGGAGCCGGCAGAGCTGCTCGGTGGCGCTCTCGCCCCCGGCCGGCCCGAAGGTGCCCGGCGTGCACAGGAACACGAGGACGTTCGCCGCGATCAGCGCGTATGTCACCCAGGGGGTGCGGTTCACCGGGTTCACGTCATGGACGGGGATGACCACGAGGAGTATCTGCCCAGCGGACGGCACGTGAACCGGTGAACACGGGCGCCGCCGGGTGCGTATGTCCCGGCAACCACCCGCGCCACGGGGAAGGCGGGCCGCGGGGACGACGTGAGGACAGGCGATGAACGACCGAGGTACTCCTCCGATACACGCCACGCCCGACGGCGAGGCCGAGATCGCCGTGGTGCTGCGGCTGCCGTGGGAAGACGTGGCCCGGCTGGGCCAGGACGCCGGACGGCTCGCCGCCCAGACGCAGCGCCCGGTGACCCTCGACGAGGCGGTGAGCCACCGGCTGCGCTCCCCGCGGGCCGCCACGCACGCGAAGCCGCCCGCCGAACAGCCGGCCGCGGCCGCCATGCCGGCCAGCGCGTCGGTGTCGTCCCTGCCGTCCCGGCCGCCCGCCGAGCAGGCCCGGCAGGCGATCGAGCGGATCAACGGATCGGCGTAGACGGCGCGGTGCGAGCGGCGCGGAAGGCGTTCAGGCGGACTGTCCCACCGCCCTCACCGCCTTGCGCGCCGCCACCAGCACGGGGTCCCACACCGGTGAGAACGGGGGCGCGTACCCCAGGTCCAGGGCCGTCATCTGCTCCACCGTCATCCCGGCCGTGAGCGCCACCGCCGCGATGTCGACGCGCTTGCCGGCGCCCTCGCGGCCCACGATCTGCACCCCCAGCAGCCGTCCCGTGCGGCGCTCGGCGAGCATCTTGACCGTCATGGGTGTGGCGCCCGGGTAGTAGCCGGCCCGGCTCGTGGACTCGATCGTGGCCGTCACGTACTCCAGGCCCGCCCTGCGCGCGTCCTTCTCGCGCAGACCCGTGCGGGCGATCTCCAGATCGCAGACCTTGCTGACGGCCGTGCCGACCACACCCGGGAACGTCGCGTAGCCGCCGCCCACGTTCGTGCCGATGACCTGCCCGTGCTTGTTGGCGTGGGTGCCGAGCGGAATGTGCCGCTCCTGGCCGGAGACCAGGTCCAGGACCTCCACGCAGTCACCGCCCGCCCAGATGTTCCCGTGACCGCGCACCCGCATCGCCAGGTCGGTCAGCAGCCCGCCGTGGCCGCCCAGCGGAAGGCCGGCCGCCCGCGCGAGCCCCGTCTCGGGGCGGACGCCGATCCCGAGGATCACCACGTCCGCCGGGTACTCGGCGTCCTTCGTGGCCACCGCGCGGGCCCGGCCGTCCTCCCCGGTGCGGATCGCGGTGACCTCGGCGTCGTCGACCATGGTGATGCCGAGGCCCTCCATGGCCTCGTGCACCAGCCGCCCCATGTCGGCGTCGAGCGTCGACATCGGCTCGCTGCCGCGGTTGACGACCGTCACCTCGTAGCCGCGGTGGATCATCGCCTCGGCCATCTCCACACCGATGTACCCGGCGCCCACCACCACCGCGCGCCGCCCCCGCGCGCGGGCCAGCGCGTCGATCAGCGCCTGCCCGTCGTCGAGGGTCTGCACCCCGTGGACACCCGGCGCGTCCATCCCCGGCAGGCCGGGACGGATCGGCCGGGCCCCGGTCGCGATCACGAGCTTGTCGTACGACGTCCAGTACTCGGCCCCCGAGTCCGCCTCACGCGCGCGTACCCGCCCGCCGGCCACGTCGATCTCCACGACCTCCGTCCGCATCCGCAGGTCGATGTCCCGCGCGCGGTGCTCCTCGGCCGTACGGGCGATCAGCAGGTCGCGGTCCTCGACCTCGCCGCCCACCCAGTAGGGGATGCCGCAGGCCGAGAAGGAGGTGAAGTTGCCGCGCTCGAACGCCACGATCTCCAGCTCCCCGGCGCCCCGCAGACGGCGCGCCTGCGACGCCGCGGACATCCCCGCGGCGTCGGCGCCGATCACGACCAGCCTCTCCCGCACACCCGCCCCGTTCCTCGTAGCGTTCATGGTCATGCGGACACGCTACGAGGGTCCGGCGTCTCAGTCCCGCCCGGCACCCTCGCGCGCGGAGACGGGCGGCAGCGGGGGGCCCGGCACGGGCGCGTGCACCGGTTCCGGGCGGCGCGGCAGCCGGCCCCTGAGGACCTTCAGCCACAGCAGCGCGAGCAGGGCCGCCGCCACCAGGAACGGCAGCGCGGCGCCGAAGGCCACGGCCAGCCAGCGCACCGTGGTCACGAACGCGCTCCAGCCGCCGGCGAGCGCGTCCAGGAAGCCGGGACCGTCGTCCGCGGCCGCCTTCCTCACCCCCGTCTCCGTCAGGGACAGGGTGATGGTGGCGAGGCCGGTGCGGTCCTTCAGCGACGCCTGGCGGGCCAGCAGCGACTCCAGCTCGGCCTGCCGGCTGCTCAGTTCGCCCTCCAGCGCCACCACGTCGCTGAGCTTGGCCGCCCGGTCCATCAGCGCGCGCACACGGGCCACGCTGGCCCGCTGGGAGGAGATCCGGCTGTCCACGTCCACGACCTGGTCGGTGACGTCCTGCGCCCTGGCGCTGCGTTCCAGCAGCGTGCCCGAGCCCTCCAGACCGGCGAGCACCCCGGCGTAGCCGGCGACGGGGACGCGCAGCACGAGACGGGTGCGCTCGCGGCCCCGGCCGTCCCGGACGGTCGTCTCGCTGCCGACGTACCCGCCCGCCGCCTCGACGGTGGTCCGGGCCGCGTCCAGGGCCTCGGGCACGTCCTTGACGCGCACGGTCAGCGAGGCCGTGCGGATGACG